>JAUIHE010000050.1 GCA_030432195.1 Alphaproteobacteria bacterium
GATTTCATATGCGCACCTTATTTCAAGCGTCAGCCTGGCGAGCCCTGGCTGCAACTCTCATTTCCGCCGCCGCCTTGGTCGGCTTTTCTAGCCTTTCGGCTCAAGCTCAAGTTACCGGTGCGGCGCAAACTGCCCTGGCTGGGCTTCAAGATCGTTACCTGACCGTTGGTGGCTCGCTGGTCGTTACCACAGACACCGGCTTGCGGTTTGGCGGTACCCACATGATTACGACCGGCGGCAATGACGAGCTGGAAGGCTTTGCTGGCATCGGTGCTACCGTCGCGCACAGCCAGTCGGGCATTGCCTCTATGCGTGTTGAAGTTGAAGGCCGCGCGGGCAACCTGGCGCCTGAAAGCTTTATGGCTGGCAGCGGCTGGACCGGCGACATGAACCACTATGCCGCGATGGCAAATGGTTATCTGGACTTCAATGCCCCCGGTGCGGGTGTTGTCTATGCGGGCCTTGGTGTTGGTGCCCTGTTGATCGACGGCTCAATTGCTCAAGGCGGTACGGTCGCAACGGTTAATGATTGGGCACCCGCTGCTCAGGCTATGGCAGGCATTGCCTTCCCGGTTGCCGCAAACGTCGGCGCGAAAGTTGGCTATCGCTACGTCGAGTCCGGCGACTTCCAACTGCGCACAACAACCGGCCTCGCTACCGCTCAAGGTGAGATGTCTGTACGTGGTCAGCACAGCGTTGAAGCGGGCATTATGTTCAAATTCTAATCAGTTTGCCTCAAAACCACGCAGTGGATTTTGAGCAGCTGGCCGACAAGCAAAGCCGATCTTGCGAGGGACAGGGTCGGCTTTTGCCGTTTGTGGAAGTGGTTTTCTGCTTGCGGCGGCCGATTGTTCGGGCTGCGCTCCGCAGAAAATTGCGCATTCGAGCCTCTGCCCCCACAAAGGCCCTTGATTTTTGTTTTCATCGCGCCTAGTCATGGCGCCCTGGTCTGGCGATTGTAGCTCAGCTGGTTAGAGCGCCGGTTTGTGGTACCGGAGGTCGTGGGTTCGAGCCCCATCAGTCGCCCCAGTTTTTCTTGCAAGCATTGCTATATGCGGCTGCGCCCCGAAGGCCGGTACGCAACCCGCGCGATTAGCCCCCAAAAGCGTAGCAGCGGCTATTGGGCAAGGCTTGAGGCGCCAGGGCTGGCGTTGAGCCCTTATCCACCTGATTTTGCAAAATTCCATCTAGAGCGTGTTTCGTTGTCTTATCTTCACAGGGCGCGCTCACTCTATCTGTTTCTGCCGCAAATGCCCCTTGCGGATCTTTGGCACAATCGACGGCGCTTACTCGGGCTTTGCTCCAAAAAGCCCAACCGCAATTGCAGCCTGGTGTTGCTTTGGCTCCAATTGCGTCGCGCTGGACTTTGCGCTGATGGCCCTGGCGTCGGCGTTGGCGGTGGTCGCGGCCAATTACGGGAACTGCGCCGTCAAGGTTAGGCCCAAGGTTTCTTGGTAACCCATCATAATGTTCATGTTCTGAATGGCTTGACCAGAGGCACCCTTGACCAAATTGTCTTCTGCGCTGACCAATATCGCCTGGTTGGCATTGCGATCGGGGTGCAAAGAGATCAAAACGTGGTTTGTCCCACGCACATGGCGGGTCTGTGGTGCCTGTCCGTCGGCCAGCACATGCACAAAGGCTTCCCCCTCATAACGGCTTTCCAGGGCTTGGCGCAGATCATGCAGCCCTACACCTGGTTTCATTGTGACATAGATCGTGGACAGAATGCCCCGGCTCATGGGCATGAGGTGCGGGGTAAAGCGGACGCGCAGATCCCGTCCGGCTGCCTTGCTCAGTCCTTGGTCAATTTCAGGGCCGTGACGATGGGTGCCGATGCCGTAGGCGTGGATGCCGTCGCTGACCTCGCAGAATAACAGGCCTTCTTTGGGACTGCGGCCAGCACCAGTCGCACCAGATTTTGAGTCGATAATCAGTGAGTCGGCGTCAATCAGATCCTTTGCTAGCAAAGGAATTAGAGGCAACTGGGCGCCGGTGGGATAGCATCCCGGATTTGCCACTAAGCGCGCTTTAGAAATGGCTTCACGCTCAATTTCGCTCAAGCCATAGACCGCGTCTTTGAGCAGCGCGGGCTGTTCGTGCGGTGCGCCATAGACGGCTTCGTAGGCTTCGGGGGTCTCCAAGCGGAAGTCCGCCGACAAATCAACCACCCGTACATGGCTAGGCAGCGCCGCAATGATTGGCTGGGTGGTGCCGTGCGGCAGGGCGCAGAATACAAAATCGATGCCGCTCCAGTCTAGGGTGTCGATTTTTTGCAGGTCGGGCAGGTCCAGCATGGCAAATTGCGGGAAAACCTGCGCATAGGGCTTGCCGGCATGGCGTTCGGCGGTCAATGCGCGGATCGCGACCTTCGGGTGGTTAAGGAGCAGACGCAGCAGTTCCGCACCGGTGTAACCAGAGGCACCCAAGATAGCGACGTTCAACATGAATTGGCCTTTCAATCAGCAAAAGGGGCGCAGGGGATCGCCCGGGGAAGCAGGAGGTTGCGAGGAATTCTAGGGATCAGCGTGAAGACCCAACCGGGCGCGAGCCGTCTTGCGATCCTTGCGCAGACAGGGGCTTGGTCGGTCGGTGGGGCCAGCCAAACTGTCCCTTGCGCACAGGCTTGCCCGACAGGCCGTAGGTCTCGACGCGCAGCATTTCCATCAGTTCTGTCGGATTGCCCTTCAGCTCAGCCAGGCGCGCTGGATCAATGGGCTTGCCTACGATGACTTCTATATCATCGCCGATCTTTTTGTGCACCTCGTTGAGGAACAAGGACAAGCGCAGGGTCGATGACAGATGGCTTGCGATCTGAAATAGGCGGCTGTTTTGCCCTTCAAAATACAAAGGAACAACGGTGGCGTTGGAGCGGATAATCATTTTGGCCGTAAAGTTTTTCCACTCTGGGTCAATCGCCCGCCCGCGCATTCTTGCAGATGTGGAGACCGTTCCACCAGGGAACACCCCGATTGCCCCACCATCGGCCAAACATTGTAGAGCGGTTTTGCGGCTCTTCAGGGTGACTTCGATGCCGCGGCGAGACTCCTCAAAGCTGACCGGCAGCAGGTTGTCTTGCACTTCGGGGATTTGGCACAAAACCGAATTGGTTAGAATCTTAAAATCTGAGCGGACCAGCGACAGCAGGCGACCAAAACACAAGCCGTCAATAATGCCATAAGGATGATTGGCGACAAACACCGTCGGCCCCTGGCTGGGAAGACCCGCCATGCCTTCACCACCGACGACCAAATTCAGCTTTAGGCGGTCAAACGCCACCGACCAGAAGTCATTGTTGTCGTTGATATCGTCTTGATAGTTACTGGCAATCTTGACCAGCTTGATACGTCCGGTCAGGTTTTCCAGGCTGCGCACCAAGACCCGCTTGGGCTTAGAGGTGACCTCGCGCGAATAGGTAATAGTGGCCGCGGGATCGAATCCGCCTTTGCTAGGCGTGCTCATGGCCCGACGTTTTAGACGCCGTTTGAGTAACCGGATATTGCTTCTTTTTGCGGCCATGGCTGCGGCGGTCCCTAATTTTGGCAACCTGAGAGGTTATCTTAAGACAGTATAGCCCGGCCTTGGCCTGGGGAAAAGTCTTTGCTGTCTCCTCCAAACCCATTTGTTGTTCTTGCTGATCGCTGAAAGCTTACAACAAATTCGAGCGATGGAATTTTCCGCGAAAACAGGGATTTTTTTAGAAAATATGGTTGCAAAACAATAATCTTGATGGATATACAAAAGCAACTCTAGGTGGCTCAAAATCTGGCGGCACCATAAAATTTAAAAAAACGTTCTTTTCCGTGTTGACGTTTTGTTCACGTAATGTTAGCAAAATTCACACTGGCGAAACGTCCGCTGATAAGAAATTCGCTGACACGAGACATAAGAAGAGAGCTACCGTGACAGACACACAAGGGATCACACAACACGCCACATCATCGCCGTCGGGCGCAAAGCAAGCTCGGCTCGTACTGAAACCTCAGACCGGTAAGCAGGGGCTTGCCAAACTGAATTTGACCAAAAGCACGACAGGAAGCATGCCCAGAGTATCTGGAGACAAACGCCCGACATTTGATCGCGCGGCCCTTGTCCGCGCGGCATTCCACGAGTTGCGTATGCTGCAAAATCAGGGGGCACAGTTTGTTTTTGAAACCCGCTTTGAAGGCGATTTTTCGGTTGTCCCGCGTCGGGTTAGCCGAGATCCGCAAGCCAGACTGCCGTTCCAATCGCATCAAGGAAACCGCCACGAGCCAAAAGGCCATGGGCAAGGCCTGGATTGGAAGAAGAGGGAGGCAGGAACGGCCAAACAGGGCGTTGGGTCGCTTGAATGCAAGGAACCCGCTGCCGCTGATGCGACGAAGCCCTGTGATGGTTCCGGCGGGCATTTCAGCCTTCTAAAATTGGCTGATTTTCTGATCTTGGGGCCCGGTGGCAAAACCCTGCTGCTCAAGCTTAATTACAAGCGGCGTGCGCAAGCAATGCGTTCGCCTTGGCATGCTCGGCTAATGACGTTGGGCCACGCCATTGCATACATCGAGTGCGAAACGCCACTGGATGGGCGTGAGCGCGTGCGTCAGCTCATGGAAGCACAAGGGTATGCACCCGTGCCGTTTAGCAGCAAATCAGACGCGCACGCCAAGGCCCACGCGCTGTTCGCCTAGCCCGGATGTTGGCAGCCAAAAAACTATAAAACATACGGTTACTATGACTGCAAATATGATTTCCTCCCGGTCTCGCGCTGGGCGGCCGCGCCGTCTTGCGCCTTTGCCGTCGGCTGTTGGACTCAACACTGCGCCAGTGGTCAAACGAAGCCAGAGCAGGGCGAACGGTCCGGCGGCCCGGAGCCTGGCACAGCGCCTTCTGGTTCACGACCTGCTGCGCTTACCCGGTGAGAAGGATAGAAGCGCCTCCCGGCGTTTGCGGGCGCTGTTGCGCTTGTGCGAGGACCAGCACCGCGCCTTTGCGGCGAACGGCGGCGTTGCCCGCTATGAGGCCAGCCAGCTTTTGGCGCACAGTGTGCCCAACGACGAACGCCATTTACGCAAAATCAAAGCTTTGGCGCGATACACAGCCGTCCTTAAGGCCCTGCCCAGCGAACAGTGCCGTCTGATCGAGAGCCTGGTTGGCGGATCTACGGAGCAGATCTTGACGACCATTCAGGCCAACAAGGCGCGATGTTGCCGTGCGCTGGATTGCTTGCTTGCTGTCTTTGCCGAGCTGGATGCCACAAAGCAAGGCGGGCTCCATGGCTAGAGAAAAGACCAATGCCGCCGACACTGGCGCCAAAAGCCCCAAGACGCGAGCGCCACGCGCGCAAGCACAACGTTCTGATAGCAACAGCGATATCAGCCTAGAGACCCAGACCAGGCGTTTGCTGGAGCTCTACGCCCTCGCGCAGAGCGAAGGCAACCTGAGTGTCGCCTCACAAAGCCTCAAGCAGCTCACTGACCTTCATGGGCTCGCGCGTGCGCAAAATCTGGACGCGCAAAGTCTCAATGACATGAGTGATGATGATCTTGATGCCCAAATCCGTAGCCTTCTCAAAGAAACGGGACTTGCTGACGCTTCTGCAGACCTATCACCAACGCCAACGGACGGCGATTAGTCGATATCGTCCCTTCGCCAAACAGCGCAGCTTTCACGAGGCTGGGCGCGATATGCGTGAACGCTTGCTGATGGCGGGCAATCAGTTGGGTAAGACAACCTGCGCCGGATTTGAGGTCGCGATGCACCTGAGCGGCCACTATCCAAAATGGTGGCAAGGGAGGCGTTTTGACAAACCGATCAATGCCTGGGCGGCCAGCGTGACCGCTGAATCGACGCGCGACAACCCCCAGCGAATCTTGATTGGTCGCCTGGCCAAAGCCGCGCCGGAAAACCAACCCCGACAGGCTGCTCTGGAGCGCCATTGGTTGCGGGACGTGACCCGCATTCCAGGCGGGGCCGGCGCGCTAGACCAGGTGATGGTGCAACATCGCTCGGGCGGACTGTCTTGCTTGAGCTTCAAATCCTATGCCCAAGGCCGCGAGAAGTGGCAGGGCCCAAGCCTAGATTTGGTCTGGTTCGACGAAGAGCCACCGGAGGATATCTATATGGAAGGCCTAACGCGCACCAATGCGACCGGCGGCATCGTCATGATGACCTTTACGCCCCTCAAGGGCTACTCCAGCGTTGTGCAACGTTTCTTGGGAGACGCCAAGGCGGGGGCTGCGCGGGCGGGCAGGGGGCAACCGAAGGGCCAAGCAGGGGCCGAGGGCGACCATGCCAGCGGTGAGGCCCAGCATGGCTAGGCACGTAACCAAAATGACCTTGTTTGATGCCGAGCACTATTCGGCTGAGCAGCGGGCCACCATTATTGAGTCCTACCCTGAATATGAGCGGCAGGCACGCGTCTATGGCGAACCTTCGGTGGGTTCGGGGCGCATTTTCCCGTTTTCTGAAGAGGTGGTGAAGTGCGATCCCTTTGCGCGCCCGGCGCATTGGCCACTTGTGGCGGCCCTTGACTTTGGCTGGGACCATCCCACCGCGGCGGTGCTGGTTTGGTGGGACCGTGAAGGGGATGTCATGTACGTGACCCAGACCTATCGCCAATCGCAGCAGACGCCGCGCGTACACGCCGCTGCACTGAAACAATGGGGGGCTGAGTTTAGCGATCCTGGCCTGCCTTGGGGTTGGCCGCACGATGGCTTGCAGCATGACAAGGGCTCTGGCCAACAACTGGCCGCGCTCTATCGCCAAGAAGGCATGGCCATGCTGCCAGGACCGGTTCAATTTCCCGAAGGGGGCAACTCGGTCGAAGCCGGACTCATGCTCATGTATCAGCGTTTGCAGTCAGGGCGGCTCAAGGTATTTGCCCCTTGTGCCGACTGGTTTGAGGAGTTTCGCCTGTATCACCGCAAGGATGGGCAGGTTGTAAAGCAGCAAGATGATCTGATGGCAGCGACCCGCTATGCCCTTATGGCTTTGCCGCATGCCCGGCTCCCCATGGCCCCCAAAGCATCGCGACGGGGCGCAACGGATACTCGTTTCAACCCTTTTGACTGGTGATTTATGACGACACGATTTGAAGCACGTCGCGCGCTGCCGCAGGAAATTGACACGCTGGCCCAGAGCCTAAGACCGGAGGATTTAGCCGAACTGCGCGCCACCTCTTTTGATGACGATCCGATCAGCCTAATGCGCCCCTTCAGCGCTCCTCAAGCCCTTCAACAGGGCTTTTTTGTTGACCAGCAGCCGGTCGCGATCTGGGCAGCGGTGGAACAACACCCCGGCTTGTTCATGCTGGGTTTCGCGGCCTCCAGCGCTTGGCGGACCATTGCAAAACCTGCATCGCGCTACATCAAGCAGCAGATCAAGCCGCGGCTGGTCGAGCTGGGGATGCGAAAGGGGGTGGCGCTTTCGCACGCCGACCATCGCATTGCGCATCGCTGGATGCGGTGGCTCGGAATGCGCGAAGAAGCGCGCTTCCAGCGGCACGGCAAACTGGGCGAGGACTTCCTCGTCTACTCCATTTTCACCGATTCCCCCGAGCCGTCGGCAACGAATGAACCGGTCCTGGCGAATGACCTGGTCCGGGCAAACAAAGAAGCCCAGCATCTCCAATGAATAGGATCGTGCCCGGTTTGTTTTCGCCCCCCAGCCCGCGGATGGCAGCTGTCCTGAAGACCGCCGGGGCCCAGCCATCACGCCAGGTCTGCTTGTTGGACGCTCCCAATCGGCTCACGCCCTGGATTAGTGGGGCGGAGCTGGGTCTCGCGCGCGCTGAGTTTGATCTGTCGTTGCGCCCGGTAATCTCGCGGGGTACCGGCGAAAAGGGCCGTTCACGGCTGGACCAATATGCCAGCGCCTATGATGCGCCTGCTCGCCTGTCGGTTTGGTTGCTGCGCAAGCGGCCAGAAGAAAGCTTTGCCCAGGCAAGAAGGCTCGCCCTGTGGGAGTTGGGAACTGCTGTCATGGGAATAGAAAAAACCCTTTGCCTGTCTGCGCCCTGGCAATTCGCCTGCTGGGTTCCAGGCGACTGCAGAGTTGAGGGATGCTGGCTGTTGGACGTGGATCTTCGGTTGGCGCTTTCAGCTAATTAAGCGAACAAAACGAGAATATCATGTATATACAAACCAATATGGCAGGCATGGCAGCCGAGTTTCCGGCGGGCCTGGAGGTGCGTCAGGGCGAAGAAGAGGTTTGCCGGTGCCAGATCGAGCCGCCCTCTGTCTTACGCGCCGGGCGCCAAGTCTTCGATCTGCAAGACGGTCAGGCTTGCCCTGTTTTTGAGGCTGCCCGCAATGTGGTTCGTCAGCGTTGGATCCAGGTGCTGCCGTCGCGCCTAAGCCAGACGCAAGGATTTCTACAGATTTTCGCCAACGGCGGCGACGCTTTGGTTTTTGAAATTGGTCGGCAAGGCGGGTGCTTCACCACTCGTGCAGGCGCTGCCCTATCGGCGCGCGCACTGGATGGGCGCGTTCAATTCATTGCAGCAGAGGAAGCCTATGACTAGTCAATCCGTCTCCTTGGAAACAAAGTTTGCGGACCGCAGCTTGACCACTTCAACGCAGGGCAATCTGCGTCGGCCTTCCAAGTCATCGCCCGAAGGATCAAACCAAAAAAACTACAAGGCCAAGGCCTTCGAACCGAACGAGGTCTTCGGGTCAGGTGGCGCGTGGTCGGGCAGTGAAGGTCATTGGCACAACGCGATTTTTGATCTGCGATCCAGTTTCGGCGGGCTAGCGCTGCGCCGGGAAGGTGCACGCTGGCGCGACTGGCTGGTTTGGCAGGATCTGCACCTGCCAAAGCACCGCGCCTGCGAGCTGTATTTCGATCTGCGCGTGGTAGACGAACAGGCGCTCTATATGCTGGGGCTATGCGACCCATCGGGAAAAGAAGGGCCGGCCTTTGCCTACGATTTCATGGTGCATGGCGCCTACGTTTGTCACGGGCAGTCCTTCAGCGACTATGAGCGTGGGACCGCAAATCATCGCGTCAATTTGCAGATCCCTGCGGGTGCGCGCCAGCACTGGCGTTGGTCCGTCGATGCGCAAGGCTGCTTGCGACGCGCAAGCCTGGCCCTTGACGGCCAAGATCCCGTGATTTGGACGCCGAACACGCCTTTAACCGCCAAGGTGCTCAGCCCGTGCCTTGCTATTGCTCACACCGCAGCTCCCATCGAGCTGGCCGGGCTGGGCTTTGATTGTTGATTGTGCCGCAACCTAGCGGCTCGGCCGCCGGGCGCGTTTTGCTGCCAGACACCCCCCTTACCTGTTGGAGATTTCCATGAGCCTTCCATTGCATTGCAGTTGGGACGATTTGCGCGCGCTGCGCCGTCGCGAGATTGAACTTGCCGACTACTTGCTCAGCTACGGCAATCTAGACGAAACCCTTGATGCACGCGGCGAGGACGAGCGCTTGCTGTGGGAGGACTATCGAGACGCTTGGATTGATATGCCCACATCCGCCCGCGCTGGCTGCCGTTTGCGGGATTTGGAGCTGCCGGTGCGCCCCTTGTACGCCGGTGGCACGGGTTTTGCGCCCCCCGATCCCGAGTGTGACCCCTTTGAAGCCGCTCACTTAAGCGAAAGCCGCGCTTCCGGCGTCTCAGCGCCCGGGGCTGATGCGGCAACCAGCGACGACGATGATGATGACGCCACTTGGCAGCGCCAAACCCTGCAACGCGCGCTCGGTGAGGCCGCATGATGAGAAATGATCCCCATATGCAAGATCCGATCCATGGCGACAACTTGATTGGGTCAGGCAGCGCGCAACGCCTTCGCCGCCCAAATATCGAAACGTTGCGGGCCTCTATCGACCGCTTCCAACAGCTCAAATCTTTGCGCAGCCCTTGGGAGTCGAAATGGCGCGAGATCGCCCAGTTTGTCTTGCCGACTCGCGATGACTTTAGCCAAAGCCAGGCCAATCGGGCGCCGGTTGACTCGCTGGTTTTCGACGCAACGGCGCTGATGGCATCTGAGAACCTGGCAGCCGGTATCTATGGCCTGATTACCAACCCTGCCAGCCATTGGTTCAGTCTGTCTTCGCCGTTCCCGGCTTTGCTGCAAGAAGAAGCCGTTCAGCGCTGGTTCCGGGATGTCGAGGACATCATACGCCAAGCCCTCGCGGCCTCGGGCAACCGATTTTATGCGCAAGTGCCGGACTTCTTCCGCGATTTAGCGGCATTTGGCACCGCGGTCTTCTATGTCGATGCGCGCAAGAACCCGCACAGCGGTGCCTTCGAGGGTCTCAATTTTCAGACCCGGCCCTTGTCGGAAGTCTATTTGGATCAAGATGCAAACGGGCAGGTCGATACCATCTATCGCGCCTTCAACTTGACCGCCCGCCAAATGCTCAAGACCTGGCCTCAACTGGACGCGCCCAGCATTCGTGAGCTGGTCGAAAAGGGCCGCGGCGATCAGCCGATACGCCTCTTGCATCTGGTCGAGCCCAACGCCGCCTATAAGCCGGGCAAAGCTGGCCCCAGCGGCAAGCTCTATCGCAGCGCTTACATCAATTTGGATGATGAGCAGCTGATCGCCCAGTCCGGCTATGACGAACTGCCCTATCAGGTTGCACGCTGGTCGTTGGCGCGCGGCGCGGTCTATGGCTCCAGCCAGGCTATGCTAGCGCTGCCCGACATCCGCACGGTCAATGCCATGGCGAAGACATCGCTTTTGGCCGCGCAAAAGGCCGTTGATCCGCCGATCTTGGTGCCACATGAGACCGGCATGCAGGGCCTCAAAACGCATCCTGGTGCGGTAATCGTCGGTGGTTTAGATCACAACGGACGGCGCATGTATGAGCCCTTCACTTTGGGCACCAACGTGCCGCTGACGCTGGAGATGGAGGAACAGCGTCGCGCGGCTATTCGCGATGCTTTCCACGCGGGATTGCTGATGATGGCCGACGGTCCCAGCATGACCGCAACCGAGTTCTTAGGGCGTCAGGATGAAAAAATGCGGCTCATGGCGCCTTATATGGGGCGCATCCAGACCGAGTTTTTGAACCCCCTTCTAAATCGCGTCTATGCCTTGCTGGCGCGCGCTGGGCAAATTCCCACCCCGCCGGATAGCTTGCTCGACCAGCCTGGTTTCAAGGTCACCTACCTCTCGCCTCTGGCGCGGGCGCAAAAGACCTCCGAAGCCAATGCAATTATGCGCAACTATCAGACCCTTGGTCCCTTAGCAGAGGTGGCGCCGCAGATCTTGCAGCACTTTGATTTTGACCAGGCCGCGCGTTCCATTGCCGATGCCTTTGGGGTGCCAAACGATGTGCTGAAATCGCAGGAGGCAGTTATACGTGAACGCGACGAAATCATGCGTCAGATCTTGGCCGAACAAGACCAAGCCCAAGCGGCGGCCGACGGGACGCCTGGAGCGCGTGTGCCGGGCGATCAAGCTGGCCCTACGGGGAGCGTCGAAGGGCTGCTTCAGGCCATCGGCGCAGAGCAGCCGACTTCCGCCGGCCCGGCGGGCGGTCCGCTAGCATCCGCGTCCCCTAGGCGGGGCAATGGGGGCCACAGTGACCAGGAGAACCGCTCATGAGCCACCCGTTTTCGACCGCGCTGAGCTGGCTCAAGAACGCTTGGGGTCATCGTAGCCCGCAAGAACAAGAGGGGCTGGCCAAGGCGTATCGCCGTTTCGTGGAGAGCCGAGACGGACAGCGTATCGTAACTGATCTGGCGCGCTATACCAACGTGCTGAATTCCAGCTATGCGCCGGGCGACGCTCACCAGACGCTCTTCAACGAAGGTCAGCGCGATGTGTATTTGCACATCATGTCGATGGCGCGCCTGTCAGATGAAGAGCTGTTGAGCCTCATGCAGCAGGGCTAAGGCCCGCTCGCACGACCGACCCAAGTTTCCAATCTCCCCACCGCTCAAGCGCCCTGGACGGCTGGCTCCATGCCAGTTGTCCGGGGTGTCTTGGGTTGGCTGGAGCCTTTCAACTCACCCCAACCACAAAGGAGCTCACATGGAGCAACAAACCCTGACGGCAGCCCCGATGGCCGCGAGCGGGGGCGTGTCACCGAACGCTGGCGTGCCGAACGCTGTTGCAGTAGGCACGGCAGCGCCCAGCTGGCAGGTCTTCCTGCCGCCCGATCTGCAAGTCCACCCAAAAATTCAGGCCATGAGCCTCGAAGAGCTTGCCCGTGCCTATCTGGCTGGCCCACAAGGCCATGTCTGTGATGCCACGACGCCCTTGGACTACCAGTTTGAAAAGCCCTTTGGGGCCGATTGGTACGATGAGGACATGGGCGAGGCCATGAAGCAGCTCATGTTCGCGGTCGGCCTGTCTCGTGACCAAGCGCGGGCCCTGCACGACGCCTTTATCATGCTGGCCCAACAAGCCATGGCTGATGATGACGCGGATGCAGAGCTGGAAGCGCAAATGGTCAACGATGAGATCTTGCGCATTTGGGGACCGCGGTTCGAACAAAAGCAAGAAGCGGCACGCGCTGCCGCGCGCTTTATCGGCCTCACCCAAGACGAGCTGGAGCTGTTGGCTGAACAAGTTGACTCGCTGCGTTTGCTCGACACCTTGGCACGCATCGGTGAGGTGCTGGACGAAGACTCGTTTGCAGCAGGACAGATCGGCGGTGACATCACCCCTGAGCAGGCCAAGTCGGAGCTTGCCCGCCTGTCTGCCGACAAACAGCACCTGGCTGCCTTCATGAACCCAGCACACCCTGAGCACGCCAAGGCCAAAGGTCTACGCAGTCAGCTCGCCCAGATTGCCGCTTTGGCGAGCGGGGCCTTGCCCGGTTTCGACGCACAGGGCTCGGTCGGCTTTGGCCGCGGTCAAGCGCTGCCGGTTGCGTTGGTAACGGGAGGCTAACCCATGATCCCAGCAACTCACATCATCGACGGTCAGGTCTGGTTGCGCGGCGAACTGCTGCAACTGGCACTGGCCAATCCCAACGCGCTGGTCAACGACCCCGCATCGACCTTGGCCCAACTGAGCGAACAGCTAGCGCTGCCTGAGGGCGCAGACGCCAGCACCACCTATGCTCACTTGGTGGCCCTGCGGCAGGCCAAAGCCGAAGGCCTGGTGACGACCCAGTCGGTCCAACGGCGCGTTTGCGCCTTGGCGGCCGTCCTGCTTGACGACGCGCCCAAGGCCTCGGCCAAGCCCCGCAAGAGCGGCACGCCTGGCAAAGCCAAGGCCGCGCCGAAACAAGCTCCTGCCCATTCCTAACTTCTAAAGGATCAACGCCCTATGGCATTTTCCGATACAACTGCTTTGAACGTCACATTCTTGGACGGCCTGCGCCTCCTGTGGCAACAAAAGTCCTCGCACCTGCGTGCGGCGGTCACCCTGCAACCCGTGAGCGGCGAACGTCAGGCTTTTGACTTGGTCGGCTCTAACTCCTTGGTTCAAAAGACCAGCTCCAATGTTCAAGTTCCCGTAACGGAAACCGCTCGGTTCCGCCGTTGGATGGAGCAGAAGGACTATTGGAACTCCGAACGCTTCGATGGTTTCGACACCTTGCGCCAGCATTCGGACCCCACCGGTCCGCTGGCTCAGGCCTGGGCTTCGGGTGCCAACCGCGAGTGGGATCGTTGCGCCATTGATGCAGCGATTGGCACCAACTATGTCGATAAGTACGGCAACACCGCCGTAACACTGCCCGCTAGCCAGACCATCGCGCACGGTGGCACTGGCTTGACGCTGGCTAAGGTCAAGCAAGCGGTCAAGATGTTGCGCCGCGTTTCGCCTGACCGCGATGACCCTATCACCTTGTTCATCACCAGCGAGCAGGAAGACGATCTGCTCAACAGCCCAACGGTGACTTCTTCGGACTACTATGAAGGTCGTCGGCTGATGGATGCCTCTCTGCCGTATTTCGCAGGGGCGCATTTCCACGTCGTCGATGACTATTTGGATTTGTCCCAAACCATTGGCGGGGCGGCAGTCGATGGCTCAACGGGTACCTTCGATCCGATCTTGCCAATGAAGGACGATGTTGGAACGCCCGTGCGTTCGTGTGTGGCCATTTTGCGTTCTGGCTTGTTGATGGGTGAGCTGTTGCCGATCACGTCAGAGATCAACCCGGCCAAAGACTACGGCATCAATGCCCAGCAGCTGCAAGTCGAAATGTCGGTTGGTGGCGCGCGCGTTCACGAAAGCAAGGTAATGGTTATCGAGTGTGTCGATAACTCCCCCATGACTTTCAGTTAAGCGTTTTTGGCGATTGAGCAGCGATAAGCTTGGCCGGGAGATCCCGATCGAAGCGCGCTGATTTCTCGTGATTTGAACGCCTTGATGTCGGTAGGTCCTGGCATTTTTCCCCGGACCTGCCGCATCGCAACATTCCATTTCCAAGGATAGCAAGCGGCGACCATGAACCTCATTGATCTTTGTAACAACGCGCTCGATCTTGTGGGCGCATCTTCGATTGACGCGCTCGACGAGGGCTCGCCAGAAGCCAAACTCGTCAACCGCCTTCACGGCCAAGTCATTGATGCCGTCTTGCGAGCTTACCCTTGGAACTCGGCCCAGATGCGCCAAGTGTTGGAGCCACTGGCAGTCGCGCCATCTTGGGGCTACAGCACGGCATTTGCTCTGCCAGAAGCCCCCGACTATTGCTTGCGCGTCTTGGAAGTGGGTAAGCCCAACCAGACCCTGGATTGGCGCATTGAAGCCCTACACGATGGCGGGGCAAACAAGCGGGTCATTGCCTGCAACCAAACCAGTTCCCTGCCCATTCTTTTCATACGCCGTCTGAGCGATCCCGCCTTGATGGATGCTTTGCTGGCGGACGTTATTGTTGCAGAGCTGGCTGTGCGCTTGGCCGCTAAACTGACTGAAAGCGCAACTCGCGTTGAGCGCCTGGCAGACCTAGCGCGCGAACGCTACCGTGCCGCAGTCAGCGTGGACGCGCGTGAACAGGGCATGGCCAGCTATACCGATCCCGCCGATTGGATGGGTGCGCGTGGCCTGCAAGGGGGGGCATCATGGCTCGGCTAACGCTCAACCAGCCTTCCTTTGGCTTTGGAGAGATTTCCCCCTTATCGTATGGGCGCGTGGATGTCACCGCCTACCGCCAAGGTCTCAAGACATGTCGCAACGCCATTGTGGGCGCGCGTGGCGAGCTGCATCGGCGGCCTGGCACGCGCTTTGTGGCTTCGACCAAAAACGACGGCCCGGCGATCTTGATCCCCTTTCGCTATGCTGCCGACGAGGCTTATGTGATCGAGCTGGCCCCTGGTTGCATGCGCTTTTACACCAATCGTGCGCCGCTCATGGCTGAGGGGCTAACCTATGAGCTTGCCACACCCTATGCCAGCGAAGAGTTGGCCGATGTGCGCTTTGCGCAAGACGCTGATGTGCTGTTCTTGGTGCACTCTAACCATCCACCTCAACGCCTGAAAAGACTGTCAAATTCGGCTTTTAGTCTGGAAGTCATGCCCTTTACGAGTCCTGCGTGGGACTCACAGAATACCAAGCGCTGGCTCAAATTGACGGTGACCGCCGGCGCGGTGGTTGCAGTAAAAGGGCAGCCTTTCGACGACACCTGGGTCGGTCGCAATATTCGCTTTTTTGACACCGCTTGGCAGCAAGGCACGATCGCCTCTGTCACCTCTTCAACCGAAGCTCAGCTGGTGGAGAGCATTACGGTCGAAAAGACCTGGCGCTGGCAGCTTGATGCCTTCTACCCCGGCAACTACCCAAGTCAGGTGATGTTCCATGAAGAGCGGCTCGTTTTCGCGGCGACCGCTGAAAGGCCTCAGACCTTCTGGATGTCGCAAGTTGCGGACTATGAAAACTTTGAACCCACGGAAGCGGACGGCACCGTTGTGGCCACCAACGCGATTTCCGGAACGCTGAATGACAACCAAATAAACAAAATTCATTGGTTGGCATCGCTGAATGCAAACCTGTTGGTTGGTACCGAATCCGGCGTGTGGGTGGTGCGCTCTTCAAGCTCAAGCGAGGGCCTATCGCCCAGCACGGTCACAGCGCGTCGTCAGCACGCCACCGCTTCGGCAGGGGTACCACCCGTGTTGGTGGGGGACAGCCTCATGTTCTTAAACCGCGCTCAGCGCAAGCTCTATTCGCTGCGCCTCGATAACGGTGTGGACCATTACAGCGCGGTCGATGAGAGTTTGCTTGCCGATCACATCATGATTTCTGGTGGTGTGCGCATGGCGTTTCAGGAATCCCCGCACGGCTTGCTTTGGATCGCACGGCGCGATGGCCAACTGGCCTGCTTGTCGTATGACACCAGCCGCGAAGTTATCGGATGGAGCCGCCACGATGTCGCTGGTCAAGTGGGTTCGGATGACGCCCAGGTCGAAAGCATCACGGCCATTCCACAGCCCAACACGGGCGTCGCTGGAGTTGACAATTCACCGGATGATCTCTGGTTGGTCGTCAAACGTGAGGTTGGTGGTCAGACCCGTCGTTTCGTTGAGCACTTGGAGAGTTTTTGGAGCTACGAAAGCGCGCTGGAGACGGCCTTTTTCGTCGATGCGGGTAAAGGCTTTTCCGGCACGGCTATGACCCAGCTGACAGGCTTGGATCACCTGGAGGGGCTGTCGCTGATTGCCTTGGCTGATGGCCAGGCCCTGAGCGACCTGGTTCCTACGGGCGGCACCGTAACCTTGCCCCAGCCCGCCGACAAGGTTCAAATTGGTCTGCCCTTTGCGACCCAAGGCGAAATCCTTGATATCGACGTCGGCGGCAACGATGGCTCGGCGATCGGCAAGCCCCGCGCAATTTTTGAAGTTGGCTTCAAGGTATGGCGCTCCTGGGGGCTGCAAGCGGGCCCCAGTCTAGACAAGCTGCGCCCGCTCGCCTTCGATGAGGCGGCGTTGGACGACGATCCTGACGGGCCTTTGCCGCGTGCCTTCAGCGGCCTGGTGCGTCAGAAGCAAGACGAAGGCGGGTGGCGCCGGCGAACGAACCTGGCGTGGCAACAACAAGATCCTTACCCCTTTACGCTCTTGTCGCTGACCCTGCGCATTTCAACCGCTGGTGGATAAACGCGCCGACACTCTCTTACACTTTCCTTCCCCTCTAAAATGGAGACCTATGCATGTGTTCTATTGGAACGGTCATTAGCACTTTGGCCGCTGGCGTAACCGCCTACGCTTCAAATGTTCGTAGCAATGTCCAGGCGCAACGTGCCAACAAATATAATTACACCATGGGCCGACAGGCCATTGCCGCTGACCGCAAACAGCTGTCGCGTGATTTCAAACAAAGCCAGGGCGAGTTCAAAAAGAATTACGATTTCCGCGTCCAACGCGCGACGTCTGATTATGATGAATCTGTCCGTAAGCTCATGGACAACGTTGCAGAAAGACGCCGACAGGCGCGCGAAGCCCTCGCGCGTCAGCGCACGTCGCGCGCGCGTTCGGGGCTGCGGCCCAGCGGTTCGCGTTTGGACGCATTGCAGGGGGCCGATTTGGGGCTGGTGCGCCAGATCGAAGACTATCAATCCGCCGGTGTGAGCGAAGCGGACTATCAGCGCCGTCGTTTGCTCGAGAGCGCGGACTATGACTTCAACGCTGCGATGAAGAAGGCCAGCCAGCGTTATAATTCCGGCTTGGACGACCTCAGTCGGCAATCGCGCCTGCTGTCTAGCAACTATACCGAGCAGCGTAACCGCAATCGCGGTAATTTGCGGTTTGGGCTGTTGTCCGGTTTGCTGAACTTTGGCGGCAGCCTCATCAAAAGCGCTGGCTAGCCTGGCCAAAAACCGACCCTTGTTGACGAGCATCGCTCACTGTGCCCCGCCGCTGCCAAGCTGCGGGGCATTTTGTCTGTGGGGCTTTTGTCTGTGGGGCTTTTGTCTGTGGGGCTTTTGTCTAGATGCTACTTAAAAATGAACCAGATTTTTCGCATTTAAATGATTTTATACTCCGATTCCTGAGAGATCCGCGTTTTCCTTGACGTGGCAGGCTCCAGCGATTCAGATGTGAACATGCGGATTGAACCCCATTTTCTGTCATTGTCGGAGCGCGCAGCATT
>JAUIHE010000051.1 GCA_030432195.1 Alphaproteobacteria bacterium
CACCAGACCGCCGCACTCAGACCTTCCAGCGCGGTCAAGTCCTTTGGATCCAACGCCCCCATGCAGGCTACCGCTTGACCGCCCAGGGCCTCGACAGCGGCGACCTGGGCCTCAACGGCGGCACTGCCCGGCCCCATGCAGAGCAAAGGCGGGCGTTGAAGCAAACGCAGCGTATTGGCCTCTCCAGTTGGCCCAGGCATTTCGCGCACCTGTAGTACCTTTTCATGCCCGGCCTTTGCCCTAAGCGCCGCTTGCAAGGCATCAAGACCGACCGCCGCAGCAAAGGTGCCGTCGCTCGCGCCGCTATCGGCGCGGTCGCTCGCCGCCAAGGGGGCGGAAAAACGGTTCAGATACAACGGCCCGCCAGCCTTGGGGCCTGTACCGGACAGGCCCTCACCGCCAAAGGGTTGGCTGCCGACCACGGCGCCGATTTGGTTGCGATTGACATAAATGTTGCCCGCGTGAATGCCGTCAGCCACCTCCTGAACACGCCCATCAATGCGGGTGTGCAGGCCAAAGGTCAGACCGTAGCCTTTGGCGTTGACCGCATGCATCACGGCTTCCAATTCGTCTGCCTTAAAGGTGGCGACATGCAAAACCGGCCCGAAAATCTCGCGCTCCAGATCCTCAATGCCAGCAACCTTTATCAGGGTCGGTGGCACATAGGTTCCCTGATTGGGCCTCGCCAGTTGGTGCAAAACCCGACCGTCAGCGCTCGCATTTTCGACATAGGCTGCGATCTGCGCCTGGGCGTCGGCGTCGATAACCGGTCCAACGTCGCAAGACAAATCCCAGGGGTTGGCCACGCTCAATTGATCCATCCCGCCTTTGATCATCTCGATCATGGGTTTGGCCACGTCTTCTTGTACGTAAAGGCAGCGCAGAGCAGAACAGCGCTGGCCTGCCGACTGGAAGGAGGATGCCAAGATATCGCGCAGAGCTTGCTCGGGTAGCGCGGTCGAATCAACGATCATAGCGTTGAGCCCGCCGGTTTCCGCGATCAAGGGTGCGGCCGGGTCCATATGTTGGGTCATGGCCCTTCTGATAACCAAGGCCGTATCGGTCGAACCGGTAAAGACCACGCCAGCTATGCGTGGATCAGAGGTCAAAGCAGCGCCAACGACACTGCCCGAGCCTGGAAGCAATTGCAGAGCCGATTTCGGGACCCCTGCTTCGTGCATCAGGCGCACCCCAATGGCCGCTATCAACGGCGTCTGTTCAGCGGGCTTGGCCAGGACCGCATTGCCGCATGCCAGAGCGGCAGCAATTTGCCCGGTGAAGATTGCCAAGGGAAAGTTCCAGGGCGAGATCGCGGTGAAGATACCACGAGGCCGCGGGTCCTGCTCTTCGGCCTGGCTTGCATAGTAGCGCAAGAAATCGACCGCTTCGCGCAACTCGCCGACCGCATCCAACTGCGACTTACCCGCTTCTTTGGCCAAGGTCGCAAAGATCAAGCCAAAATTCGCTTCATAGAGATCGGCAGCGCGCCTGAGAGCAGCGGCCCGCTGGGCAACGGGCTCATCCCAAGGCCGAGCATCGCAAATGGCTTGTTCTAAGCACTGCGGGCTAGCGGCCACCACTTTGCCGACGGCCTGGCCTGTGGCGGGGTTCAGCACAGCGCTTGCGGGTGGCAAATCGCTGGCTTGAGTTGCGGTCAACGGCTCAGCATCCGGCAGGTCGATCGCGCGCGCTGCTTCGATTTCGGCCAGCGTCTCCACATCTGACAGGTCAAAGCCCTTGGCGTTGATACGGTCTTGGCCAAAGATTCTGGCAGGATGGAACAATCCGCTGGGGGCTTGGGCCGTGGACAAAGCCGCGAAGGGATCTTCGGCGATGGTCTCCGGCTTGACGCTCTCATCCACGATTTGGTGAACGAACGAGGAGTTTGCCCCATTCTCCAGCAAGCGGCGCACCAAATAGGCCAGCAAATCGCGATGGGCACCTACCGGCGCGTAAATGCGGCATCGTCCGCCGGTATCTTTCAGCACGATGTCGTGCAAGCGCTCGCCCATGCCGTGTAAGCGCTGGAATTCGAACGCCTGGCCGTCCGCCATTTCCAAAATCGCGCTAACGCTGTGCGCGTTGTGGGTTGCGAACTGAGGATAGATGCGATCTGCATAGCCCAGCAGTTTTTTCGCATTGGCAATGTAGCTCACGTCGGTGGCGGTCTTGGAGGTGAATAAAGAGAAGTCCGGCAGGCCTTCCACCTGGGCCAACTTCATTTCAGTATCCCAATAGGCCCCCTTGACCAAGCGTACCATGATGCGGCGGTCCAGGCGCTGTGCCAGCTCATAGAGCCAATCAATGGTCAAGCCCGCGCGCTTGCCGTAGGCTTGCACCACCACGCCGAAACCGTCCCAGCCCGCCAATTCTGGTGAGGCCAAAACCGCTTCGATCACCCGCAAGGACAAGACAAGACGCGCTTGTTCTTCAGCGTCGATGTTAAAGCCCATCCCGGCGGCTTTTGCCTGCAAGGCAAGCTCCAAGACAACCGGAACCAGCTCGTCCATGACGCGCTCTTCTTGGGCGACTTCGTACCGCGCATGCAGAGCAGACAGCTTGATTGAAATGCCAGGGTTGGCCTCGACCGACCCCTTGTTGCAAGCCTTTGCGATGCGGGCGATTGCGGCTGCGTAGGCCCGGCGATAGCGCTCGGCATCTTCGGCGGTGCGGGCAGCCTCACCCAACATATCATAGGAGTAGGTATAGCCCTGCTCCTCACGATATTTGGCACGCTCCAGCGCTTTATCAATGGTCTCACCGAGCACAAACTGGCGGCCCATTTCACGCATCGCCTGACCAACAGCGACCCTGATTACCGGCTCGCCCAAGCGTTTGATCGCGCCGCGCAACACGCCTGCCATGCCGGGTTTTTCGTCGTCCAACACACGCCCAGTCAGCATGAGCGCCCAGGTTGAAGCGTTGACCAGCGAAGACGAAGCCTCGCCCAGGTGCTTGCCCCAATTGGAGGGCGCGATCTTGTCTTCAATCAACGCATCCATGGTCTCAGCGTCGGGAACACGCAACATGGCTTCGGCCAGACACATCAGCGCCACGCCTTCGCGCGTCGATAGGCCGTACTCGGCGAGGAAATGCTCCATCAGGCTGGGTTGCGAGCCGCCACGAATGCGGCGCACCAGCTCAGCCGCTCCGGCCGACATAGCCTGACGGCTGGCGGCGCTCAAATTGGCCTCAGCGACCATGCGCGAAAGAAGGTCGGATTCATCGGCGAACTTGGCGGCGCGTGTAAAGCGCTGCAATGACGAACTTCCCATGGCGTGTTCCTTGCGATCAGGGCTGTTTGCGATGCACGCAGTTTATCCCAAAATCTCTAGGCCGTTCGCCCATTATGTGCCAATCTGATAGGCATATGAGCCAAAGTTTTCCGCGAATTTAGTCATGCCTCTGCAACTTGATGATACCGACCGCCGCATCTTGAACGAACTGGTGGCCAACGCACGAATTCCTATATCCGAACTGGCGCGGCGGGTAAGTTTGTCCAAAACGCCGGTAGCAGCCCGCATTCGCCACATGGAGGAAGCAGGCCTCATCACCGGCTATCGGGCGCTGCTTTCGCCGATGAAGCTAGGCATGTCGCATGTCACCTATGTCGAAGTGCGCCTGGACGACACCCGCGAGAAGGCGCTAATGGCCTTCAACCAAGCCGTGCGCGCCGTACCGGAGGTCGAGGAATGCTATATGATCGCGGGCGGCTTTGATTATCTCATCAAAATTCGCTCGCGGGATATTTTCGAGTACCGCCGCATTATGGGCGAGGTCATCTCCGCCCTGCCCCACGTCAACGCTACTTCTTCTTACGTGGCCATGGAAGCAATCGTCGAAAACGCCCAAGTGAGCCCTGAAGCGGTCTAGCAACGTTTGCCGAAATCTGCACTGGACCCCGCCCAAGCTTGCGGGCAAGGTGGCGCGCAAAGCAACCACACATTGACAAGGGCCGAGCCTGCGCTATGGCGAGCACGGAAACTCCCGAAATTTATGTCATCGGCGGAACCAATATGGACCTGAGCGGGCGCGCCGATCAGGCCTTGGCCATGGGCGAGTCCAATTTGGGTCAGGTTAGTGCGTACCCCGGCGGCGTCGGCCGCAATGTCGCCGAGGCGCTGTCGCGCCTGGGGCGCAGGACCGGCCTGTTGAGCGTCTTAGGCTTGGACGGATTTGCCGTCGATATCATGCGCAAAACGCGCGGCGCTGGTGTTGATATGAACGCCTGCCTGCGCTTGCCAGATCAAAACACCTGCACCTATCTATCCTTGCTGGACCGCAAGGGCGAAATGGTCTGTGCCATCAACGATATGGCCGCCATGCAAGCCTTGGACAGCCAGGCCATAGGCCAAAGGTTCGCTGCTCTGGACGCCGCGCACGCCTGGGTCATTGATGCCAATATCAGCGAAGACGCCCTCTGCTTTCTGCTCGCACACGCGGACGGACGCCCCGTGTTCGCCGAGCCCGTCAGCGCGATTAAGGCTCTGCGGCTGGCGCGCTATCTCGATTGCTTTGCCCTCATCAAACCCAACCTGAACGAAGCCCGCGTTCTGGCTAGTCTGCCCGACGATGCCGAAATCGAGGTCGTTGCAAAGCGCCTACACGACTTGGGCCTACCGCGTCTGGTCCTGAGCCTTGGCCGCGAGGGTCTGCTGGCCAGCGAGCCGGGCCGTGCGCCCATCCGCCTGCCCGCGCCCAAGCTCACCACGCCAGGTAACCGAGGAGTGGTCTCGGTCACAGGTGCCGGGGATACGCTGATGGCGGGTCTGGTCGATGCGCTTATGGAAGGCCAACCCTTGGGCGAGGCTTTGGCCTGGGGGCGTGCAGCCGCCAGCCTATCCCTAGAATCTCCGCAGGCGGTCAGTCCAAATTTGACCGCCGGTGCCGTCCGTCAACGACAAGAAGAGCTATCGTGACCCAAAGCCTGATCCACCCCATGATCTCAATGCCAAAGGCGCTGCACGAAGCAGTTGGCGACGGCGCGCCTGTCGTCGCCCTGGAATCGACAATCATTTCCCATGGCATGCCCTACCCGCAAAACATCGAGACGGCCCTATCTGTCGAAGCCTTGATCCGCAAACAGGGTGCTGTACCCGCGACCGTCGCTGTCATGGGCGGTCGCCCGACGGTGGGCCTGACAAGCGCGGAAATCGAACACCTCGGCAAGAAAGGGCAAGGGGTCATCAAAGTCAGTCGCCGCGACCTGCCGCGTTGCATGGCGGGCGGCTTGGACGGTGCGACCACGGTTGCCTCGACCATGATACTTGCCGCCAAAGCGGGCGTTGCTGTCTTCGCCACCGGCGGCATTGGCGGTGTTCACCGGGGCGCAGAGACCAGCTTTGATGTCTCGGCGGACCTTGAAGAGCTGGGACGAACCAGCATGGCTGTTGTTTGCGCCGGCGCCAAGGCTATTTTGGACTTGCCCAAGACCCTGGAAGTTTTGGAAACAAAGGGCGTCCCGGTACTGGGCTACCAAACGGACGACCTGCCCGGCTTCTACACGCGCTCGACCGGGCTGCCGGTCGATCAGCGCTTGGACACGCCCGCCGACATCGCCGCACAAATGCACGCCAAGTGGGGATTTGGTCTGAGCGGCGGCCTGTTGGTGGCCAATCCGGTGCCCGACGCCTTTGCCATGCCCGCGGACGCGATCAACAGCGCGATTGAACAGGCCCTGCGGGAGATGGAGACTCAGGGCATCGCAGGCAAGCAGGCGACCCCCTTCTTGCTCGCTCGCGTGTCCGAGTTGACCGGCGGTGACAGCTTGACCACCAATATTCGGTTGGTGGAAAATAATGCGCGACTGGCGGCGGAAATCGCCATTGCCTACGCCAAAGGAGCCTAGCATGACGTCACAGCATCCTATCGTTATTGCTGGTGGCGGCATTGGCGGCCTGGCGGTCGCTTTGACCCTTCAGCAGATCGGCCTTTCTTGTGTCGTGCTGGAAGCCGTCCGCGAACTTAAGCCCCTGGGCGTCGGGATCAACTTGCAGCCCAACGCTGTGCGCGAGCTGCTGGATTTAGGCATCAGCCTGGAAGAACTGAACAGCGTTGGCGTGCCTGCGCAGGAGTGGGCGCTTGTGGGGCTCAACGGTAATGACATTTACGCCGAGCCGCGCGGCACTTTCGCTGGCTATTCCTGGCCGCAATACGCTGTTCATCGGGGCGAATTTCACATGCTGCTGTACCGCAAGGTCTTGGAGCGCCTGGGCCCCGGTGCAGTGCGAACGGGCTGTCGAGCCACGGGCTATCGCAAGCGTGTTGGCGGCGGCGTTGACGTTAGCATTGAACGAGCCGACGGGAGCCAAGAGACCCTGGCAGCCGGTCTTTTGATCGGCGGCGACGGCATCCACTCAGCCATTCGCGCTACCATGCACCCGGACCAGCCCCCGATCCATTGGGGCGGTGCGCTCATGTGGCGCGGCACGACCAGAGCAAAGCCGATCCGTACCGGCTCGTCCTTTGTCGGCTTAGGCACCCATCGCCAGCGCATGGTGATTTACCCCATATCGCCCCGCGATGCGCAGGGCATGGCCACCATCAATTGGATTGCGGAAGTCACCGTCGATAATCCGGACGAGCAAGGCAATATGGCCTGGTTCGAACAAGTCACCATCGATGACTTTGTACACCATTTTGACGGCTGGACCTGGGATTGGCTAGACGTGCCGGGATTGATCCGAGGCGCCGATATCGCCTACCAAAACCCTATGATCGACCGAGATCCAGTGGCGACTTGGGTCGATGGTCCCGTGGTTCTGATGGGAGATGCCGCCCACGCCATGTACCCAACCGGATCAAATGGCGCCAGCCAAGCCATCATCGACGCCCGCACCCTGGGCGCAAAAATGATCGAGCACGGTGCAACCCCTGACGCGCTCGCCGCCTACAATGAGGCGCTGTGCGGTCCCGTCTCAGAGTTGATTTTGCGCAACCGGGGCGCGGGGCCTTTCGGGTTGCTCAATCTTGTCGATGAGCGCTGCGGCGGCCAGTTTGAGGACATTGACACGATAATCCCGGCCGATGAACGTGCCGCCTTCATGGCCAATTATCAGGCCGCGGCCGGATTTGCGCGCGATGCTCTCAATGCGGCTGCGCCAACAATTCCCGTCGGCGCAAATGTTGCTGGCTAGCGCGTCAGCGCTCGCGACCGATAACGATGCCGATAGCCGCTGCGCGAGCGGCTGGCCGAAACCAAAGCCAGGCGCTAGACCCAAGGAAACATTCCAAAGGGACCTCTTGCCGTATGCGCAACCTCGCCGCCTTCATGAGCCTCGTCTTGAGCCTGCCCGTCGTCCTGATGGGCACGGCAACCGCGCAGGGCCTTGCGCCCCACTTCAGCCAGCGGACAACGATCTATCTGCACGGCGTTTTTGGTGAAGATTTCGAGTTTGCCCGGCTTGACGCCTTCGGCCAGCGCTATGACCTTGCATCACCAGAAGTTTTCGAGGATCGCAGGCCACGCATCGTAGACCTAAATCACGACGGTAGGCCCGAGATTTTAGCGGTCGTTTCAGAGGCGGGACAAGGCGCCGGTCTTGCTTTGTTTGGGCGCGACGCGCGGGGCCTCTTGGTCCGCCTTGCTTCAGGCCCCAAGATTGGGCTGGGCCATCGCTGGCAAGCCCCCTTGATTGGACAAGCGGACATCAACGGCGATGGTATCGACGAGGTGGCCAGCATTCTGACGCCTCACATCAATCCCAGGCTTCAGATCTTGAGCTGGCAAGGCTCAGGGCTCGTAGTGCTATCAACGCGGACCCTTCCGAGCGGAAGCAATCACGCTTACGGCAGCAAGACCCTGGACAACGCCTTTTGGTGCGAAACTGGCGGCAAGGTGGTGGCCGCGGTGACGGCGGATCCACGTTCGCAAGATCGCTGGCTATTCTTCAATGACCTTGCGGCCGGCCAAGCGCTACAGATTGGGCAGCGCTTTGGTGGGGGACTGCTGCAAGCACGTCAAGCGCTCGGCTGCCCGGTACGGTAACCTGAGTCGGGCCGGTGGCGCTTGTCGCTTATTCAGCCGCGACAGCCTCTTCGGCATCCAATCCGAACACGGTGTGCAAGCTGCGCACCGCCAATTCCAAGTATTCTTCAGCGATCAAAACCGAGATCTTGATTTCTGACGTTGAAATGACCTGGATGTTGATGCCCTTGGCGGCCAACTCGCGGAACATGGTCTGGGCCACACCGGTGGCGGATGTCATGCCCGTGCCGACGATGGAGACCTTACAGACCGCATTGTCGCTGTCCATGTACTTGAAGCCAATTTCCTCGGCAGCGCCGTTGAGTTGCTCCAGCGCTCGCGAAAAATCCGCCCGGCTGACCGTAAAGGTCATGTCGGTGGTATCGTCCGCTTCGGTGCGAGACTGAACAATCATGTCAACGTTGATTGCACCCAGTGTATTGAAAATCGAGCTAGCAACACCTGGGCGGTCGGGAATATCAACCAGGGTGATTTTAGCTTCATCGCGGCTAAAAGCGACGCCTGAAACAACTTTGGTTTCCATGATATCTTCTTCCTTACAAACGGTGGTTCCCGGCTTGGATTCGAGCGAGGAGAGTACTCGCAAAGGCATGTCATAGCGCGCGGCTAGCGAGACCGAACGAGTCTGCAAAACCTTGGCACCAAGCGATGCCAGCTCCAGCATTTCTTCGTGCGAGATGCGATCAATTTTGCGCGCGCGGGGCACGACGCGCGGATCACTGGTGTAAACACCGTCAACATCTGTGTAGATATCGCATTGATCGGCTTTGATGGCGATCGCCAAGGCCACAGCCGAGGTATCAGAACCGCCCCGCCCCAAGGTAGAAATGCGGCTGTCCGGCGTTACGCCCTGAAAGCCCGCGCAGACCGCCACTTGGCCTTGCTCCAAGCCCGCAATGATATCACTGCCGTCAATTTCTTCGATTTGCGCTCTGGTGTGGTGGCGGCTCGTCACAAAGGGCATTTGCCAACCCAGCCAGGAACGGGCGTTGAGGCCCATCTTTTTCAGCACGATCGCCAGCAAGCCAACGGTCACTTGCTCGCCCGTCTAGACCACAGTGTCGTATTCTTGTGCATCATAAAGCTCATAGGCCTCTTCGCACAAGGAAACCAAACGATTGGTCTCTCCTGACATCGCCGAGACCACAACGGCCACTTGATCGCCCTTGTCTACCTGCTCTTTAACCAAGCGGGCCACGTTGTGAATACGCTCCAAATTCGCGACTGACGTGCCGCCGAATTTCATAACCACTCGTGCCATAAGCTCTTATCTGCCCTCTTCTGGCCCCTGTCGGCCAATATGTCGCGAGCTGCTTTGCATTGCGAACAGCCCTCCAAACGCATAAGTCTGAAGGGCTCTAGCGCTTTTATGATTGCGCTGCAAGGACAGGGAGGACGCATGCCGACCATGACAGCCAATTTACACGCGGATGGCGCCTCTGCCGCCGACGTGAACGTCAATACCGACGAAATTGCCAAGTTTCAGACCTTCGCGCACGACGTCTGGGATCCCAAGGGATCGTTTCGGCCAATCCACCACATGACGGCGGTCCGCATGGAGTTCATTGCTTCGCGGCTCTGTCAGCACTTTGAACGCTCACGAGACCAAGCAAAACCCCTGCAAGGCCTTCGCATTCTTGATGTTGGCTGTGGCGGCGGTCTTGCGAGCGAGCCTTTGGCGCGCCTGGGTGCAAGCGTGACGGGCATCGACCTGGCCCCGGATATGATCGCAGCCGCCAAGCTGCACGCCGAGGCTGTGGGCTTAGTCATCGACTATCACTGCCAAGCCCTGGAAGAAACCGAGGGAGGCTTTGATGCGATCGTGTCCTTGGAGGTGTTGGAACATCTGCCCGATGTGACGGCTTTCCTGACAAACTTGCGTGAGCGCCTGAAACCAGAGGGCAGCTTGATCGTCTCAACGCTCAATCGCAGCCCACAAGCTTACGCCTTTGCTATCGTTGGCGCAGAGCAGATATTACGCCTGCTGCCCAAGGGTACCCACGACATCAAGACGTTCATCAAGCCGTCTGAATTAAGTGCAATGGCGGCAGAGGCTGGACTGGTTCACCATGAAACCTGCGGCATGGTCTTCGATCCGCTGCGCTTGGACTGGCGCTTGCAAGCCGGGCGCACAGAAATCAACTATATCAGCCAATTTTTGCCCAGCGGTGGCCCTGGCCCCATGGCGCCTCCTGAAGGCTGGGACTTGAGCTAGCGGTCTTGCTCCGTCTGCCGAGCGCTCGCGTCAGGTTCTCCGAGGGTCAGTCGCAACACCCTGAGAGGCAGCGAATTGAATTGCCGGTGGAGCAGAACGCCCGAGACAAGGGTAATGCTGGCGGCCAAAAACAACGGTCCCGCAAACCACAACAGCAGCGGTACCGACATAAAGATTGCGCGCAGGCCGCGCGTGAATTGCGCGCCTGCCACGATGTTCATCCGAATGGCCTTTTCCAACGCCAAGCGACGCTCGGCACGGTGCGGCGTATCATGGGACGGTACGGCTCCCAACAAGATCGAGCAATAGTTGAACAGGCGGTGGGCCCAGCCAAACTTGAAAAAAGCATAGCCATAGACCCCCATGAGCATGAGCGCCTTGGGCTCCCACGGCGCGCTAGAGTGTGGCAGCCCCATGCTGCTGATGAGGGCATCGAAATCGAGATCTGTCGTCAGCAAGGTAAAGGCCGCAACGATTGCAAGCAGCGAGCTGGAGGCAAAAAAAGCGGCTCCATTTTGCAGGCCCGAGCCAATGTTCACATCCATAATGCGCGTTTCGCGGTGCGCCATTTCCTCCAGCCACCGCCGCCGCTCGACAGCCATGCGCGCCGTCAAGGTAAGAACGCGAGTGGGCCCCCAATCGACCAAAAAGGCATACAAGGCGACATTGGTTACAAACCAGCTCAACGCGAGCCAATCAAAGATGCTGAAATCTGACATGCCCGCAATCTAGCAAAGCCCAGCGCGCGCTGAAACGGCAAAGTTGAACCGCAAAATTGCTCAAGCTGGGCGCCGTCGAGCACCGCCCTGAAAACCGCAAGATGCAAAGCGTGGCCCATGTCGCCATTGCGGAAAGACCAAGTGTCTCAAAAGCAGAAGAAATTGCTCATAAATTGAGTCCATGGCTTGATTTTTGGCTCCGCACTACGCAGGTAAGCTGCACTACGCGCGCCGAATATGCGCGCTTCATCCGGTTCAAATATGGAGAGGCTATGCCTTGGCAACAAAATAACTCCGGTGGCGGTCAAGGGCCCTGGGGGAATCCTGGCGGTAATCAAGGAGGTGGCGCTGGCGGCTCCAATGGTAACGGCGGCCGTGGTCAAAGTCCTTGGGGCTCCAACGGCTCAGGCCCTGAAGACTTCGTGACCCGCGCGCGACGCCATGCAGCGCGACGTGGCGGTGGCGGGGGAAACGGCCCTGGCCAAGCCGGTATGGGCCGATTGATTTTTTTGGGCGGACTTGCCCTGCTCATCATTTGGGTTGGATTTAATTCGATCTACCAGGTGCAACCCGGCGAAGCGGCCGTTGTGAAACGCTTTGGCGAGCGCAACCGCGTTGAAGGTCCAGGCCTGCAATTCAAGCTGCCGTCTCCTCTTGAATCCGTCACCAAGGTGTCAGTCGCGCAAGTTCGCGAAACCACCGTTGGCTTCTCGGAAAATCCGCGAAACGCCAACCGCTCCGACAGCTTGATGATTACGGGCGACCAGAATATCGTGGACATGCGCGTGAACGTTCAGTGGCGCGCCGCGCGTCCTGAAAACTATCTGTTCAACGTAGATGATCCGGTACAAACCGTCCAAATCGCTGCCGAGTCTGCGGTTCGTGAAATCGTCGGACGCACGCCTATTCAAGACGCCCTGTCAATCGGCCGTGAACGCATCGAAATTGCCACCCTGGAGTTGTTGCAAGAGACGCTGAACCAATATCAAGCTGGCATTGATATTGATGAAGTTCAGCTCCAAAACGTGCAGCCGCCCAAAGAGGTCAAGCAGGCCTTCGATGACGTCCAGTCCGCCCAGCAGGATCGCGACAAGGCGGCCAACAAAGCCGAAGCCTATCGCAACCAACGCATTCCAGAAGCGCGCGGTAACGCTGAACGCATTCGAAACGGCGCCCTGTCCTACTTCGAGCGTGAAACCAAGCGCGCGCAAGGTGAAGCTCAGCGCTTTATCGAACTTCTGTCGGCTTACCGTGAGAACCCGAAAATCACGCGCGAGCGGATCTATCTGGACACGATGCAGCAAGTCTACGGCAATGGTAAGACTTTGGTGATTGACAGTGCCAATGGTGCCAGCGCCTTGCCCTACCTGCCGCTGCCGGCCTTGACCGAACAAACGCGATAAACAGAAAGAACGGAGAAAAGACATGCGAATTTTTGGTTTCTTTCTGTTGGCCCTGGTTGGCCTGGGCGTCGTCGGTGCCTACACGTCGGTCTACATCGTCAACGAAGAAGAACAGGCCATCTTGCTGGAATTTGGTAAGCCAGTCGGCAACGCCCAAACCGAACCCGGCCTCTATTTCAAGCTGCCATACCAGGCGGTGACCAAGTTCCCCAAGCGGATCTTGAACCTGGACCCTGGCTCTGAAAGCTTTTTGTTGGTCGACCAGCGCCCGCTGGAGGTGGACTACTTCGTCCCCTACCGCATCAACGACCCACTGGCCTTCTATGAGGCGGTCCGCACACGTTCAGGCGCAGAATCGCGCTTGCGCAAATCTGTAAACGCGCAGATGCGTGCGGCTCTGGGTCAAGAGACCTTGGAGAACATCCTTTCTGCTGAGCGTAAGCGTATCCTGGACGGCATTCAAACGTCAGTCTCAGAAGATGCAAAGCGTTTTGGTCTGGAGATCATTGACGTGCGCATTGGCAAGGCCGACTTGCCGATCCAGATTTCACAAAACGTCTATGAGCGTATGCGCGCAGAACGTGAGCGTTTGGCCGCTTTGGCCCGCGCAGAAGGTACGGAGATCTTGAGCCGCGAGCGGTCAAAGGCTGACCTGGAAGCCGAGCAGATTTTGGCAGAAGCCCGTCGAGCCGAACAAGAAATCCGCGGTCAGGCAGAAGCCCAAGCCCAGCGCATTTTGAACGAGGCCTACGGCCAAGATCCTGAGTTCTTCAGCTTTTTGCGCTCTATGGATGCCTATCGTGCAACTATCGCCAGCAAGGACAGCTATAAGATCTTGAGCACAGAGTCTGAGTTCTTGAAGCGTTTGAAGTCGGCTAATTAGCGCAAAACCCGAGCAATCACCGTCGATTGCGAAGGTGTATTTGTGGCAATAGCAAATTGAGAGTGCCCAGGCCAAGCCAGACCCCCGCTTTTACGCCAAACCAAAAGAGCCGCTGCGCAGATCGCCAGCGGCTCTTTTTTTGGGTCTCCGCTAGCGCGTTTGCGCGCCTTATCCCCAATCCATGACGACCTTGCCGGCCTCGCCTGACAGCATGGCGGCAAAGCCCTGCTCATAATCGTCAATGGAAATGCGATGCGTAATCAAATCGCTGAGATCGAGCCCGCTTTGTACTAGGGCAATCATCTTGTACCAGGTCTCGAACATCTCGCGACCGTAAATGCCTTTAATATTCAGCATCTTAAAGATAATCTTATTCCAATCGACGGCAAACTCGGTCGGGGCAATTCCCAGCAAAGCAATCTTGCCGCCATTGTTCATCGTGTCGATCATATCCCGCATGGCAGGCGCTGCCCCCGACATCTCAAGACCGACATCAAAGCCTTCCGTCATGCCTAGCTGGTCCATGATCTCTCGCAGGGGTGTCTCTTGGGCATTCACCACGTGCTGAACACCGAGCTTCTTAGCCAAAGCGATACGATAGGGGCTGATGTCGGTAATCACCACCTTGCGTGCGCCGACCTTCTGAGCCACCAACGCTCCCATGATCCCGATGGGGCCTGCGCCCGTAACCAGGACATCCTCGCCGACGAGATCAAAGCTGAGGGCGGTGTGAACCGCATTGCCGAAGGGGTCAAAGATGGCCGCGATTTCGTCGGGGACGTCATCGGGAATAGCAACAACATTGTATTCGGGAATGCAGACATATTCGGCAAATGAGCCCGGACGATGGACGCCGACGCCCTTGGTGTTGTGGCACAGGTGCCCGCGCCCTGCCCGGCAGTTGCGGCACATACCGCAGACAATGTGACCTTCACCAGAGACGCGCTGGCCCAGCGCATATTTGCGCGCCGCGGTGCCGCGCTGCACGATCTCCCCGCAGAACTCATGTCCCACCACCATAGGCACCGGAACGGTGTTGGCGGACCATTGATCCCACTTCCAGATATGAACATCGGTGCCGCAAATCGCGGACTTCTTGACCTTGATGAGCACCTCGTTCGGGCCAGGCTCTGGCACCGGCACGCGCTGCATCCAAAGCCCTTCGCGGGCTTCGGCCTTGACCAGCGCTTTCATTTGATTATCGCTCATCGCAGCACCCCCAAATCTTTGCCCACGACCACAAAGGCCTCAATCGCCTGATCCAGCTCCTCAAGGGAGTGAGCCGCCGACATTTGTGTTCGAATGCGGTCCTGCCCTTTGGGCACCACCGGGAAACTGAAGGGCGCAACATAGACACCGCGTTCATTAAGCCCCGCGGCCATATCCTGAGCCAGTTGCGGGTCACGCAACATGACCGGAATAATGGCGTGCTCACCGGGCAAAAGATCAAAACCAGCGGCTTGCATGTGCTGGCGGAAGTGCTTGGCATTGCGGCGGAGTCGCTCTAGCAGCTCCGCCGAACCCTCCAGCATGTCCAGAACCTTGATGGAGGTGGCCGCAATCATGGGCGCCAAGGTATTTGAAAACAGATAGGGGCGCGAGCGCTGGCGCAGCCAGTCTACGACCTCACGTCTGGCCGCCGTGTAACCACCGGACGCGCCGCCCAGCGCCTTACCCAGCGTTCCGGTCAAGATATCAACGCGCCCCATGACATCGCAATGTTCGTGCGTACCGCGGCCCGTTTGCCCCACAAAGCCGACGGCGTGGCTGTCATCGACCATAACGAGGGCGCCGTATTGCTCGGCCAGGTCGCAAATCTGCTCCAGCTTTGCGATATAGCCGTCCATAGAAAAGACGCCATCGGTGGCGACCATCTTGAACCGGCAGTCAGCGGCGGCTTGAAGTTGGGCCTCCAGATCGGCCATATCGGAGTTGGCATAGCGAAAACGCTTGGCCTTGCAGAGCCGAACACCGTCGATGATCGATGCATGGTTCAGAGCATCGGAGATGATGGCATCCTCAGGGCCCAACACGGTCTCAAACAACCCAGCATTGGCATCAAAACAAGAGGCGTAGAGAATGCAGTCTTCCATGCCCAAAAACGCCGCGATGCGGTGCTCCAGCTGCTTGTGATCTTCTTGAGTTCCGCAAATGAAACGCACGGAGGACATGCCGTAGCCATAGCGCTCAAGCGCACGCTTGGCCTCGACAATCAGCTCGGCGTTGTCGGCGAGCCCCAGGTAGTTGTTGGCACATAGATTGATTAGGCGCGCGCCGGTGTCCAAGGCCACGGTCCCGGCCTGCGGACTGGCAATAACCCGCTCGCTCTTATAGAGACCCGCTTGCTTCAGGCCCGCCAGCTCTTGTTTCAAATGTTGGCCTAGTCCCGTGTCCATCGACAAGTCCCCAACGGTTGTGCTTGGTGAGCCGTGGCCAGAGGTCGCGAGTTGGCGCCTCTGGTTTCAACGGATTGCGTCCGGCTTACGCCAGCTCGTCCACGATGTTCATGCCTGCCGTGCCAGAATGGCCCAACTCGACGGTTGCAAAAGGACCACCGTGACACATCTGGGACGCATCTTGCGGGTCCCCCTTGGGCTCGTTCGCCAAGATCTCATCAGCAAAGACTTCCGCATTGTCCTGAGGACGGTAGCCCAAGAATGTCACTTTAGAGTTGTCCACCGGCGCGCGGTCATTGTTGGAAACGCCATAAACGACGCTGAAGCCGGTCACCGGGCTTTCGATGGCCGCAACCACCATGCGCTCCAAATCGCCGTAGGACAGCCAAGTCCCAAGCGCGCGCGCATTGTTGGCCTTGGCGCATGAAAGAATGCGCATACAGACCGACTCAAGGCCGCGTTTGTCCCAATAGAGGCTGCCCAGGTCTTCAGCAAAGCACTTCGACAAGCCATAGTAGGTGTCCGGGCGATGCTCGACTTCGGTATCGATGCGCTTGGTCTTGGGGTGCATCCCCACCGCGTGGATGGAACTGGCGTAGACAACGCGCGACAGCCCCTGCTGGAAGGCGGCCTCCCAGATGTTATAGCTACCGACGATGTTCGATTTCAGGATGTCATCAAAGGGGGCTTCATCGCCGATAGCGCCAAAATGCACCACCATGTCGGCGCCTTCGCAGATCTTGTTCATAGCGGCCAAGTCGGAAAGATCCGCCTGCACATAGGTCTCATTTGCCGCCAGGTCTTTGACGCTCGGCGCAATATCGGTGCTCACTAGGCTTTGAGCAAGTTGGGCCAAGGGCTTACGCAAGTAGCCGCCCAAGCGGCCAGCGGCTCCGGTCAAGACAAGTTTCTTTTTCATTATCGCTGTTTCCTAGTTGTTGGAATGAAAGGCGCCGCGCTCAGTTGGCTTGCAGCGCCATGTTGCAAAGAATTTCAAACATGATCGATACGCCAAGGTAGGCCGTCGCACCGCTGGCATCAAACGGCGGCGAGACTTCGACCACGTCAGCGCCCACGATATCCACGCCGGTCAGCGCCTGAGCCACTTGCAGAGCTTCAAAGGCATTGGGCCCGCCCCATTCCGGCGTGCCTGTGCCAGGCGCAACGGCGGGGTCTACAAAGTCGATATCATAAGACACATAGCAAGGATGCTGACCAACGATCTCACTCGCTTCGGCCATCACGTCCTGGTAGCCGCGGGCGTGGAACTCTTCGATTGGGATCACCCGGATGCCGACACTCTTGGCAAAATCGCGATCTTCGGAGTCGTAACAAGTGCCGCGAATGCCGATCTGCACGACCTTGCTGGGCTCAAGCAGCCCCTCTTCGACAGCGCGCCGGAAGGGCGTGCCGTGCGTGTACATCATGCCGCCGAAATAGGAGTGAAACAGGTCCGTATGGCTATCAAAATGGATCATGGCCAGCGGTTGCGTTTTGGCCAAGGAGCGCAAAATCGGCAGCGAGCACAGATGATCGCCACCGGCCGTTAGCGGGCGCACATTGGCCGCGATCAAACGGTCGTAAAAAGCGGTAATGCGCGCCATGCTGTCTTGAATATCGACCGGGTTGGGCGGCACATCGCCCAAATCGGCACAGTTTATCAGCTCAAACGGGCGGACGCCCGTAATGCCATGCTGGGCACGGATCATGGTTGAGGCATCGCGCATCTGTCGGGGGCCGTGGCGTGGACCGGGGCGATTGGTGGTACCGCTGTCCCACGGTAAACCGACCAAGCCGACATCGACTTCTGCCAAGCGCGGGTTTTCGACCGCTACATGGGGCAAGCGCATAAAGGTTGGAACCCCTGCGAAGCGGGGCAAATCCATGCCGGATATGGGTTGAAAAAATGATTGGCTCATAGCAGGGCCCTTCTTGCGGCAACACGAGATCGCGAGCCTAGGCCGCCGCTCTGGGGCTGCCAAGCAAATACCGTGCCGGACGGCTCAGAAAATCTTGCCTATTGCCGCAGCGGCTGAGCTTCCAAACGCAAGCCGCTTTCGGTCACAATGCAATCCAGTTTGATATCGTGGGGCTGTGGAAAAATGGTGGCAAGTCGTGCCGCGTCAAAACCGATGCCAATTGTTGCAGGACGCGGGTCAAGCGCCGCTAGGGTCCGGTCAAAATAGCCGCCTCCATAGCCCAACCGATAGCCTTGAGGGTCCCATCCTACCACAGGGGCCAGCGCAATATCCGGCCGGACAACGGGGGCATCAGGCGGTGGCACGGGAATGTTCCAGTCGCCCAACACCATC
>JAUIHE010000052.1 GCA_030432195.1 Alphaproteobacteria bacterium
GGTACTTCCTGCCATTCTACGCGATTTTGCGCTCGATCCCTGACAAGCTGGGTGGCGTTATCGCGATGGGCGGTGCCATTGTTGCCCTGGGTCTGTTGCCTTGGCTGGATCGCTCGCCGGTTCGTGCGGCGCGTTTCCGTCCGATCTTCCAGGTTCTGGTCTTTATTTTCGTGATTGCCTGCATCATCCTGGGCTTTGTTGGCGCCCAGGTGCCCGCCGATGCCTTCCAGATCTATGGCGTTCACGTCTTTGGTCCGCTGAGCGTGCTGCACACCGGCCAGGTCTTTACCGCCGTCTACTTTGGCTTCTTTGTCTTGCTGCCGTTCCTGCCTCTGTTCGAGCGTCCTCGCAAGATGCCGCGTTCGATCGCTGAAGCAATCGACGGTCACGCTTGAACGCAACCCTGCAGTTATAAGGAAAACACACCATGCGATTGATGAAAATCATCCCTGCAGCGTTGCTTGGCCTCACATTGGTCACCGGCGCAAGCACAACGGCTCTGGCCTCTGGCGAGGGTGCCGAGCTCAAGCATCAGCACTGGCATTTCCAGGGCTTCTTTGGTCAGTACGATAAGGCAGCGGCTCTGCGCGGCTTCCAGGTCTTCGAAGAAGTTTGTTCGGCGTGCCACGCTGCTAAGTATCTTCGCTTCCGCGATCTTGAGGCTCTGGGTCTCAGCAAGGATCAGGTCAAAGCGGTTGCGGCTAAATACGAAGTGAATGCCGAGCCCAACGAAGACGGCGAAATCTTTGACGGCGACGGCGAGCGCCTGAAGCGCACCGCGCTGCAGTCAGACGTCTTCCCGGCACCGTTTGCCAACGAAAAGGCCGCCGCGTCTGTTCACGGTGTTGCGCCGCCGGACCTGTCGCTGCTGGCCAAAGCACGCGAAGGCGGCCCGGACTACATCTATTCGTTGCTGACCTCCTACGTTGATTCCGACCACCTGACCGAGGAACAGGCAAAAAAGGCAGGTGATAATAATTACAACGCGGTCTTCCCGGGTAACGTCATTGCCATGGCGGCTCCCCTGAGCGACGAGAGCGTGGAATACGTGGACGGCACCGAGCCGACGCTTGAGCAACACGCCAAGGACGTTTCCGAGTTCTTGATGTGGGTCGCTGAACCCAACCTGGATTCTCGCAAGCGTCTAGGCTGGGCTGTGCTGCTGTTCATGGTCGTCTTCACCATCTTGGCCTACCTGGCCTACCGCCGGGTGCACGCGCGCGTTCATAACGAGCCCGCCAACGGCCCTTGGCCGCTGCACTAAGGTCAACGACAGGTAGGGCCCGCGACGGCTAGGGCCCGCGACGGCTAGCCCGTTTGCTGACGATTTGAAACCCCGTGCCTCCGGCGCGGGGTTTTTTCGTTGCGCACGGGGGGATCAAATAGAGCCCGTTATTGTGCTTATTTTCACATGGGCGCTAAATGAAAATAGGTCGACGCCTTATTTTCACTTTTTGGGCATACGAGGAAACTAGAACTGCGGAGTGATGGCTGGCGCCTGCCAGGCACGGTCGGCTTGGTTAGGTTTCGACCTTGCTTCGCGATGTGGGCATTTCTGGTGACCAAATGCACAATTTCCGCCCTTGAAGTGTCTGATCCAGAGCAGCGACTTGGCCTGCAATTGGCCTAAACAGGCTCAACATCTTTAGTTTGGAGCCCCCGCCATGACCCAAATGTTGAACCCCGAAGAGCGCCGCGCTGCCCTGTCAAAGGTGGTGGGTGATGTTGATGTTGCCTTGGGCCTGCCCAACGAGGCCTATTTGGAGGCGGACTATTTCGCCGAGGAGAAGAAGAAGGTCTTTGGGGCTTCTTGGGCTGGTGTTGGTTTCGCCAAGGACCTGCCAGAGGCCTTGTGGGTTCAGCCGATTGATTTCCTTGGTGAGCCACTGATTTTGGTGCGGGATCGTCAGGATCAGGTCCGGGTCTTTTACAACGTCTGCCGTCATCGAGGCATGAAGCTGGTCGAAGAACCTGGCAAAATGAACGTCATCCGCTGCCCCTACCATTCCTGGAGCTATGACCACGGCGGGGCGCTAAAGATTACTCCACACGCGGGCGGGCCGGGCAACAACATCTGCGGGCGCTTGGAAAAGGACGTCACCGGCCTGATCGAAGTCCGCTCGCACGTCTTTATGGGTGTCATTTTCGTCAACTTGGACGGCCAAGCGCCGGCTTTTAAAGAAGCCAACGCGAAGCTGCTGGAACGCTGGAGCGAGTTTGCAGACCAGCCGCTGACCCACACGGGCGAGGATTCGGGCTTTAAGCTCAGCCTGGACACCAACTGGAAGCTGGCGGTCGAGAACTATTGCGAATCCTATCACCTGCCGTGGGTCCACCCATCGCTGAATTCGTATTCGCGCCTGGAAGACCACTACCACATCATGCAAAATGATGAGCCGCAAGCGTCCGGCGCGGCCAGTCAGGTGACCAGTCAGGTGACCAGTCAGGTGACCAGTCAGGTGACCAGTCAGGCCTTTTCCGGCCAAGGGACGCTGGTCTACAGCCCCATGCTGGCAGAGGACGGCCGCCGCTTCCCGGCTTTTGATGCCCTCGATGCCAAGTGGGACAAGCAGGCCGAGTACGTCGCTTTGTATCCCAACGTGCTGCTGGGTGTTCACAAGGACCACAGCTTCGCTATCGTCATCGAGCCCAAAGGCCCCAATCAATCGGTCGAGCATATCGAGATTTTCTATGCCAAGCCCGAGGTTGCCGGCGCGGATTGGCAAGCGATGCGCGCGAAGAACACCGCCATGTGGAAGCTGGTCTTTGAAGAAGACGTTTTCGTGGTTGAAGGCATGCAAAAAGGCCGATCAGCTTCAGGATTTGACGGCGGCGTGTTCGCCCCGGCCATGGATGCGCCAACCCACCTGTTCCACCGGTGGGCGGCTTCAAAAATGCTGGCCGAATAGGGCGGTCCCAGATGGCGCCCGTCATGAGCGATGCGGTTCTTTTCAGAGCCCTAGAAAACGGGGATCACAAAACCGCAGCGCAGCTCTATATGCAGGCCGCGGAGCAAGCAGGCGACAGCGATGCCGCCGCATTTTACGCAACCCATGCCTATGTCCATGCGTTACAAGCGGGCGATACTGCGGTAGAACAGCGCTCGGGCGGTCTCTTGCGTCGTATGGGCCGCTTGCGCTAGCCGCCCAGCTGCGCTAGCAGGCTGTCATAAACGACGCCAGCCGGGGCCAAACCGGTAAGACCAGGAGAGAACCATGAGCAAGATCGTCATCGTTGGTGCCGGCCAAGCGGCCTCGCAGTGCGCCTTGAGCCTTCGCCAGATGAATCATGAGGGCCCTATCGTAATCTTGGGGGACGAGAGCCATTTGCCCTATGATCGCCCACCCTTGTCCAAGGCTGTTCTGAAGTCTCAATTGGAAATTGAACGGACCGTCTTCCGCCCGGCGGCGGTCTATGAGGAGCAAAATGTTGAGCTGCGTACCGACTGCAGCGTCACCGGCTTGGATCAAGTCGCCAAGAGCTTGACCCTGGCAGACGGCAGCCAGATGCACTATGACACCCTGATTGTCGCCACCGGTGCGCGTGCGCGCAGCCTGCCGCTACCCGAGGCGGTTTTGGCACATAGCTATCTGGTGCGCTCCTGGGACGAGAGCCTTGCGCTCAAAGCCAAGCTGGAAAATGGGGCCAAAGACAAACCGCTCGTGGTGATTGGCGGCGGTTTCATCGGCCTGGAAGTGGCGGCCTCTGCCCGGTTGATGGGCTGGCCGGTCATTATCGTGGAGGCCGACACTCGTCTGATGGGGCGCGCTGTCCATCCGCGAATTTCTGAACTTTGTTTGGAAAAGCACCGCGCCGAAGGCGCCCGCGTTGAACTCAAAACCATGAACCAAGATATTGAGGCCAGCGACGACGGTGTCGCGCTAACCATCAACGGCGAGCGCATCGAAGCGGCGGGCTTGGTCATCGGTATCGGCGCTTTGGTCAATACCGACTTCCTGAAGGGCTCCAGCATCTATTCAGAGCGCGGCCTGGTGACCGACGCTGCCCAGCGTACAAGTGACCCGGACATCTATGCCATCGGCGATGTGGCTATTTGCGAAGACCGCTATCTGGCCTCAGGCGTGCGGTTGGAGAGCGTGCAGAATGCGATCTATGGCGCAAAAATCTGTGCGGCGGCCATTACTGGCGGCGCTGAGCCGCGCTTGGAAGCGCCCTGGTTCTGGACCGATCAGTACGATTACAGCCTGCAAATGGTGGGGCTCTATTCGCCGGATCTACAGTGGATTGAGCGTGACAACGGCGAAGGCAGTGTCACCTTGATCGGGGTCGATGGCGATCAAATCAAGGCTGGGCAAGTCATCAATGCGGCGCAGGATTTTGCGGTCATGCGGCGCGCGGTCGATATGCAACTGCCCGTCGACGCCGCCAGCTTGTCTGATACCTCTCAGAAGCTTAAAGCGCTGATATTAAAGAAATAACCTGCAACCAATTTGGAACGCCAAACCGTTTTGTCCCACTTGCACCCCAATCTACAAGAGGCCCTGATCGACGGCCTTGATCGCTGCCTCAACCAAGGCTATCACGCCGCTAAGGTGGTGGAGTGGAACCTTCGGACCCACAAAAAGTGGGGCTCACGCGATCGCCGCTTGTTCGCGCAGACCCTGTATGACGTGGTGCGCTGGCGTTCGCGCTTGGCCTATGCCGCATTGGCGGACGAGCAACAAGCGCGACGCCTGCTGAGCGCTTGGTTGTCCTTGCAGGATGGCAGCGCAGATGCTGAGTTAAGGGAGCGTTGGGACAATCCTCTTAGCGAGCAAATGCGCCAGGCCATGCCGGATTGGTTGCAGGCTGCTGGCCTTGCCCAGTATGGGGAAGATTGGGACACGCTGGCGGCTATCTTGAACACGCAAGCGCCGTTGTTTTTGCGCGCCAATAGCCTCAAGACGACCCCTGAGGATGTGGCGACAGCGTTGGGCAAGCAGGGCATTCAGACCCGCTTGCGCGGTGGCCAGGCCTTGGAAGTGCTGCAAAGGCAAAACGTCTTCACCACCCAGGCCTTTAAAGACGGCTTGTTTGAGGTGCAAGACCTGGGCAGCCAAGACATCGCCTCCTTTTTGCAGGTGCAGGCAGGCCAACGGGTCATCGACGCCTGCGCTGGCGGCGGCGGCAAAGCCCTGCACGCGGCCGCGATGATGGAAAACCGCGGCAAGCTGTTGGCCATGGACATTCACCAGTGGAAGTTGGACGCCTTGCGAAAGCGCGCCAAGCGGGCCGGTGTCCACTGCATTGAAACGCGGATGATCGAGAGCTCTAAGACTATCAAGCGTTTGGATGGTTCGGCCGATCGCTTGCTGTTGGATGTGCCGTGCTCGGGCTCTGGGGTGTTGCGGCGCAAGCCGGATACAAAGTGGAAGGTGAACGCAGAAAGCCTGGCCGAGACCCAGGCCTTACAGGCGGACATTCTTCAGCGCTATAGCCGTATGACCCGGCCAGAGGGGAAAATGGTCTATGCGACCTGCTCGATTCTGGAGACGGAAAACCAAGCCCAAGTCGCCGCCTTCCTGGACGCAAATTCGGGTTGGCGCTTGGAGGAAGAAGCGGTGCGCCTGCCTGAAGAGGGCGGCTCGGACGGCTTCTATATGGCGCGATTGCTGCGCCAGGCGTAGAGCGTGTTTTGCCGAATTGCAGTCACTGGGCGCGCTCACTCTATGAGATAGTGCCGCAAATGCGCCTTGCGGATCTTTAGCACATTCCAGGGCGATTGCTCGGGCAGTGCGTGTCTGTATCCGCAGGGTCACCAACGCAACAAAAGCCAGTCGCCTGGGCATTGTGGGCGCCACCAGGCCGATAGCGGCGGGCGCTCATCGCCGAGACCTTGTTTGTGATGGATAGCCAATAAAAAAGGGCCCGGCCGCGATGGCCAGACCCCACATATCGGAACCTTTTGCTTTAGGCTACGCTCGCCCGAAGAGTTGCCGCGCAAATCGTGTTTCGCGGGCCCTTAATGAGCGCGGTTTTAAACTGTTCCAGCGCAAGGTCACCACGACGACTAGGCCAATTGCTCGGGCTTTGCGCTAGAACGTCAAAACCTTAGTAGCAGGCTGCAATAGCGGCGCGCGTGCGCGGTCCAACAACGCCGTCGATGGGTCCAGGATTACAGCCCATGTTACGCAGGTCGCGCTGCAGGCGCATGACCTGCCACTTGCTGAGATTGTGGGTGTGGCCGTGGGGCAGGATGCCATGACCATGGCCATGCCCCTGTGCGTTTCCAGTAATGGCGTGGCCAACGACGCCAGCACCCAAAATAATGGAGACCAGCTCAAGGGTTGTTAGGGTAATAGAGGCAGAGGCCGCCATGGGCGCTGCTGCGATGCCAGTTGCCAAAGCAGCGGCGAGCAAAATCTTCTTCATATGCCAAATCTCCTGTTCGATCAGATCGTTTAGCCTAGCATGTTTCTTGAGCGAGGCAAAAAGAAGCGCGTTGTGTTTGCAAATTGAGGCCAGAATTACCGAATTGCTTTGATTTGTTGGTGCCGCAAGGATCGCAGGCACGTTACCGATCATTTGCTTTGTCGCTTGATGGGCTCAAAGGCGCTTTGCCAACCAGGGCAACGAAAAGAATATGAGCAGAATTCGTATCGTGTGGTGGAACGACACAAACGCTAGATCAAAGCCAAAGATCAGCGCCAACAGGGTGACTTCGTACAGTCCACCGGGCAGGAAGGCCAACAGTGCTTCCATAAAGGACAGGCCAAAGGCCAAAGTCACCAGCCCAGCCATAGCCGTATAGCTGGTCAGGACCAGGCCCGCGTTGACCAGGCCATCGGCCAAATAGCCAGCGACCTCGCGAAACGGTACCTTGGCCAGGCGCGCACCAATACCGCCGCCTACCGCTATTTGCGCGACGATGATGAACTCGCGAATGCGCGGAATGTCGATCAGGCCCAAAGCGTGGCCCAGCGCGGAGAGAAACAAAGGCCCCAGCAAATGCGGCATCGGCAGGCGCATCAGGCGTGCCAAGCCATAGCCCGCAAGCGCGCAGACTGCCAAGCCAACCCAGGTCGTCGGCGCCAGATTCCAAGCGTGCGGCAGAGAATTTTGCACCTGATAGGAGGCGTTGATGCCTTCAAATCCCGTCACGAGCATCAACAAGAGCGGTGACAGCCCCACCACCAGGGAAACGCGCGTCAGGTGGCACAGCGCCACAACATAATCTTTGTCGGTATAGGTCTTGGCCAGCAAGATAATCTCGGCCTGTCCGCCGGGCAAACAGCAGAGCAAGGCCAGCTTGCGATCATAGCCACGCAGGCGCACCAAGTAGGTCCAGCCGATAGCGGTCGCAACCATGGTTGCAAGTACCATCGCTAAAACGGTCGGCCACCAATGCAGCGCTTGGCTCAAGAGCTGCGAAGTAAAGGCGGCGCCGATCATGGTGCCGAGCCCCAAGACCACCGGAACATGAAACCAGCGCGCGACGCCAAGATGAGGGCGCAGCGGCGGCAAGGCGGCGCCGGTCATCCAGACACCGAAAACCGAGCCCATCATGTAGGGCGCGGGGAGTCGTAGATGCTGGAAGACCCAGCCGAAGGCCAAGGCCAAGCCGCAGGTGATAGCTAAGCGTCTCAGTTCTGCCACAAGCTGGCTTTGCCGCGTCGGCGCGGGCGCAACGGCAGGCGGTTGACCGTTTGGGGGAGGGGGCGTCAAATGGGGCTCCAAAGCGCACAAAAAGCAGTCCGGTTCCCTTACGCCTGTTGGCCTTGCTCTGTAAAGTGGCCAAGTCGCGCTCAAGTCGCACTCAAGTTGTCGTCTAGCTTTGGCTCTCGACGGCAAAGCCAATGCCGCGCACGGAGCGCAGCAGGTCGGCTTCTCCGCCTTTAGTGAGTTCTTTGCGCAGGTTGCGAATGAGCGAATCCAACTTGCGCTGGGCGGCCGGGTCCAGATCGCCGTCACTGCCGCTGTCATTCTGACTGTCACCACCGCCGTTGTGGGCGCGCGCGACCAGCCCTTTGGAGGCCAACTTGGCATAGAGTTCTTGGCGCGGAAAAATACGTCCGGGCCGCTCAACCATGGTTTGCAACAAGACCCGTTCGGGCTCGCCCAAGTTCAGATCACGCACACCGCGTCGCGCTTCGCTGCTGCTGGGCTTCATGACCAGATCGTCGAGCACCAAAGTGCCGCGTGAGCGCCTGGGGTCTAAAATGCGCAGATGTTGGCGGATGAGGTGGAAGAGCTCGCTCATGGCGAAGGGTTTGCGGATATAGGCATCGGCGCCCGCCTTCAGGCCTTTGACCACATCCTCGCTGTCGCCGCGCGCGGTAACCATGAGTATGGGCACCCGTTTGAGCGTCGGGTGCGCGCGCAAGGTCTTGCAGACGTTGATGCCCGAGCGTCCGGGTAGCATCCAATCCAACAAAATGAGATCTGGGGCTTGCTCTAGGGCCTCTGAAAGGGCGCTGTCACCGTCGCCGCAGACCACAACCTCATAGCCTTCTTTACTGAGGTTATAGCGCAGCAAGGTCACCAGGGAGGGTTCGTCCTCGACCACCATAATGCGGGCCAAGCTGCGCTTTGGGCCGTTCTGGTCGCCGATGTTGTCGCTGGGTCCGGCCAAGGGGCTTCCTCGTCACTTCAGAGTTGCGCGTCGATCAGCTTTGATCGCTCGCAGTTGGTCGATCAGCTTTGATCGCTCGCAGTTGGTCGATCAGCTTTGATCGCTCGCAGCTTAGAGCGCCGCCTGTGTTTCGTTAAGGGGGTGAGGCAACAAGACATCGAAAACGGACCCGACATCTTGCTCGCTAGAAATCAGCAAACGCCCGCCGTGGCGGTACAAGATGTGCTTGACGATGGCCAGGCCCAAGCCGGTGCCGCCGATCTGGCGCGAGCGCGCCTTATCAACGCGGTAGAAGCGTTCGGTCAGGCGGCTGAGGTGCTTGGGGGCGATGCCCGGCGACTGGTCACAAATCGCAACCGAATGCAGATGGGGATCATCGGCGTAGGGGCGCGAGATGATGGTAATGGTCGAATCGGGGTGCCCGTATTTGATCGCGTTTTCAATCAGATTGGAAAAGACTTGGCCCAATTGGTCCTTGTCCCCGATGACTTGGGCTTTCCAATCGCCCTCGAAGACAAAGCGGATGCCGCGTTCCTTGGCGGTCAGCGTCAAGGAGTCGGCGACCGGGAACACCACGTCTTCCAGGCGGACGATCGTATTGGGAGAGTCGCCTTCTTCCATTTCGATTTTGGACAAGGACAAAAGATCGTCGATCAGCCGCGACATGCGTCGGGCTTGTTCGGCCATGATGCCCAGGAATTGTTCGCGCGCCTCTTCGTCGTCTTTGGCCGGGCCTTGCAGGGTCTCGACAAAGCCCATGAGGCTGGCAAGCGGCGTGCGCAGCTCGTGGCTGGCCGCAGCAACAAAGTCTGTACGGGTCTTGTCAAGCTGGCGCTGGGCGGTCATGTCATGGACGCTCCACAGCACTTGCAGCTCGCTCGTGTCGGCTGTCCTGTCAGCGGAAAATGAGACCAAGCGGATGTTGAGGTAACGGCGCTTAAGGCCGCCCCATTTGATATCCACTGCTTGCTGTCCATCGCCGCCAATTGCTTGTTCAAAGGCCTGGCGTACTTCGGGCAAATCAATCAATTCCAGCGCGTTTCGCCCGCTCTCCAGACCGGTGAAAAACTGGCTGGCGCTTGGATTGTGCCAAACGACCGTGCCTTGGCTGTCGGTATGAATCAGCGGATCGGGCAAATGGGCCAGGACAGTTTGCAGTTCACGAGACTTCACAGGCAGCTCGGTTGTCATGTCGGTTGTCATGGGGGCAAGAGGGCTCTGCGTTAGCATGATTGCGGGGGGGCTTCAAATGAAGAGAGCGCCGGCGGGCGTCATGCCCTACCGGCGCTCCATTGCTTTTCGAGCAAAGGCGGAGCGAGGCTAGGTTAGCGCTCGCCACCGCTCAGGCTTGCCGTACTTACTCGGCGAACTTGCCGCTGGGGCCGCTCAGATCGGGGGCGGTGCGCTCTTCATCGTCCAGATTAATCAATCCGAGGTCGATCAAATAGCCGTCGGGGCCCCAAGTGTCTTCGTTGGTGAATTCTTCAACGTAGGCGTCGATACCCTTGATGACGCCGCGGTGGTCGTTCTTCACATAGAACCAGAGCGAGCGAGAAATGGGGTAAAGGCCATCAGCGATGTTGTCGAAGCTGGGCTCAATGCCGTCGATGCTGGCACCTTGCACTTTTTCATAGTTTTGATCCAAGAAAGAAAAGCCAGCAATGCCCATCAGGTTTGTATCGGTTGACAGCTTTTCCACGATCAAGTTGTCGTTCTCGCCTGCTTCGATGTAGGCACCGTCTTCACGCAGCTCCAGAGCGACGCCAGCGTGTTCGGCGCGCTTTTCCATGACGATTTCTTCAAAGGCATCGCGGGTACCCGAAGAAGGCGGCGGGCCCATCACGCGAATAGCGCGATTGGGTAGAGCCGGGTTGACGTCTGCCCAAGTCTTGTGAGGGTTGGCGACCTTTTGGCCATTCACAACAACCGTTGCGTTCAAAGCGTTGAACAGATCGTCCAGGGTCAGATCCATCGGGTCGGCATCAACAGAAGACATAATGGCGATGCCGTCGTATCCAATCTTGACCTCGGTGACGTTGGTCACGCCGTTTTCACGGCACAGCTTGACTTCTTTGTCCTTCACACGGCGCGATGCGTTGGTGATGTCGGGGGTGTCTTCGCCCACACCCGCGCAGAACAGCTTCATGCCACCGCCAGAGCCGGTAGATTCGATGGTCGCGGCCAAGCCGGTCTTGTTGCTGAACTGCTCGATGGCAGCTGAGGCGAAGGGGAATACGGTAGAAGAACCAACGATACGTAGGTCGCGAGCGTTCGCGGTAGCGGCCACCGCAAGGGCGGCAACGCTGAGGATAAGAGCCTTTTGCATGGCTTGTCTCCAAAAAGATCAAAAAAAAGCGCCGCGGTGTGCCGCGCTGGCTCCCTGCTAGCCCGCTTTTGTTACGGTTCAGTGACCGAAAACAAGATTTCTCGACGGCAGAAGGTTGCTGGACCTCAATGGGGCCGACGCTAGCCGCCCCTGGGGGGCTCGTTGATCCTTGTGGGGGCTCCAGAATCCCTTTGACCAAGACCAGCAGCGTCACGTCCAAACAGGCGAATTCTGCCAATTCGTCGCGGCAATCGCTGGCTTATCCAGAAGTCTGGCGGCTTTACCCCCAGAACGGCCATGCGGCCTTGCGTTACCGTGGCGTTGTAACATAACCGTAACACAGGCTGTTTAGCCCGAGGCCTCATGTCCTGCGTGCGCACTGCCACGCACGACCACGCACTGCCACGCACTGCCACCTACATGGCAATGGCGTGTGAGCCGACGCTCGGCTATCCGCAAACTTGGCCGTTCGCAAAGGCTATTGAGAAGAGACCATGCTGCTAACTCTGTTTCTTGCCGTCCTGCTTGCTCTGACCTTGGTTGGATATTTCCTGGGTCAAAAGCGGGCGCTTGGCGCGGTGCGCGGCGATCAAGCCAAACGCAGCTTTACGACCAACAACTTTGGTTTGGCCGCACTGCCGGTGTTCTATGGTCAGCGCTTGGCTTATTTGGTCTTCCTGCCGCCCTTCTTGCTGCTTTTGCTGTGGTGGTTGGTCGAACCGCGCCTGGCCAGTTTTTTGATTGATTGGAACCTGCCCGAAGCGGTGCGTCAAGCGAGCCGAGGCGAGCAGGTGGGCATCATCAATGCGATCCGCGAGGCGGCGGCTGGGCGCGCCGCGCTGCCAAGCACCGACCTCAAGGCCGCCGTCGATGCCCTGTCTGCTTTGTCCTGGTTCTCCAGCGTCGGCCTCTACCTGTTGCTGTCGGGGCTGATTGTGCTGCTGTTTGCGCTGGGCCTGGCCAGCTCCAAGCCCGGTTTCAAGGCGCGGCACGCGGTGGAGACCTGGAACCGCTGGGTCATGTTTGGCGCCGCGAGCGTGGCGATTCTGATTACTGTGGGAATCGTCCTGTCGCTGCTGTTTCAGGCGCTTTCCTTCTTCCAGGCCTACAGCTGGTTTGACTTCTTGACCGGGACGCGCTGGTCGCCCGGCGGTGCCTTCCAGCGCGGCTATGGCGAAGAAGCGACGGGCGGCGTGTTTGGGGTTGTGCCGCTGATGACCGGGACCTTGTTGATCGTCGTTATTGCCATGTCGGTCGCCGTGCCGGTTGGCCTGTTGTCCGCGATCTATTTGGGCGAATACGCATCGAACCGCGTGCGCGTCTTTGCCAAGCCTCTGATGGAAATCTTGGCCGGTATTCCCACCGTGGTCTATGGCCTGTTCGCAGCATTGACTTTCACGCCCTGGGTGGCGTCCTTTGTCGATGGCCTCAGCGCTGTCCTAAACTGGCCTGTCCTTCGGCCGATTGCCTTGTTTGTCGCGAATGTTTTCGTCGCCTTGGGTAACGGCTTTATTTGGCTGGGCAATCTGTTTAGCGCGTCAAGCCCGACCTATTTTGCTTGGGTCGAGACCATCGTGCTTGAAACCGGATCGGATATCGCTCTGGCGGCCGGGGTCGTCATGGGCACCATGATTATTCCCTTTGTAGCCTCTTTGTCCGACGATGCGATCCAAGCCGTTCCGAACAGCCTACGCGAAGGGGCAATCGGCATGGGCTCGACCCGCGCGGAGATGATGATCCGCGTCGTCCTGCCCGCGGCATTGCCCGGCATTGCTGGCGGTATTCTGCTGGCGGTCTCCCGCGCCATTGGTGAAACCATGATTGTTGTCATGGCTGCGGGCTCTTTTGCCTATCTGACGCTCAACCCTTTTGGGTCGGTCTCAACCTTCACGGTCCAGATCAATTCATTGCTGACAGGCGATTTGGACTTCGGCGGCACCAAGGTTCAAGCCGCCTTTGCCATCGGCATTTTCTTGTTCCTGATTACCTTGGTTCTAAACACCTTGGCGCTGGCGATCGTTCGGCGCTTTAGAGAAGAATACGATTGAGGCGCCCCATGGTTCAGATCATTGATCCCAAATACAAGGTCGCCGACTATCAAGCGCAAGTTATGCGCAGGCGCCGCGCGAAAAGCCGCCGCTTTCAAGCCATGGGCATTGCCGCTCTGGCCGCTGCGGGCCTTATGCTGGCGGCGCTGTTGTCGTCGATCTTTTATAACGGCGTACAGGGCCTGTTCGAAGAGCGCATGACGGTTGAAGTCACCTTTGATCCGGCCAAAATCGACCCCAAGGGCACCGGCGATCTAGCGGTCATGCGCAAGTTCAACTTTGATACCTTGGTCTATCCGGTGCTCTATGAAGCGCTGGACATCAAAGTCAAAGGCCGCTCCGATCGCGACAAGCGCCGCAAGGTCAAGCAGTTGATCGGTCTGGGCGCGTCAAACCAGCTCCGCACAATGATCGTGCAAGAAGTCGGACGCGATCCGGTCAGCGATGAGCCGGTTTTGGTCTCAGGCGGCACCCAATTGGGAGATACCGTGACGGTCGAGCTGACCGCGCTGTCCACGGCCTCAAACCCCTATGCGCAGCCCTTGCGCGATTTGGGCATTCTGAAGACCCGCTTCAACGGTGATTTCTTTACCGGCGTGAACTCCAATGACCCCGGATACTACGGCATTTTGGATGCGCTGGTGGGCTCCTTCTGGACGCTGTTGGTCTGTTTTCTGGCCTCGTTCCCCGTGGCGGTTTTGGCGGCGGTCTACTTGGAAGAATTCGCACCGCGCAACGCCATTACCGATTTCATTGAGGTCAACATCAACAACCTGGCCGCCGTGCCTTCGATCGTCTTCGGCTTGATGGGCGCTTTTGTCTTTATCTATGTCTTTGGCATGCCGGGCGGGACGGCCCTGGTCGGCGGTCTGGTGTTGTCCTTGCTGACGTTGCCGACCATTATCGTGGCCGCACGCGCGGCTATTCGCTCGGTGCCTGGCTCTTTTCGAGAGGCCGCGCTGGGCCTGGGTGCCTCGCGCCAGCAAGCCATGTGGTCGTTTGTGCTGCCCTATGCCATGCCGGGCATCATTACCGGCACCATCATCGGCCTGGCCGGCGCGTTGGGCGAGACAGCGCCCTTGTTGTTCATTGGCATGGTGGGCTTTCAATCGGGCGTGCCTGCAACCCCGCTGGAAGGAACCCCCTCGCTGGCCGTCGGGATCTATAACGCCTTTGGTTCTCAGTTCGACGAACTGAAAAACCAACTCTCAAATTCGACGATTATCGTGCTGCTGTTCTTGCTGATGCTGTTGAACGGGACCGCCGCCTATCTGCGCTATCGCTCAGAAAAGTCTAAGTGAAGGAAGCCTTAAGCCATGTCTGAAATCATGTTGGGCAGTGACGACGAAATCCGCATTTCCTGCAAGGGCGTCAACGTTGCCTACTGGGATAATCTGGCGATCAAGAATGTCTCAATGGACATTCCCTCAAAGCAAGTCACCGCTTTCATCGGCCCGTCGGGTTGCGGCAAGTCTACCTTTTTAAGAACGCTCAACCGCATGAACGACACCATCGACGGCTGTCGTGTTACGGGCGAAATCAAGTTGGATGGCAGCGATATCTATGCCCGCGGCATGGACACAGTGTTCTTGCGCCAGTGGGTGGGCATGGTGTTCCAAAAGCCCAATCCCTTCCCCAAGTCGATCTATGAGAACGTGGCCTATGGCCCGCGTATCCATGGTCTGTTCCACACAAAGGCCGAGTTGGACGATATTGTCGAACAGGCGCTGCACGGCGCGGGCCTGTGGGATGAGGTCAAGGACCGTCTGCGTGATCCTGGCACCGGCTTGTCGGGCGGCCAGCAGCAGCGCTTGTGCATTGCGCGTGCGATTGCGGTCAATCCTGAGGTCATCTTGATGGACGAACCCGCCTCTGCGCTGGACCCCATCGCCACCCGCAAGATTGAAGAGCTGATCCATACGCTGGCGCAGAACTATACCATCGTGATTGTGACACACTCCATGGCGCAGGCCCAGCGTGTGGCGGATAAGACCGCGTTCTTTTATGCCGTGCCGCTGACCGAGGATGACGATTCCAACCTGATCGAATTCGGCGACACCAAGCAAGTTTTTGAGAGCCCCATCGACGAGCGTACTCGCCAATACGTCGAAGGCGCTTTCGGCTAAGGCAATGTGCCGTCTTCCGGTCAGCAGGAGAAAGACGTGAGATCTGCCAGCGACGAGCAGAACCCGCAAAGGGCCAACACCCCTGGCGGCCGCTCGACCAGCGAACGCCAGCGCTGGGCGCGCGAACCCTTGGTGCTGATCATTGAAGATGAGGCGGCGATTGCCGAGCTGATCCGCTATAATCTGCAAAAGAGCGGCTATCGTTGCCAGGTGGTTCACGATGGGGAAGAGGCTCTGCTGGCGGTGGAAGAACAGACCCCTGATCTGATCCTGCTGGATTGGATGCTGCCCGAGCTGTCCGGCATTGAAATTTGTCGCCGACTGCGCGCGCGCGTCGAGACCCGCAACCTGCCCATTATCATGGTGACGGCGCGCGGGGAAGAACAAGACCTACTGCGCGGTCTGCGCGAAGGCGCGGATGATTATGTCCGCAAGCCCTTCAGCCTCAATGAGCTTATTGCACGGGTCGATGCTGCTTTGCGTCGTACCCGCATCTCCCATCAAGCGCATTTGTTGGAAGTGGGCGATCTGTTGCTGGATACCGAGGCGGTGACAGTCTCGCGCGCAGGCCAGCGCTTGCATCTGGCGCCGACCGAGTTTCGCTTGCTACAAGCCCTGATGCAGAGCCCCGGTCGCGTGCTGTCGCGCGATACCTTGCTCAGCCAGGTCTGGGGGTTGGACAGCGACGTTGAAGCCCGCACGGTCGATGTCCACGTCCGGCGGCTGCGTCAGGCGCTGAACGCAGGCGGCCAGCCCGACTATGTTCGCACGGTGCGCGGCGTCGGCTACTCCGTTGACGCGGACTAGCGGCGGCACGTGCGGGTCAGGTGTCAGCGCGGCTGCTTGCGAGTGGGCGCAATAGGCTTTAGGTCTTTGGCATGAGCCAAACCGCTGTCAAGCTTCCTCCGATCCCGATCCTCATGGGTCCCACCGCCAGCGGCAAGACGGCGGTGTCGATTCAACTTGCCCGCGCGTTGGGAGCCGAGATCATCAATGCCGACAGCATGCAGATCTATGCCGATCTGCGGACCATCACGGCGCGACCCGACCCTGAAGAAGAAGCGCAGGCGCGCCATCATCTGTTCGGCGTGTTGGATGCAGGCGACGTATGCAGCGCCCAACGTTGGGTGGCTATGGCAGAGCAGGCCTTGGCTGATATTGAGGCCCGCGGCCGCCGCGCCTTGATCGTCGGCGGCACAGGCTTTTACATTCGCGCCATGACCGAAGGCCTCGACGAGATCCCAGAAATTTCGCCGGCGGTCCGCAAACAGGTGCGCAGCTTGCAAGGTAAAGAGGCCTATGATTTGCTGGTCGCACGCGATCCCAACATGGCCGCTCGACTAGCGCCCCGCGATGGCCAGCGTGTGCGTCGTGCGCTGGAGGTGATAGAGCAAACCGGGCGCTCCTTGGCCGATTTTCAGAGCGGGCACGCGGTGGGGCTGGATCGTGATTTTCGGCTCTTCAAACTGCTGCCGGAGCGGCAGGCGCTCTATCGTCGCTGCGATCTAAGACTTGCACGCATGTGGCCAGAGGCCATAAATGAGGTTGAAGCCTACCTTGCTCGCCATCCGCAGCCCGACTGGCCCTTAACCAAAGCCATTGGCGTTCCCCAAATTGCCGACTATTTGGCAGGCCGCCTGACCTGCGACCAAGCGCTGCAAGCCGCCCAGCAAAAGACCCGCAACTACGCCAAGCGCCAACTGACCTGGCTGCGGAATCAGCATCCCGAGGCGAGCAATATTACATTTTCTTATAAACTTGAGCAACAAATGGAAAGAGCAGTTGAATTCATGATGGCAAATCTTACAGATTGATGCTTGACGCGCTCCAAGACTCCCTATAATAGGCAAAGGAACAGGTCTGAAAGCTAGAAAAGGGTGCTTGTCTAGCTTTCAGACCTATTTTCATGTCATGAGATTTCTGGGCTCTGCTGGCCTGCCAATCGGCGCTAGCGGAGCTTTAGCAATAGATACGATGGAGAATGGCTGTGCAAAGCGCACAAGCAGATAACAGCGAGCAAAAGCTCTTGGACGAGCCGCGATGCGGCGCCCGTATTATAATTGATTGTTTGCAAGAGCAGGGCGTGGACGTGATTTTCGGCTACCCCGGCGGAGCGGTGCTGCCGCTCTATGACGAGATTTTTAAGCAAAACCAAATCCGTCACATCTTGGTACGGCACGAGCAAGCGGCGGTGCATGCCGCTGAAGGTTATGCGCGTTCGACGGGTAAGGTGGGCGTGGTGTTGGTCACCTCGGGCCCGGGCGCGACCAACGCGGTAACGGGCCTGACCGACGCCCTGATGGATTCGATCCCGATTGTGTGTCTGACCGGCCAAGTGCCGAGCTATATGATCGGCAACGATGCCTTCCAAGAAGCAGATACCACCGGCATTACACGCCCTTGCAGCAAGCACAACTACCTTGTCGATCGCGTCGATCAGCTCAGTGAGAAAATCCACGAGGCCTTTGACGTGGCGCGTAATGGGCGTCCTGGCCCTGTCGTGGTTGACCTGCCCAAAGACGTGCAGATGGCAAATACCCGCGTCTATAAATCCAAAGACGAGGTCAATCGCCGTTCTTTCCAGGTCGTGACCCAACCGGCGGCCAGCGGCATTGAAGAGGCCATTGAGGCCCTGTCCAAGGCCAAGCGGCCCATCATTTATGCTGGCGGTGGTGTCATCAATTCGGGCCCACAAGCCGCCATGGCGCTGCGCCAGTTTGCGAAGATGACCGGCATGCCCGTCACTCAAACCTTGATGGCGCTGGGTGCGTTTCCGGCCAGCAACGAGCAGTTTTTGGGCATGCTG
>JAUIHE010000218.1 GCA_030432195.1 Alphaproteobacteria bacterium
GATCGACGGCCAGGACATTTGGCAAGTCACAGCGCAGAGTCTGACCCAGCACATGGTATTGGTTCCGCAAGATACCGTGCTGCTGAACGATACCATCGAGGCCAATTTGCGCTTTGCCAAGCCGGATGCGACGGCTGAAGAGATGCAAGAGGCGCTTTGGGTGGCCTGCATTGACGACTTCGTGGCCAGGCAGCCTAACGGCTTGGCGACGCTGATCGGCGAGCGCGGGCTCAAGCTTTCGGGCGGCGAGCGCCAGCGTATGGCCATTGCACGTGCCGTCCTGAAGCGCCCGCAAATCTATGTGTTTGACGAGGCCACTTCTTCGCTGGACTCAAAGACCGAGGCCTTAGTGCAAGAGCGCTTGGGCGCGGTGACCCACGGCGCGACGCGCTTGGTGATCGCCCACCGCCTGTCCACCATTCAGGCCGCCGATCAAATCGCGGTTCTGGATGGCGGCCGCTTGGTTGAGCTTGGCAATCATGCCGCGCTGATGGCGCGGGCCGGGCTCTATGCCGCCTTGTGGCAACGCCAAAGCGAAGGTCAGGGCGAGGCCTAATATTGGCTGCGGCTTTTTGAGCGGGGCACAAGTGGCAAGTTCCGCCACTTTGTCTGGGCCGTGTAAGGCCTAGCATCTTGCCTCTGGCGGGCGGGGCCGCTAAACAGGCGTGATTTATCCCGACAGCCTCTACCACTGCGCTCCTAAGAAGGCCTCAGCATGCCCAAACGTACCGACATCCAGTCCATTATGATTATCGGGGCTGGGCCCATCGTCATCGGTCAAGCCTGCGAATTCGACTACTCGGGCGCGCAAGCGGTCAAAGCCCTGCGCCAAGAGGGATATCGCGTCATTCTGGTCAATTCCAACCCGGCCACCATCATGACCGACCCCGAGCTGGCCGATGCAACCTACATTGAGCCCATCACACCGGCGGTGGTCGCCAAGATCATCGAAAAAGAGCGCCCAGATGCATTGTTGCCGACCATGGGCGGCCAGACCGCGCTGAATACCGGTCTGGCGCTGGAGCAAGACGGCACGCTGGCCAAGTTTGGGGTCGAGCTGATCGGTGCCAAAGCGGACTCGATTGAAAAGGCCGAAGATCGCCAGCTGTTCCGCGACGCCATGGACAAGATCGGCCTGGAGAGCCCGCGCTCGATCCTGACCACCACGCTTGACGAAGCGCGCGTGGCGGCCAAAGAGATCGGCTTCCCGCTGATCTTGCGCCCTTCCTTTACACTGGGTGGCCAGGGCGGCGGCATCGCTTATAACCAGGACGAATTTGAAGCCCTGATTGTTCAGGGTCTAGACCTGTCGCCCACCAGTCAGGTGCTGGTCGAAGAATCGGTGCTGGGCTGGAAAGAATACGAAATGGAGGTGGTGCGCGATTCGGCCGATAACTGCATCATCATCTGTTCGATCGAAAATATTGATCCCATGGGCATTCACACCGGGGATTCGGTGACCGTCGCACCCGCGCTGACCCTGACCGACAAAGAATACCAGATCATGCGCAACGCCTCCTTGGCAGTCCTGCGGGAGATCGGCGTCGATACGGGCGGCTCCAACGTTCAGTTTGCTTTGAACCCCACTACGGGCCGCTTGGTGGTGATCGAGATGAACCCGCGCGTGTCGCGCTCCTCGGCGCTGGCCTCCAAGGCGACAGGCTTCCCGATCGCCAAGATCGCGGCCAAGTTGGCGGTTGGCTACACCTTGGATGAGCTGCAAAACGACATCACCGAGGTCACCCCGGCCTCGTTTGAGCCGACCATCGACTATGTGGTCACCAAGATGCCGCGCTTTACTTTTGAGAAGTTCAAGGGCACGCCCGCCGAGCTTTCCACCTCGATGAAGTCAGTGGGTGAGGCTATGGCTGTCGGCCGCAGCTTTGCTGAGAGCCTGCAAAAGGCGTTGCGCTCTATGGAAACCGGGCTGACGGGCCTAAATGAGATTGAAATTCCGGGCGCGATTGCTAGCGACGGAAGCGTCAACCAGACCGCTATCTTAGCCGAGCTGGCTAAGCAGAAACCCGATCGTTTGCTGACCGTGGCGCAAGCCTATCGCTTCGGTCTGACCGAGGCGCAGATCGCCCAGGCCACAAAGATTGATCCTTGGTTCTTGCGCCAGGTTGAACACCTGATTGGGGAGGAAAGGCGCATCGTCAAAGAGGGGCTGCCTGGCGACGCGGAGCGCTGGCAAGACCTGAAGCAGCAAGGCTTCAGCGATGCCCGCTTGGCACAACTCACAAAGACTGATGAAGCCATTGTGCGTGCGCGCCGCCTGTCGGCGGGCATTACGCCGGTCTATAAGCGCATCGACACCTGCGCGGCCGAGATCCCGTCCGATACCTCCTATATGTATTCTTGCTACGAGGGTAACGGCCTGGAGCCCGCCGAGAACGAAGCCGATCCTAGCGACCGCGAAAAGGTCATGATCTTGGGCGGCGGTCCCAACCGGATCGGCCAGGGCATCGAGTTCGATTATTGCTGCGTGCACGCCGCCTACGCGCTGCGCGATGCGGGCTATGAGACCATTATGGTCAACTGTAATCCTGAGACGGTCTCGACCGATTACGATACCTCCGACCGCCTGTACTTTGAACCGCTGACGCCGGAGGACGTGTTGGCCATTGCGCGCACCGAACAGTCCAAGGGCAGCCTGAAGGGGGTCATCGTTCAGTTCGGGGGCCAGACCCCGTTGAAGCTGGCAGCGACGCTGGAGCGCGAAATGATCCCGATCTTGGGCACCTCGCCCGATGCGATCGACCTGGCCGAGGACCGCGAGCGCTTCCAGACCCTGTTGCACGATCTGGGACTGAAGCAGCCCGAGAACGCCATTGCCACCACCGAAGAAGGCGTGCGCAAGGCCGCCGACCAGATCGGCTATCCCGTGCTGCTGCGCCCCTCCTACGTCTTGGGTGGTCGCGGCATGGAGATCGTCAACGACGCCGAGCAGCTGGAAACCTATGTGCGCGAGGCGGTCAAGGTGTCGGGCGACCAACCGGTATTGATCGATTCCTACCTGCGTGATGCGACCGAGGTCGATGTCGATGCGCTGTGCGATGGCGAGCAAGTCTATGTCGCGGGCATCATGGAGCACATCGAAGAGGCGGGCGTCCATTCCGGCGATTCAGCTTGTTCTTTGCCGCCGCACTCCTTGTCGGCGGATGTCTTGGCCGAGCTGAAGCGTCAAACCGAGTTGCTGGCCCACGCCCTGAAGGTCCGCGGATTGATG
>JAUIHE010000219.1 GCA_030432195.1 Alphaproteobacteria bacterium
CCATGAAGAGCTCGAATATGTTGATGATCCTGGTCTTGCTGCCGTTTTGGACCTCTTTGTTGGCCCGTACATCGGCATGGAAGGTGCTTCTGCAGCGCGAGGGGGTGATCAATGATACGCTGGTCTTCTTCAGATTGGTGCCGCAGGACGGGCGGTTGGAGCTGATCAACAACTCCTTTGGCACGATTGTGGCCATGACTCATATTCTGCTGCCCTTCATGATTATGCCGCTCTTCTCGGTCATGCGCACTATTCCGCCGTCTTATGTGCGCGCTGCGCGCAGCCTGGGGGCGACGGAGTTCACCTCATTCTGGCGGGTCTATTTCCCGCAAACCATCTCGGGAATTGGTGCTGGCTCGATTCTGGTCTTCATTTTGGCGATCGGCTATTACATTACGCCCGAACTGGTCGGCGGGCGGACAGGCGTCTTCATCTCAAGCCGCATTGCCTATCATGTGCTGTCGTCCTTGAATTGGGGGCTTGCCGCCTCGCTCGGATCATTGCTGCTGATTGGTGTGCTGGTTGTGTACTGGCTTTATGACCGCATCGTCGGTATCGATAACGTGAAATTGGGCTAAGGGAGAATACAGCCATGGCGGGACTTCCTCCATATGCCAATCTAGGCAACCATCTTTGGTTCTATACCTTCCGAACCATTTGTTTTTTGATCTTCTTCTTCTTGATCTTCCCGATTTTGGTGATCATTCCCTTGAGTTTCAACGCTCAGCAGTTGTTCACCTTTACGCCTGACATGTTGTTGCTGAAGCCGTCGGCCTACTCGCTGATGCATTATCAGGATTTCTTTTCGAACTCTGATTGGCAACGCGCGCTGCGCAATTCCTTCAGAATTGCCCCTGTGGCGACTATCCTGTCGGTTACGTTAGGCACGATCGCGGCCATCGGCCTGTCGAGCTCAAAGATGCCGTATCGCAAGGCGGTAACCGCCATTCTGATTTCGCCCATGATCGTCCCTCTGATCATCTCGGCGGCGGGCATGTACTTTTTCTACTCCAACATCGGTATCTCCGGTACCTATTGGGCAGTAGTCTTGGCTCACGCGGCACTGGGGACACCCTTTGTCATCATTACCATCACGGCAACACTGTCGGGATTTGACCAATCACTGGTGCGCGCGGCGGCCAATATGGGCGCGGGCCCCATTCGTACCTTCTTCAGCGTGCAGATGCCTTTGATTTTGCCGGGCGTAATCTCGGGCGGTCTGTTCGCTTTTATCACCAGCTTCGACGATGTGGTGGTAAAGTTTGTAGGTTCTGCTTCGTTGACGACTTTGCCCTGGCAGATGTTTACAGGTCTGCGGGAGCAGATCTCACTGACCATTTTGGCTGTCGCGACCTTGATGGTGGCAATCTCAATCTGCTTGCTGCTTACGCTTGAGATCTTGCGTCGTCGCAACGAGGCCATGCGTACAGGTCGCCCTGGTTGATGGCGCATCTGTCGGCACGACATAGAAAAGCGGAGCCCAAGTGGCTCCGTTTTTGTTTGTGCGGTCGAACAAGCGTGCGGCCACAAGGCCTGTCCCAAAAGCGCAAAGGTGGACAAGCTGGCCAATTGCCAGCTGCGGACAGGGGCGCTATCAGATGCAGACCCCATCTAGTGCGTGGTCCGTCGAACGGCATCCGTCGACCACGACCTAACTCGGTGATTTAACAGCAAAATGGCCTGCGCAATTACATTCAATTGCTCGGGTCTTGCGCTAAGGAGCTGCTGCATGACCACCCCGTCTACGACCGCGTTTCGCAAACTTTCTGACCATGGCGTGCGCCTGGAGTCCTTCCAGGGCCAAGACCTGCTGGTCGTCGGTCCTGAGGCCATTGAGCTTCTGTCCAAGGCGGCTTTTGAGGAGATCAATTTCTACCTCCGCACCAAGCACTTGGAGCAGCTGCGGGCGATTGTCGATGACAGCGAGGCCTCGAACAATGACCGCTTCGTGGCGCTTCACTACTTGAAAAACTCGGTGATTGCCTCCGGCGGTGTGCTGCCCATGTGCCAAGACACAGGTACCGCGATTATCATGGGCAAAAAGGGCCCGCGCGTTTGGTCGGCTGGCGATGACAAGGGCGCGCTTAGCCGTGGTGTTCTGGGCGCCTATGCAGAGCGCAATTTGCGCTATAGCCAGCTGGCGCCGCTCAGCATGTTCGAGGAAAAGAACACGCGTAACAACTTGCCTGCTCAGATCGACATTTTGGCCGATGGGCCAGACGATGAGTATAATTTCTTGTTCATGGCCAAGGGCGGCGGGTCGGCGAACAAAACCTTCCTGTTCCAGTCCACGCCTTCGACGCTTGAAGAAAGCCGCCTGGAGGCCTTTCTGGACGAGAAGATCAAGACCCTGGGGACGGCTGCCTGTCCGCCCTACCACTTGGCAGTGGTGATCGGCGGCCTGTCGGCTGAACAAAACCTAAAGACTGTCAAGCTGGCGTCTGCGCGCTACCTGGACGACCTGCCAACCAAGGGCAGCGAGGATGCTGGGCCCTACCGTGATCTGGAGTGGGAAGCACGCATCCTAGAGATGACCCGCAACATGGGTATCGGCGCTCAGTTCGGCGGCAAGTACTATTGCCACGACGTGCGGGTTATTCGCCTGCCGCGTCACGGCGCCAGCCTGCCGATTGGCTTGGGTGTGTCCTGCGGCGCGGACCGTCAGGCGCTCGGCAAGATCACTCGCGAAGGCATCTTCCTGGAGCAGTTGGAGCACGATCCGGCGCGCTTCTTGCCCGATATTGACGAGAGCTCCTTGTCCAGCGATGTGATCAGCGTCAACCTGAATGAGGGCATGGAGCAGACCCTGGCCAAGATCGCCAATCTTCCGGTTTCAACACGCGTCAACCTGACCGGAACCATCATCGTCGCGCGCGATGCAGCGCACGCTAAGTTGCGGGCGCGCCTTGACGCGGGTGAGCCGCTGCCGGATTACTTCAAGAACAGCCCCATTTACTACGCGGGCCCGGCCAAGAAGCCCGAGGGTTATGCATCGGGTGCTTTTGGCCCAACGACCGCGGGTCGCATGGACAGCTTTATGAAGCAGTTCCAGGCGGCGGGTGGCGCTTTGGTGACCCTGGCCAAGGGCAACCGATCTGAGGACGTGCGTGAGGCTTGCGCCACCTATGGCGGCGTCTATCTGGGCACCATCGGCGGCGTCGCGGCCAAGCTGGCCCAGGAGAGCATCAAGGCCATGGAGGTGGTGGAGTACCCTGAGCTGGGTA
>JAUIHE010000053.1 GCA_030432195.1 Alphaproteobacteria bacterium
TTCATATAGGGCTCGTCCTCAGCGGGCCGGTAGTCATCTGGAATGGTGGGCAACTGTGCCATATTCGAAGATTTCCCAATTTATCGAGGCAAAGTGATAAGGCTGGAACTAGTCGCAGCGGACCTTTGCGAGGTCATACGGTGTGCTCTGATATACGAGGTTGATCCAATTGCCAAACAGCAAATGCGCATGTCCACGCCAGTTATTCTTTGGATGCTGCTTGGGGTCGTCGTCTGGATAGTAATTGACGGGTAAATCAATAGGTTGCCCAGCCGCCATATCGCGCTTGTATTCGCTGTCCAGGTCGCCAGCGTCATACTCCAGATGGTTGAACATGTAGTAGCGGCGATCGGCATGATCGGCCAGCAAACACAAGCCCGAGCCATAAGAACGGGCCAAGACCTTCAGGCCAGAATCCTTGGGTATATCGCTGGCGCGCACTTCGGTATGACGTGAAACCGGCACCATGAAGTGGTCGTTGATTCCCAGCATAAGTAGGTCAGAGGGGTCATCGTTGATGTGGCGATAGATGCCAAATTTCTTGGTCGGCAGTTGGTGCTTAGGAACCTGGTGGGTGTGGTAGAGCATGGCCTGCGCCCCCCAGCAAATACCGAAGGTCGAATGCACGTTGGTCTTGGACCACTCAAAGACTCGAGTCAGCTCCGGCCAGTAGTGCACTTCCTCATAGGGCATTTGTTCGATCGGTGCCCCGGTGACGATCAGGCCGTCGAATTTCTGATCTTCGACTTGATCCAGGGTCTTATAGAAGCTCAACAGGTGCTCGGGCTCCACGTGGCGCGACTGATAGCTGGCCGTGTTCAGCAACGTCAGCTCGATTTGCAGCGGCGAGGCCCCCAGCAGGCGCGAGAGCTGGATTTCCGTCACCTTCTTGTTCGGCATGAGGTTGAGCATGGCGATCTTCAAAGGGCGGATATCCTGGCGGTCGGCTTGATCGTGTCCAATCAAGCGGACGCCCTCTTGAGCCAAGGTCTCACGGGCGGGCAGGTTTTCGGGAATTCGAATGGGCATGTTTCTATTGCTTCTATCGACTAGCGGACGGGGCCGGTTTGCGGCCAGCAGGAAAGGCGCAGCGCGTTACACCGGCATCTTGTCCTGGGCACGGGGCATCTGGGCGTTGGGATGGTCGGCCGGGCGGCGCGCGATGGCGCGTGCGACGAGGGCGTTGAAATCGTCTTCGTTGCGCACCTGGGCAATCTCGGCAGCGGTCACGATATAGCCGTGCTGTTCGGCAAGACGGCGATAGCGCGGGGCGCGGTCGGCGACCAGCTCTGCAAGCACATAGGATACGAAAGCGTTGGGCACGATCTGATCGGGGCTCTCTAGGCCTTCTTGCGCCAGGTAGCGAGCCAGGGCTTCGTCAAAAAAGCCAGAGCGGAAGTACATGGGCTTGGGCTCAGCAATCCCGCGCCGAACGATCTCGGCCAGCAGGTCTTCACTGGCTTCAATGTAGACCAAGGCGGTATTTTGGGTCAGCGCGGTTACAACCGGATCACGCGGGTCGTCCAGATCGATGACCTCGATCAGGCTGCCGCCGCTGTCGATCAGCGTGTAGGGGTAGCCGTAGATTTCGCGGGCTTTGGCCATGAAGGCAGGGACATCCAGAAGAGACTGAACTTCTGCCTGGCGGTGCAAGGCCTGACGCCGCTTGAACTCTGCCAGCGCCAGCCCGCCCAACTCTGGATTGCCGACCTTGCCAACATAGGTTGACAAAGGCGCCAGGTTGTCGATTTGGATGTTTGAGCCGATGTAAATCGCGTCGGCACGCAGCAGCCGTGCCAAGGTCGGATCGGCCATGGCGAGGCGCTTTAGCGTATCGTTGATTTCCTCGCCCAGGTAGCGCGTGCCGATACGGTAGTCCACGGAGTAGTGGAACCAGCGATCCTTGGGCAGCTTTTCGGTCACGGTTGTTTTGCCCACGCCTGACATGCCGAAGATCGTCACGGCTTTGTGCGGGCAATCCAAATAGTCCTGAGGCGATGAATAGAGCATGACTTTTCGCTAGCGTGCCGCCAGATATTAACCAGAATGAAAAATGGCGAGCCCCGCTTGGATCTCGCCAATTGAAAGGGCCGCCCCCTGTTGGATTTCAACGGGTACGCGACCGCTTATAGGGCCAGTTAAGGCAAAGGCCAAGCCCCTTGCAGCCCGGCCTCGCCCGAATGGGCTTAGCCCTTCATGTAAACGCGCAGCATTTGGTCAGGATCTTGCACCGAACCATTCGAAGCGCGATCACCGCGTTTGATCTTATCGACGTTCTCCATGCCAGAAATCACGTGCCCGAACAGGGTGTATTGGCCGTTCAGGAAATCGCCGTCGTCAAACATGATGAAGAACTGGCTGTTAGCGGAGTTCGGCATTTGCGAGCGTGCCATGCCCAGGGCGCCGCGCACAAAGCGCTCTTTGTTGAATTCTGCGGGCAGATTGGGGTAAGGCGAACCGCCGGTGCCGGTGCCGGTCGGATCACCGGTCTGGGCCATGAAGCCTTCTATGACGCGGTGGAAAACGATACCGTTATAAAAGCCTTCTTGAGCCAGCGTTTTGATACGCTCGACGTGCTGGGGGGCTATATCCGGGCGCAGCAAAATTTCTACGGGGCCGTCTTTCAGCTCAATGACTAAGATATCCTGAGGCGCGTACAGCTGTGCATCAGCGTCTTCAGCGCCGGAAAAAACGAAGCCGAGAGACGCGGCGCCAAGGGCTGCTGTACCCAGCGCGAGGCCGGCAATCTTTGTTGACAATCGCATGAATATTCCTGTTTGCGGTTTGTTAGATTAGAAGGCGGGAAAGCCAACTCGCCAAGGCGCGCCCAAAAATGAGGCGCAGCGCTGTCAATCAAGTCGGCCGCTGCGGGCGATATTCCCGTGTTGTGTGGCGGTTTTTAGGCTTCTTCGCTGTCGGTTGCAATCAAGGTCCAATTCGGATCGCTGGATTTCAGATCGCGGGCCAGCGTCCAGATATCGATAACCTCATCAATTTGCGCACCTGACGTTTCAACGATGCCTCCCACCTTGTCACGCAGCACGAAGCCTTGTTCGCTCACGATGCGCAAGGTGACGTAGGCCGTGTTATTTTCAACTTCGATGGCCGTCGGTGTCACGGACTTGAAGCCGATCAGGCTGGTCTCTAGTGTCTGGCCTTTATCTTGGCGCTCTGTGATGGCTTGCTCGAAATTCTGATAGACCTCTTTGGCCAACAGGCTCTGAAGGGTCTCGCGATCGCCTTGAGAAAAGGCATTGAGCACCATCTCAAATGCCGCTTTTGCGCCTTCGGAGAAACTCGCCAGATTAAAGCTGGCATCCCTGCGCTTCAAACTGCTTAGACCGCGTTGCAGATCGTCGCTCAGCGCGTCGGTTTGTTCTTCTGCTTGCTGCATGGGGGGCGCTTGCCGCCGGGGTTCTTCTTCTTGCTCTACCGGGTTCGGTTGCCAATCCTGGGCGCGCTGATCTTCCGTGCCGTTCTTGTTCCCTAGTTCGGTATAGAGGCGGTAGGCGACCAGCAAGGTCACAACCGCGAAGAAAATAATTTGCAACATCATATGAAACGTCTGCCTAGGCGTTTGGAATGGGACTTACCGCCTGACATAGGGTGTCGGTCGGGTCAGGACAAGCGACGAATGGGCCGGTTTTGGGACCAAATGCCCCGTTTCGCCGGATTATGGCGCTTTGCAACGGCAAAAACGAGGCAAGCCCGACTGCGGGGCTCAAAAAGAGGGCAGCCGGGCTTGCGTGTCGTTGTTGAGAGGTCAGGCGCCTAGCCCAGCTCTTTTTCCAATTCGGGCAGCGCGTCGAACAGGTCTGCGACCAGTCCATAGTCGGCCACCTGGAAAATCGGTGCTTCTTCGTCCTTGTTGATGGCCACGATGACTTTTGAGTCTTTCATGCCCGCCAAATGCTGAATGGCCCCTGAAATGCCAACGGCAACATAGAGATCAGGCGCGACCACCTTGCCGGTCTGGCCGACCTGATAGTCGTTCGGCACATAACCCGCATCAACCGCGGCGCGGGATGCCCCGACGGCGGCGTTCAGCTTGTCCGCCACTGCATCAATCAGCGCGAAGTTTTCGCCTGAGCCCATGCCACGGCCACCAGAAACAACAATCTTAGCAGAGGTCAGCTCAGGACGGTCAGACGAGGTCAGCTTGGCTTCGACGAAGCTGCTCAGTCCGGCACTACCGGCGCCAGTGGCAGCCTCGACGCTGGCGGATCCGCCTTCAGCCGCGACGGCTTCGAAGGAGGTCGAACGCACGGTGATGACCTTGATTGCGTCGCTGGATTGAACGGTCGCCATGGCGTTACCGGCATAGATCGGGCGCTCAAAGGTGTCCGCAGAGACAACGGCGGTGATGTCTGAAATCTGCGCAACGTCCAACAAGGCAGCGGCGCGCGGCATGATGTTTTTGCCTGAAGTCGTGGCGGACGCCAGGACGTGGCCATAATCTTTTGCAAGATCTGCGATCAGCGGAGCGACGTTTTCGGCCAAGGCGTTTGCGTAAGCGGCATCATCTGCCAGCAAGACCTTGGAAACGCCCGCGACCTTCGCGGCTTCGTCGGCAACGGCTTGAGCGCCAGAGCCAGCGACAAGAACGTGAACGTCGCCACCGATCGCTTGCGCAGCGGCAACAGTGTTGAGGGTCGCCGGGTTCAAAGCGGCGTTGTCGTGATCAGCGATTACCAGAATTGACATGATTACAGGACCTTTGCTTCGTCGCGCAACTTGGCGACCAGTTCAGCGACAGAGGCGACTTTGACACCTGCGGCACGTGCGGGCGGCTCGGTGACCTTCAACGTGGTCAAGCGCGGCGCCGGGTCAACACCCAAATCAGCAGGGCTTGTGGCGTCGATCGGCTTCTTCTTCGCCTTCATGATGTTTGGCAGCGACGCATAGCGAGGCTCGTTCAAACGCAGGTCAACTGACAGCACCGCAGGCATGTTGATCTGGATATCTTCCAGGCCGCCATCGACTTCACGTGTAACGAGCGCTCCAGCATCGTTCAGCTCAATGGCTGAAGCAAAAGTGCCTTGCGGCCAGCCCAGCAGGGCAGACAGCATCTGAGGCGTTTGGTTGTTGTCACCGTCAATGGCTTGCTTACCACAGAAGACAATGCCGGGTTCTTCTTTTTCGACCAATGCCTTCAGCATTTTTGCAATCGCCAGCGGCTCCAGCTCGCCATCGTGCTCGACGTGAACGCCACGGTCCGCGCCCATTGCCAGGGCAGTACGGATGGTCTCTTGAGCTTGCTTTGGGCCGATTGAAACGACAACGATCTCGCTGACCGAACCGGCTTCTTTCATGCGGATCGCTTGTTCAACAGCGATTTCATCAAAGGGGTTCATGGCCATTTTGACGTTGTTCAACTCAACGCCGGTTTCGTCGGATTTGACGCGCACTTTCACGTTGTAGTCAATAACGCGTTTGACACAGACTAGGGCTTTCATGCCATCTCCTGCTAGAAGGTTGGGCCACCGGGCAAGCCGAGCAGCGAATGAGGCGGGCCCGATCACAGGGCGGTCCTGTGCAAGTGAAACCTGCTCCAGGGGCTGAATATCCGGCAGTTGGCCTGTCGAACATCCTGGGACGGGGACGTTGCCCAAAGCACTAGTCGAGAATGTCAAGGCACGCCAAGGGTAGGCGCGCCAAGAAATGACGCCATTGCGACTTGTGCTTTAAAGAATCTGATCCGCGGCCCTCTTTTACGACCCAGGATATTAGGATTTCAAGCTTTGTGACGCGGCGATTGGCAGCTTTGGGGCGGGCGAATTGTCCGACCGGCTGCGCGCAAGGATTGTTTGAGTTGGCTCCCTAACCAGGGGAGGCGCGAAAAATGATTGCTGCAAACCGGCCTAGGAGTTAGCGATTTTTCTGGGGTTCCCAAAGCACATCCCCGGCGGTGCCCAAATTGACATGGCGCGCCATAACAAACAGCAGATCCGACAAGCGGTTGAGATAACGCAGGCACTCGCGATTGACGCTCTCGTCCTGGCGCAGCAGAGCCACCACTTCGCGTTCGGCGCGCCGGGCGATCGTGCGCGCGACGTGTAGGTGGGCTGAGGCTGGCGTGCCACCGGGCAGCACAAACGACTTGAGCGGAGATAGCTCGCTGTTGAGGTCATCAATTTGCCGTTCGAGCCAGTCAACTTGGCTGGCAGCCAGGCGAATCGGTTCCCATTCGTAGTCGCCGTCCGGTGTCGCCAGGTCTGCACCCAAATCGAAAAGGTCGTTTTGGATGCGCCCTGCAACAGGGTCCAGATGGGAATCAAGGTACAAACGCGCGACGCCCAGCATGGAGTTGGTTTCATCAACGCTGCCATAGGCGCAGACACGCGCGTCATCCTTGGCAACGCGCTGGCCAGACGACAGGCTGGTCTGTCCCTTGTCGCCGCCTTTGGTGTAAATGCGAGTGAGTTCGACCACGAATGCAGGCTCCTAGATTAGGACTAAAGAAGGCTCGGCCAGGAAGGCGGCCACGCGCCAGGAAGGCGGCCACGCGCCAGTGCGGCGCCATAGGCGCCGCTGTCATCTCCCGATTAGCAGCAGATGACAAGCAGCAAATGTTGCGCCAAAGCAGCAGGGATTAGGTCAGGGCTTAGAACAGCGCGCGGTTGACCAACAACAGCAAGACCACACAGACCAGGGTCAAGAGCTGAAACCCAACGCGAAAGCGCATGAAAAGATTGGATTTTTCGCTGGCGTCATCAGAGCGGCTGCTCATGGCGAGCAGGCCCGAGAACAAGGAACCAAGGACGCCGATCATTCCGACTGCAACGCCCAGCACGAGGATTAAGTTAATGACGGCCATGGGGCCTCCTTTATCAGATGCGGAGACTTTGGCCTCCGGGGGTTTTGGCAGAGGTAGCACGCCGCGCGCACGGTACAAGGTGGTTGAGACCCTTCACCTCAGGGGGCGTCCTTTCGCGCCGGGCCTAAGGCGAGACGCGCAAAAAGCTGTCATAGTGATCCAGCGTGACCCAGATTAGCCATTGGCCTTCGGCATCATCGACAAAGACCAGGCGGCGCGCATCGCGGCGGCGCCCGCCGTAGTCCAAATCAGCCTCTAGGTATCGCCCATTGTAGCGGCGCGGCAACAGGCCTTCGCGGTTCTGGAAATGATCGCCGCCGATGGCCATGCCTTCGGCCACCCGCCAAAGGTCTTCACCGCGATCCCAGCCCCAAGCGTTGGCCTCGCTTTTGGTCAAATAGCAGTCGGGCAAGTCGCCGGTTTGGTTAATGAACTGCAAAACATTGGCAAAAGCTTCCAGATTGCCCAGACCCAGTTGCTCGCCCCAGGCTTCCAGCCGCTCTTCGGCTTCGGTGTCGATATCGACAAAGGTGCCGCAGACCTGGCGGCGGTTCTTCGCGGGCGCACGCGCAGGCGCTGGGGCGACCGCGGGCGCTGGCTGCTGAGCTTGGGCGCGCTGCTGGGCCTCCTCCTTGGCACGCGCGGCTTCCTCAGCGCGTGCTGCCTCTTCGGCTCGCTTGACGAGCTGCCGTTCTTCGTTGACGACTTGGTCGGTTAGGGCGTGCCCCAACAAGCCCAGGACATCAATGCCAGTCGCCTGACCGATGCCCAACACCGCTAGGATAACCAGCAGGCCAACAAGCGAGGTCTTCTTTTTCATATCTAGCCTCAAGTCATAACCGTTACGGCGTGCCAGCTCTCCTGCTGGATAAGCTCGCTTTGGTCCAAAAAAGTCATTGCGCCCTTCGGGGCCTTGATGCCAAATGATCCGCCTAGCCGCTGCTTTCTGCTTCGACCGTCACGGCCGGGCTTTTGGCTGTCATCGTGGCTGGCCTGCTTTATCTGCCAGAACGCCCGCCTTGTCGAGCGCTGGCCGTTGTTCTCCTCCTTTTCGCCGATTTTTCTGACATGTCTCTGCCTGTATCGCCCCTTGCTCCCCGTGAATTGCCCGACCTACCCCCCATTGCGGGCATTCGCCTAGCCAGTGCGCCCGTCGGTGGCTACTACGGCGGCCGCCGCAACGTGCTGCTGTTGGCCGCTGACTCGGGTTGTCAAGTCGCAGGCGTATTTACAAAGAACCGGCTATGCGGCGATCCTGTTACCTGGAGCCGCGAAGTCATCAGGGGCGGCGCGCTTCGGGCTTTGTTGGTCAATGCGGGCAATGCCAACGTGGCGGTCGGTGCGCCTGGCATGGCGGCTATTGAGGCCAAGACCGCGGCGGTGGGCGCGTGTCTGGGCGTGCCAGCTTCTCAAGTTGCCGTTGCCTCGACCGGTGTAATCGGCCAGCCGCTTGATCCCAAGCCCTATGTCGCGGCTCTTGACGGCCTGGCGGAGCGGCTGTCTGAACGGGCCTGGCTGGAGGGCGCCGAGGCCATAATGACCACCGATACTTTCAAGAAGGCCGCCACAGCGCAATGTGAGATCGATGGTGTGCTGGTAACGATCAATGGCATCGCCAAAGGATCGGGCATGATCGAGCCCAACATGGCGACCATGCTGGCCTTCGTTGCCACCGATGCCAAGCTGGACGCGGGCGTGCTGGATGCCTTGTTGCGTGAGGCCGTGGCAACGACACTGAACGCGGTGACCGTCGATGGCGACACTTCGACCTCTGACATGTGTTTGCTCATGGCGAGCGGGGCGGCGGGCAATGCGGATATATCAGATGCGCAAGATGCCCGGCTGGACGGCTTTCAGGCTGCGCTAGAAGCCGTGCTGCGCGATTTGGCGATCCTTATCGCCCGCGATGGCGAAGGCGCACAAAAGCTCATCACAATCGACGTGACCGGCGCCAAAGACGAAGCCGATGCTATGTTGGCGGCCAAGACGATCGCAAACTCCCCGCTGGTGAAGACCGCAATCGCGGGCGAGGACGCCAACTGGGGACGTATCGCAATGGCGGTCGGTCGGTCGGGCGCGGAGGTCAATACCGCCCGTCTGGCTATCGCCATGGGCGGCACCGCAATCGTAGAGCGCGGAGGCCTGCTTGCGGGGTATGACGAAGCGCCGGTTGCCGAGCATCTGCGTGGCCGTGAAATCACCTTGACGGTTGATTTGGGTGTGGGGCACGGCAAAGCGCGGGTTTGGACCTGCGATTTGACCCACGGCTACATCGACATCAACGCGGATTATCGCTCATGACCAGCCTTCTGACGCCGCGCCTGGCGCTGGTTCCGGTTTGGCAGATAGACGCCGAGGCCTACGCCGGGGCGATGAATGATCCGCTGTTGCGGCGCTTTACTTTGCGTTTAAGCGAGGATTTGAGCGTCGAAGAAATGCGCGGCTTTCAGGAAGATTCTCAGCTTGCCTGGGGCGAGGGCCGTTCCTACCAGTTTGGCATTGTGGATCGCACGACCCGCCAGACCCTGGGCGGGATCGGTTTTCGCGCCGATATCAACAGCTTTGGTTATTGGCTGACAGAGTCAGCACGCGGGCAAGGCCTCATGAGTGAGGCCGTGACCTCGGTCTTGGCCTATCTGTTTGATGTGGTCGGTGTTGAGGTCATCAAGGCTGGCACGGATCCAGAAAACCACATATCGCGACGCATCCTGGAAAAGCACGGTTTTCAGCCCACGGGTTGCGAGAAAATGCCCGCCCCCAACAAGGGCGGCGTTTTGGTCGATTGCAACATGATGGCGCTGACCAAGGCAGCCTATCAGATCGGCAAGACTAATGCGGGTTGTTTTGGGGCTGCTGGCGTCAGTCTCTCGCAGCCGCTGGTGTTGGTTAGCGCCGCGGTGTTGATCGATCGCGACGGACGGATCTTGCTGGCGCAGCGTCCAGAGGGCAAATCTATGGCCGGGCTCTGGGAGTTTCCCGGAGGAAAGGTCCAGGACGGAGAGAGCCCCGAATTGGCCTTGGTGCGCGAACTCAAAGAAGAGCTGGGGATCGATGTCACCACCTCTTGCCTGGCGCCTCTGACCTTTGCCAGCCACGCCTATGAGGGATTTCATCTTCTGATGCCGGTGTTTGCGATCCGGGTCTGGGAGGGCCAACCGCAGAGCCGTGAAGGCCAAGCCTTAAAGTGGGTCGCGCTCAACGAATTGCGCAACTATCCCATGCCGCCCGCCGATGTGCCTTTGGTGCCGATCCTGTTTGATTTGCTCAACTAGAGGCAGAACATGTTTGACGTTGGTCTGCCGGTTCATTTCCTTGTCGATGCTGCCAGAAGGGCGGGCGAGGCCGCCGGGCAGGCGGTCTTGGTGCGCCAAAAGGGCGACCCCGATCGAGGAACCGTCACCTTGCTGCTGAACACGCTTGATGGGCAGGTGCAAATCCTGGTGCAACAGCGCGATTTTGACGGAAATTTGGCCTGGATCAACCCGTTGCGCGACTCCGAACTGCCGGAATCGGAGGCCGAAGCCTACCTTCAAAGACTCGCAAAACGCGACCCAGATGCCTGGATTCTGGAGGTAGAGGACCGTTTAGGGCGCAATCCCTTTTCCTTTTTGTAGCGCCTTGCTTGGCGTATCGCGAAGCGCTGGCCAGCGCTAGGCAATCAAGGCTATACAACGACCTAAGGTTTTAATGCCGAGGTCCAACTAGCCAAGAGAGCCCCATGCTTCGCCCCCGCGAAATTTATCGTTCTATTTCCACACGTTTGTCGCTGCGCCTGTCGGCCTCGCACTTGCCCTTGGCCGATCGCTTGCCGGGCGGCACGGTCGAGCCCGTCCTTCGGGCAGGTTTGGTTCTTGCCAGCTTGGCGGTTCTGGTGGCGGGCGGCAGCTATCCGCTTGGGGTATTGGCGCAGCAGGCTCCGACGCTGAAGCTGGCGGTGCCCAGCGCGGCGGTGAGCCCGTCAAAAGATACGGCCTTGCAGCCCCTGCCCAGTTTGACGCTCAGCAGCGCCGCAAGCGTATCGTTGGACGCCATTCCCGCAGCGCCTCTAGCGTCGCCTGTGTCCCTGGCTTCGCCTGTGTCCCTGGATTCGCCTGCGTCCCTGGCTTCGCCTGCGTCCCTGGCTTCGCCTGCGTCCCTGGCTTCGCCTGCGTCCCTGGTTTCGCCGACGCGCCTGGAAGCACCTGCACCACAAGTCGCACAAGCGGACGCCCCAGAGGCAGCCACCCCAGAGGCAGCCACCCCAGAGGCAGACACCGCAGAGGCAGACACCGCAGCGAACGACGGCGCAGCGACCGACGGCGCCAAAGCCCCTGTCGCGGCGCTCAGTTTGACACAAGATGCCCCTGCCGAGCTGAATACCAGCGTTACGTTGGTCGCGCAAAACGAGGCCGATAGTGGTGCCCTCGACAACTTGCGTCAGGAGTTGGATGCCGCCCGCGCCGATCTGGCCAAGGCAGAAAAGCGTATCGGCGAACTCCAAGCCCTAGCCGCACAAGCACAGCAAAGCGCGCCGGTCATTGCGCAACAAAAGACCCGGATCAAGGAGCTGAGCGATTTGACCGCGCAGCTTCAAAGCCAGAACACGGCCATGATGTCAAAGCTTGGCGAGCCGCGTCTGTCTTTGCCGGCTGAACAATGGGACTACCGCGTGACCTTTGACAGCGGCTCTGCACGGATTTCGCCCGCGCAAAAACACGGCTTACGGAACAATCTGTCAAATCGGCCAATTGGTGGCTGTCTTGTCGTGGTCGGTAGCACCGACGATCAAGCGGTCAAGTTGGGCGGCCAAGTGAGCTCAAATGCCGAGCTATCCGGACTGCGCGCGCTGCGCGTCCAGGCCCTAATCCAGCGCATGGATCCCGCACTTCGTGAGGCAAGCCTATTGCTGGGGCTATCAACCTATGTCGAGCCGGGCTTGAGCGATGACGAGCGCCGCTCGGTTGTCTTGCGATGGGCCGACCAGGACTGCGCCAGCATGATTTCGCTCGGTAAATCAGAATCATAGCGGTGGAACCGGGCGCCCTGGTCTTCTGCCCAGAGCCAGGCAGCCCACCTTTGCCGCTCAGCTTGCGCCGCCTTTGGAGTCTTTGGGAACGAGGGATGAGCGTGCTGGATTCTTTCCTTGGGCTTTGCAATGCGCAAACCGGACTCCGGCCCTGGCGCTGCAAACAGCGCATCGACACAGCAAGCTGAGAATTGATTGAGATTTTGCTGCTAAAGGTTGAACGCGATCCAGAAATAGGGCCATCTTAAGTCGAAAGCTTGGCGACCCCGCCACAAGAATGTGGGGCGCTTTCAAGCTCGAATGATCAAAGAATTGAAAGACGTAATGCTGCGTACTCTATCCGCCTTTTTGATAAGGCCCCTGCTGCAAGTACCGCGCTCTTGGGCGGCGTTGGCGCTTGTGGCAGTGGTGCTGGCCACGCCCGGCCAGAGCCAATTGCGCCTGTTCGATCGGCGCGATGAGCTAGCAGCGCTGCGCAGTGAACTAAGCGTTCTGACCAGCCAATTGGGTGCGGTGGAGCAGGTTTTGAGCGAGCTGCTGCAAGGGGTTGGCCAGCCCAACAATCTTCTAGATGCGCTGGACCAGCTCAACCGAGAGGACGGTTTTGTCCTGTCCGCGTCGATCGCAGCTTTGCAGGATCGGTTGCGCAACGCCGAAGGCGAGCTTGGCGAGGAAGAGGCGGCAGGTCTGCGTCTGGCTTATGAGGAAGCGCAACGGCGCTATGTGCGCGTTCAGTCCTTGCGAAGCCGCATTAATCAGCAACTGAATGACGAACAGTTTCCGACCAATGGCACGGGTGAGCAAGAGGGCGAGACCGCCAGCACGCAAGGCGCCGGGTCTAAAAATTCCGGGACATTGCCGAGCGATCAAAGCCTGGCGGCGCTGGAAGAACAGGCGCAAAAGCTGGCCAGCCAACTGAGCCGCAGTCAGGCACAACTGGAAGACGCACAGACCCAGCTCAGTTTGAGCCAAGAAGCCCTGAATAAGCGTGAAGTCGAGGCGGCCAAACTCAGCAATGCCTTGGCGCAGGCCCAATCAAATCTGCAAGCCAGCCAAACGGACAAGCAGGCCTTGGCGGAACAGCTCAAAGTGTTGGATGCCAAGCGTCAAGAGCTGGAAGCGGACTTGGCTGCCAAGGATGCCGCTCATCGGACCAGCCAGACGGCGTTTGAACAAGCCATGGAGAGTAGCCGCCAAAGCGCGGTCGAGCTTGAAAATCTTAGCGGCCGCTTGTTGGCAACGCAAAGCGCTTTGGAGCGCGCGCGCCAGGCGCTGGAACAAAGCGACGCAGAAGCGCAGCGCAGCTTGCTGCAGCGGGAATCCGAGCTGTTGGCTCTGCAAGAAAAGCTGGCAGAATTGAGCACGGCGCTGAACCAGAGCCATGAAGCCAGCGCTGGCCTTGCGCAGGAAAACGAGGCCTTAAAGGCGGTGATCGCAGAGCGCGATCAAGCCTTGTTGGCCGCGCGCTTGGCGCAGGCAGAGATCCGCGATGCGGTCAAGGCGCAGGTGGCTGACCAAAAGGCCAGCATCGACCAACTCAAGATCGCGGTGTCCGAACGGGATACCGAGCTGGCCTTGGTGCGCGGCCAATTGGAACAACAGGCGCAAAACCTCCAAGCCGCGGAAACCAAAATCAGCCAGCAGGCCGCAGAGGCAAAGGAGCGGGCCCAGGCCTTGGATATCGAGCGACAAGCCAGCGCAGATCTGGAGCAAAAGCTCGCCAAAGCGTTGGAGAGCGCCGCCGCGCAACAACAGCGCCTTGCAGCATTGCAGACGCAAAACCAGGAGCAAGCAAAAGCGCTTGCCGCGCTTCAAGGGCAGCTTGCAAGCTATCGTGATGAGGCAGAAGGCTTGGCCGGGCGCCTTGACTCGGTGCGCTTGGCTCTGCCTGAACAAGTGGTCTGGTCCTTTGAGACCCGATTTAACAGCCTGGGCTACCGGCTGAAGGCGACGCAAAAACGGGCTTTGGCAGAGGCGTTGGAGCAAAAGCCAGCGGGTGGCTGTTTGATCGTGACCGCCACCGCGGACCCAACCCCCATTAAGCCCGGTCACAGCGTGAAGACCAACAGCGAGCTCGCGAGCTTGCGGGCGCTCGCGGTTCTGCGCGCTGTCCAACAACTGGACAAAGATGCGGCCAATCAGACCCTGATCCTGGGGCTTGCTGACCATGACCGGCAGGGGCTGCCTGCCGAAGACCAGCGCGCGGCGCAGCTGCGTTGGCTGCCCCAAGCTTGTTCCGAGCTGATCGCAGCGGTGCCGGGGCAGGCTCCCCAATCCTAGCGTAACCAACTGGCATTAAACGAGTAAATGATCGGTTGATGCAGAGTTGTTCGCTCATGGGGCGACAAATCGTCAAAACGATCTTCAAATAATGGATAGAAATGTCGCAGGGCGCTGGGCATACTTGTCGCAGTCCTTCGAATTTGCCGGGACGGCGGGGCCGACGGCATGTGTCGCCGACGACCGCATTCGCGAAAGCAAATCGAAGTAAGCCTCATCCGCTCTGGTGTCCTCATGGACCTCTTGCAGCGGACAAAACAGCAGGACACTCAACAGCAGGACACTCAAGGGAGATCTTTATGCGTATCCTATCACTACTGACCGCCGTTTTATTTAGCCTCGGGCTCAGCCTGGGTGCGCAAGCTGCCGACGTTCACAAACTGGCGATTCACGTCGATCAAAACGATCCGGCTGTCATGAACATGGCGCTGAACAACGTCCAGAACGTGAAGAAGTTCTATGAGTCCAAGGGCGAGGAGGTGGAGATCGAAGTTGTCGCCTATGGCCCCGGCCTCAAGATGTACACGGCTGACAGCCCGGTGGCGTCACGCATTGCTGCCATGTCGCTTGATCTCGACAACCTGGCCTTTTCTGCCTGCGGTAACACGCACCGTAAGATGAGCGAAAAAGCGGGCAAAGAGGTGCCGCTGTTGCCAGAGGCCTCCATCGTGCCGTCTGGTGTCGTGCGCTTGGTTGAACTGCAAGAAATGGGCTACGCCTACGTGCGACCTTAGGCGTCCAGAAAGGCGCGCTTCCGTCGGCCTTGGGTCGGCACAATTTTCACTCTGCACAGCCCTCTTACCGTGCATTGCCCGAAGCCCTGGTGTCCCTAAGCACCAGGGTTTTTTTTAGGGGTCGCGGTCAGCGTTGGGCCGCGTCAAGCCCGGCCTGGTCCTGTTTTACAAGACCGCGGTGCTTGCCGGGATACCCGCTCAATCCAACTGCTCTTTGGTCTTCAAAAAGCGCAGCTTGGGATAGTCGTCTTGCGCCTTATTGAGGTGCCAGCCGTTGCGGACCAGGAAAACCGGCGCGCCTGCATGATCTTCGCCCAAGTCGGATTTGTTCTTGTCCAAGAATTTCTTTAATTCGCCAGCATCGTCGGATTCCACCCAGCGCGCGGTATTCAGCGGCGAGGGCTCAAAACGCGCCGCCACGTTGAATTCCGTGCGCACGCGGTCTGCCAAGATCTCAAACTGCAGTGGGCCCACAACCCCGACAATCCAGTCCGAGCCTATATTACGCTTGATGACCCGCGCGGCGCCCTCTTCGGCGATCTGCTGCAAAGCTTTGCCCAAGTGCTTGGCCTTCAGCGGATCTTCGGGACGCACGGTCTGCAACAATTCTGGAGCAAAGGAAGGAATGCCGGTAAAGCGCAGCGCTTCGCCTTCAGTCAGTGTATCGCCGATCCGCAATTGGCCGTGGTTGGGAATGCCGATGATATCACCCGGCCAAGCGTCCTCGGCGATTTCGCGATCCTGAGCCAAGAACAGGGTCGGGTTGTGAACCGCCATGGTCTTGCCGCTGCGCACGTGCAACAGCTTGTGGCCCTTTTTGAAATGTCCGGAGCATAAGCGCACAAAGGCGATGCGATCGCGGTGCTTGGGGTCCATATTGGCTTGAATTTTAAAGACAAAGCCCGTGACCTTCTTTTCGTTGGGCAGGACTTGGCGGTCCTTGGTGGTCTGGGTCTTGGGCGCTGGCGCGTTAGAGGACACGCCGTTCAACAGCTCGCGCACTCCGAAGTTATTGATGGCTGAGCCGAAATAGACCGGGGTCAGCGTGCCGCTGAGGTAGGCCTCTTTGTCGAAGGCCGGGCAGAGCTCGCGCACCATTTCGACCTGCTCGCGCAAGGTGGCGGCGTCCTCATCGCCCAACAGCTCATCCAGTTTGGGATCGTCGATGCCCTCGCAGGCCGCACCTTCCAGCGGAATGCGGCCTTTGGCGTGGTTTTCGACCAGGATCAGCTTGTCGTTGATCAGGTCGTAGACGCCCTTGAATGAGCGCCCCATGCCGATCGGCCATGAGGCGGGCGTCACGTCGATCGCCAGCTTTTGTTCCACTTCGTCAATGATGTCGAAGGGGTCGCGCCCCTCGCGGTCCAGCTTGTTGACAAAGGTCGTGATCGGCATATCGCGTAGGCGGCAGACCTCGAACAGCTTGAAGGTCTGCGCTTCGATACCCTTGGCCGCGTCCAGCACCATGACGGCCGAGTCCACGGCGGTCAGCGTGCGATAGGTGTCTTCGGAAAAGTCGCCGTGGCCGGGCGTATCCAGCAAATTGAAGGTCACGCCCTCGTAGTCATAGGTCATGACCGATGACGAAACCGAAATGCCGCGCTCTTGTTCGACCTTCATCCAGTCCGAGGTGGCGCGGCGCGCTTCGCCCTTGGCCTTGACCGCACCCGCCTGTTGAATGGCACCGCCGAACAGCAGCAGCTTTTCGGTCAAGGTGGTCTTGCCCGCGTCGGGGTGAGAGATAATGGCAAAGGTGCGCCGCAGGGCAACGCGATCTTCAAGGGATAGGTTCAGTTGGCTGGACATGATGAAACTGCAGTAGGGCGGCGCCAGGTTGAAGTCCAGGCCGCATGTTCAGACGATCAGGCGCTCTATCTGGGGGGAAAGCATCGGCTTGTCAAATAGGGCCTGCGGGTGGGGAGCTGCAATGTGCTCGCCCCGGCTTCGAAATGGCTACTAGCTTTACTACCGTAATTCCTCGTTCCAGGTATTGCAGCCAGTCAAACAGCAAAATTCCCTGCTTGGGTGCTTTATTGCCCGATTAATTTGGCACGCCGGAATTGGGAGCTCAACTCTACCTTCGACCATAAGTGGCTTGACACCTGTGGCGGCTTGACTGTCCAGGTAATGTTTGATCATCTGACAGGCCAAGGAATCATAAAGTTGGAGGTCGTTTACTGGGATTCGAGCCTCTATTAGGCATGGGCTACCGATATTTTGTAAAGCCGGTCCGGTATCAGGATCATTTTCGTGACACGCATAGAGGGACTCTCCGCCCCAAAACTTAAATAGTCTTTTCACGGCACCTTCGTCGGTTATATGCGGAGGAAAAAGTAAAAACCAAAACATGTTTTTACGGTAGGGATTATCGGCTTGATTGTTTGACTTTAATTTGGCTGCTGATGTTGAATTGATGTGACCACCTGCAAGCAAAGCTTCAATTCTCTGGTTTAAGAAATCTTGATTTGGTAATTGCATACCATTATTTTTAATTTGCCGACACTCAACGTCGGTGAGTCGGGTGCAATGGTAAGCGACAACAGAATAATCTGCCAATATATAGTTGATGTTATTTATGAATTCAGGACTATTTTTAGATGAGTGGTCGCATTGTTCTTTCAGAGTACTAATTAAATTTTCTGGCCACTGTTCAATTTGATAAACATCAAACAGGTTTTTCAGCGTGTTCATTAAATACTCTCATATGTATTGTAATTGTTAC
>JAUIHE010000220.1 GCA_030432195.1 Alphaproteobacteria bacterium
CAAGACCCCAGATTGGACCCCAAGACGCGCCCCTGCATACTAGTAAACCACTGTAATTGCAAGGTAATACGGGCGCAATGCGCGAATCCCTGTCTCTCCGCCACCTACTCAAGCCTTTGAAATATATAGAATATTTTCCCCGTGGCACCATTTGGGAACCAATGTTCTATTCAGACCAAGAGCCCCGGGCGGTGCGACTGGCGCGGTCCGTCAAGCCTAACGCATCAGTTGAACTGGCGGCGGTTTGAATTGGTTTTGTCAGTCGACATGAACGACATTGAGCCGACGGCCGATCCTTTGAGAACTAGCTTAGAGGCCGGTCGGCGTTGCCATGGCCATGGTGAGGTCGGGGGCCGAAGGCAGTCTTGAATAACTGATACGACTGAACGGCGCTGTAGGGCTCACCTGCCAACACCCATTCCGGACTAACTGGTCAATCGGCCAACTGTGGGCCCATCTAAACCGTCGGGCCTGCGCATCGCGACGCGATTCAGTAAGCAGAGTCGGTCTTATGGCGGATCAAGACGTCGTTCGCACTTCAAGTTGGGCGAGCACGAAGCTCGATTGCGGTTAATATCCGACGTGCGGCTCTGCGTTCTCGTCTTAATTATGTGACCGAATAGCCATTCCTCGGGTTGGGCGGCAATGCGGTCATTGGGCACGCTGTAAACGGACGCTAAATCGAGTTCTTGTCGCAAGGGCCAACCTGCACAAATCGTCTTATCCGCGTCAAAGCGGATTAACGAACAGGCGTTTTTGCCGTGCGCAAATACCGTTTTTGAGCGGCGATGCGGAAGGGGGCATTGGCCGCTCCGTAGCCACGATAACCGCCTTGCCGTTGCACGATTTCAAAGAAAAATCCGTTGGCGAGCGGCGCGGAATAGAGCTGAAAGAACTGGCCGCCGGCGTCCTCGTCATAGAGGATATTGTAAGCGTGTAACCGGTCAGTAAAGTCGGGGCGCAGGTCAAAGCGCGCGGCTAGATCTTGGTAGTAGTTTGTTGGCATGGGCAGAGCCGCGAAGCCAAATTCTTTTAGGGCTTTGGCGGTGCTAAAAATGTCCTGGGTCGCCAGAGCAATGTGCTGAACAAATGATCCGACGGATTGGGTCAAGAAACGCCCGGCCAGCGTTGAGTTGGTCTCTGCGCCGTTTAGCGTGACGCGTAGACCGGCCTCCGGCGTTTCCAGGGCCTGGCTGCGCACCAAGCCGTCGGGGTCGATCACATCCACCAGGCTCGATTTTTCCATTTTGAACAAGCTTGCATAGAAGAGCGTCCAACTCAGCATTTGGCTGTAATTGGTAGTATGTGCCAGGTGATCAACGGCTTGCAGTCCCGCTGCTCGTGGCATCGGCTCATCGGTAGTTCTAAATTCCAGATCCCAGACATCTGCAAGGCCGCTGGGCTGGTCCAGGAAATGCAACACGCTGGCACCTAGACCGCGAATGGCGGGAATTTCCAGCTCACCGGGGAGGTTAGACTGAGAAAACGGCTTAGAGCCCAGATGCTGTGCTCGTTGGAACGTCTGAGCCGCATCGTCGACAAGCAGACCAATGTCACAGACACTTAGTCCCGCTTGCGCATAGGCATCGCCAGCATGGCTGTTGAGTTCAGAGTTGACCAGCAAGCGAACGTCACCTTGTTGCCAGACCTCCAGCGCCTTGTTGCGGTGAACCAATTTGCGGTGAAACCCCAAACTGGCCAAGAGGGCAGCGAAGGCTTGGGCCTGTTCTTCTTGCCCGGCAAATTCGATAAATTCGATGCCTTTGACCTGGCTACGCGGCGCTGTACTGGGTAGATCGGCTTTCCATGCAGGTTCGCGGTGCTGTACGTCGTCCATGACCGCGCGAAGGGACCGGAATCCGTCCGCGGTGATTGTCTCAGTTGGACCAGAGCGGAACTGGTCGTTGAAAATTTCAAGGCTGATCGGTCCTGCATACCCTGTCGCCATCACGGCTTGAGCAAAGCTGGTAATCGGCAGATCGCCTTCTCCTGGCATATTGCGGAAGTGGCGCGACCAATACAACAAGTCCATATCAATGGCGGGCGCGTCCGCCAGTTGCACAAAGAAGATTTTGTCACCAGGGATCGCGCGAATGCTATTCGGGTCGATTTTTCGGGCCAGAGTGTGAAAGCTGTCCAAGATCAGCCCAACGTTTGGATGATCGGCTCTGCGCACCACCTCCCAAGCGTCGCGATGGTCGTTGACGTGCTTACCCCATGCTAGAGCCTCAAAACCGACGCGAAGGCCGCGTTTTGCAGCGCGCTCGCCCAGCTCGGCAAAGTCGTCGGCCATGCGATCAATGCCGCCCAAGGCGGCAGGGTGCACGGACGAGCATACCAAAACATCCTTGGTGCCCAGCTCTTCCATCAAATTAAATTTGCGCTCTGCACGGGAAAAAGCGCGCGAGCGATAGGGTTCTGGCAAGCCCTCAAAGTCGCGAAACGGCTGGAACAATAGGATTTCCAAGCCATGGTCGCGGACCATTGCGCCAACCTCTGCGGCGCCCCCATCGTGAGCGATGAAATCTTGCTCAAAAATCTCAACGCCATCGAAGCCAGCAGCAGAGATGGCCTTTAGACGGTGTTCAAGGCTGCCGGATAAAGAAACGGTTGCGATGCTAGTCTTCATGGGCGTCTCTTATGTGAACGTTAACGTAAGGCCTGGCTCCGCCCGCGTTGCGCGCTAGGAGATGGAGAAAATGCCAGGGTTGTCGTGCAAGGACCAATGAGGCCAAGCTCCAAAGGCTAGGCCAATATCGGGCGCCGGACTTGGCAAAGCACCAGACAGGGCAAAACGAAAAAGGCCGCCTGAGATGGTCGTTCGTCGCTTGGTCTGCGCTTGCGGCCGTCCGACACCGGTGCGCTCGCTTAGCCCGCAAGATCGACGCTCGTTGTCCTTGGTCTCGTCGTTCGCCGAGGCCTCAAGCAACCGGCTAGTTTTGTCAGGGCGGAGCCAGCTAGCCTTTGTAGCCAAGGGCACGGGGCAGCATGAGAACGAAATCAGGGACAAAAGTGATAATGGCCAACGCGGCCAGCAGGGCCAAAATGAAGGGCCATACCTCTTTTACGATTTTGCCGACCGGCTGTTTGACAATATTGGCAACGATGAAGAGCAACAAACCATAGGGCGGAGTGATGAGCCCAAGCATGGCGTTGACCACCGCGACAACCCCAAAATGTACCAAGTC
>JAUIHE010000221.1 GCA_030432195.1 Alphaproteobacteria bacterium
AAAACCCGCAAAAGTCGCCATCGTCGCAATCATGCGCAAGCTCATCGAAACCGCAAACGCCTTGGTCAAAGCAGACCGCGTCTGGCTGCCAAAAACCTCTTGATCAAGACGGATACTCTAGTCTAGAAGGTCAGCCGCACCGAACGCAAGCGACCCCGGCGATAGAAGCGGATTGACCATTCACCGTCCCCGTCCTTCAGGGCCGCAACCGCATCGCGGGTGGTGTTGATGGTGGCGCCGTTGATGCCAACGATGACATCGCCCGGCCGGAAGCCGATGCGCGCCGCCATCGAATAGCGCGACAAGGACTCAATCATGACCCCGGACCAAAGGTTCGGCAGCTTCAGCTCTTGGGACAGCGCAGGCGTCAGGCCGACAAGGATCGCACCGTGCAAGGGCGAGTTAGCAGCGCTGACGGTCACCGGGTTGGGCCGCGGCGTGTTGGGGGCTTCTTCCAGGTCCATCGTGAGGGTCTGTGTTTTGGCTGGACGTCCGCGCAGCACCTGGATCTGCGCCGTTTCACCCACCACCAGCTCAGACAGGCGGAAGCGCATTTCCTCGGTATCGCGAATGCGCTTGCCATTGAGGGCCACCACCACGTCGCCGCGCTTGATGCCGGCGCGATCGCCCGGCCCATCTGGATAAATATCCGAGATGATGACGCCGGTGCTTTGATCCAGGCCGCGCGCCTTGGCCAAGGCTTCATCGAGGCTCTGACCCTGCAGGCCGCTCCAAGGGCGGATCAGCCGTTGACCGCCGGATTCAGCGACGTTGTTGAAAAAGGCACGAACGCGGTTCGCCGGGATGGCAAAACCAATGCCATTTGAGCCGCCGGAGCGCGAGAAGATGGCCGTATTGACCCCGATGAGCCTGCCGTGCATGTCCACCAGGGCGCCACCCGAGTTGCCGGGATTAATGGCAGCATCGGTCTGGATGAAGAAACCAAAGTCAGAGATCGAACGGTTCGAACGCGCCGTTGCTGAAACGATGCCAGAGGTCACGGTCTGACCGACGCCAAAGGGGTTGCCAATCGCCAGCACCAAATCGCCGACCGCAATATCGTCGGAATCCGCCGTCTCCAAGAAGGGCAAGGCCTGCCCGTCTTCGGGCTCAACCTGCAAAATCGCCAGATCGCTTTCTTCATCGGCCACCAGAACCCGTGCTTCCATCTCCCGTTCGTCGGCCAGGATGACATAGATCTCGTCACCGCCTTCGATGACGTGGTTGTTGGTGATGATAAAGCCGTCGGGGTGGACGATCACGCCCGAGCCCAAAGAGTTCTGTACGCGCCGCGCTTGGCTTGGTTCTTCATCATAGCCCGGCATGTCGAAGAATTGGCGAAAGAAGGGATCATCCATCAGGCCACGGCGGTTGCGACTGGCGACAAACTTGGTGGTGTAGATATTGACCACCGCTTGTGCGGTCTTCTTGACCACTGGCGCAAAGGACAGGCGGATATCTTCTGACGATTGCGGCACCAACAGCGCGCCGGCCCCGTCGTTTTCGGGGGTTAGCGTTTCGTCGGCGGCGAACTGCATGACCGCTGCGCGCTGGCCCGCCGGCGGCATGGCGCCGTCGAGCTGCCCGCTGTCACTCTGTCCGGCGGTGGCGTTCCAATCGGCTGCAAGCCGCAGCTTATCCTCGGGCTGCAACGGGGGGCTGTCAGCGCCGTTGAGCCAGGCATCGAGGCCCGTAATGGCGGCGAGCTGGTCCTTCAGGCCCCCATAACTCCAGAGGCCAGCCACAAGCGCAGCCAGCAGGCTTGAGACGAACACGAGACTTCGCATGAGACTTCCCATCTTTGCGTAATTTTCGTTGGCCGTTCCCTATATAGGTCCGGCAGCCGCGCCATAAAAGACGGGAAATGGGGCGGTTTTGTCACCGTCCGTGGCACAAAAACGAAGCAGGTTCGGCCTGCCCGTTCACAAACCCGCGCTACAGCCTAGTTGCAGAAACTCGGAAGCTTGCTGCCGCTTCCATGGCCTTTAATACCCAGCTTGATGAGCGGGCAGACCACCTGGGTGTCCAGTGGGTCCAAGTCAGACAGCCCTTCGAGGGCCTGCCAATCGGCGATGGCGGCCAGGGTCTGGGTGCCTATGACCCCGTCGAGCCCAAAAAAGTCCAAGCGGTCGTCGTCTTGCAGCGCAATTTGCAGCAGCTGGCGGGCGGTGTAGCTGAGATCATCGACGGACACCACCTCAGCACGTAGGGGCGCGGCAAAGCACAGGACCAACGTCAAAGCGGAGACAATAAGGCGAGTCATCATGGGCGTTGTTCTTTCTGAGCACGCGTGGGTTTAAACTGGGCCGGGCACGTTACCCGAACTCGCAGACCGTGTTGGGAGCCGGTGCCCCGCACCAGAGCGCAGATTTGGGCATGGTTCAAGCCCTCCTCACCGCCAGTCCAGCTGCTACCCGCAACCAATCGGCGTCTTGCCAGGGGCTTCGGCATGGGACGCGGCCGAGCTCGCCGGGCCAGCATAAGCCGATGACGCCAGCGGCTTCAACACCATGAGGCCGGAAATCCTGCTGTCATGCGAACAAAAACTGTGGGTCTCACGTCCCTGTGACAGGCCGGGCCACACGATCACGCTTTAGGCCGCCCGCTTGGCGAGCCTTCGCCTTCCTAGCGGTTGCCAAACAGCGGCCCCCTCAGATCAAGCATTGGCGCAATGGCTCTTGACTGCGCACGAAAAAAGGCGGCCCCAACCGGGACCGCCCTTTCGAATTTTTCCCCCGACGCGCTGGGCTCAAAGGTACCAACATCCGGGGCTTAGCGCGCGAGCTCTACTCCTCGTCGTCGCCGTCCAAGTCACGCTCTGGCTCATTGGACAACAGCGCGCCCTTGGCTTCAGGATCGCGGTCAACCAGTTCAATGACCGCCATGGGGGTCATGTCGCCATAGCGGAAACCGGCTTTCAGAACACGCACATAGCCGCCAGGACGGTCTTTGTAGCGCTCTGCCAGCGTATCAAACAGCTTGCGAACAACATCGTCCTGCTTGACGGTCTTGTAGACCTCACGACGGTTTGCCAAGCCACCCTTTTTCGCCTTAGTGATCAGCTTTTCCACGACAGGGCGCAGATCTTTGGCTTTGGGCAGTGTCGTAATAATTTGCTCGTGCCACAGCAACGAGGTCGCCATGTTGCCAAACATAGATTTGCGGTGTGAGG
>JAUIHE010000054.1 GCA_030432195.1 Alphaproteobacteria bacterium
CTAGGCGTTGCTGTCGCCAAGTCGACACTTTTGGCTGGCGAGACTGCAGAGCTCAGCATCACCTACGTTGCGACGACCTCCGGCGCATTCTCCTTGGGTGCCAGACCTCTACGACAAGGCCTTTGATGACGCCTACATGCGGGCACTGAAGTGGGGAGCCAAGAAGCCAAAGCCGGACTCGGAAAAGCCCACAAAAAGCAATTCGCTTCGCTGGCTTCTCATGCAGTACCGCGTTTCGGGGAATTATCTCGCCTTGTCGCGTGCCACGCGCAAACAGCAGGACAACATTTTCAAGCACGTTTTGGACAGCGCGGGGGACGTCCCTTACAAGTCAATAAGCCGCAAGCATATCATCGAAGGACGCGAGCGCCGAAAGGACACGCCAGCGCAAGCCAGGAACTTTCTAGCCGCCATGCGAGGCATGTTCCGATGGGCCGTCGAAGCTGAGTTGATCGATGTCGATCCAACGCAAGGGGTATCACGACCAAAGCTCAAGAAGGGCTCCGGCTTTCCTGCTTGGGATGACAAGGATGTTGCCAAATACGAGGCGCGCTGGCCCTTGGGCACTCACGAGCGCGTTTGGTTCGATGTGCTTCTCTACACAGGTTTGCGCCGGGGCGACGCCGCGGTTCTTGGTCGCCAACACGTTCGCGACGGCATAGCGACCCTCAAGACAGGCAAGACCGACACGGAGGTGACGATCCCAATCCTGCCACCACTGCAGCGATCACTAGATGCAGGGCCAACGGGCGATCTGCACTTCATCGTCGGTAAATCCGGCAATCCGCTCACCAAAGAAAGCTTCGGCAATTTCTTTCGCAATGCGTGCAATGAGGCGGGGGTCAAAAAATCAGCCCACGGACTTCGGAAAATAGCAGCGACCCGCGCCGCTGAGGCGGGCGCGACGGTCGCAGAGCTGGAAGCGATGTTCGGATGGAATGGTGGGCGGATGGCATCGCTCTACACAAAAACAGCCAATCGGCGTCGCCTCGCACTTCGCGGATGGGCAGGCACTTCTGATGGGACTTCGCCCGCACCTAATTTACCGCCGCCCGCACCTAATTTACCGCCGCCCGCACCTAATTTACCGCCGCCCGCACCTTGATTTTTTCTCTTAAAAATCAAATACTTAAGCCGCTAAAAATCCGGTTTGGTGCGACCGAGAAGACTCGAACTTCCACGGGATTATCTCCCACAGCGACCTCAACGCTGCGCGTCTACCAATTCCGCCACGATCGCAAACCGGAGGCTGACATATCACCATTTCATTTGGAATTGCAAGCTCTCAAAACGCCGGTTGCTTGACAAGGCACCGGAAAGTTTTCGCGAATTGATCCGTGACAGGCTGGCCCGCCTCCATTAGACAGAGGCCAGCACGCGATGGGGCCGCGGCTTGGGTGAGTGGATACGTTCAGATGCGCATTGCAGCGACGTCAAACCCATACCTCGCCAGAACGCCAGCACCGCGACGAGGACCGGCCCTGTCAGCCCCTATCCCGGCCTTTGGCCAACACCGAACTGAAAACTCAAAGGAACAAGGAACCACCATGTCTCAAGCCTCTGCTGCCGAACGCCGCATCGCTCTTTGGAAAAGCGGCGAGGAGCTAGACCTCGCGGGCATGGAGTTGGAGAGCCTACCCAAAGATCTCGCCAACCTGAAATCTTTGACCATGCTCAGCCTGGAAGACAATCCTTTGGATGACCTTCGCGTGCTGGCGGGCCTGACCGCGCTTGAGAGCCTGTCGCTGTCGGACAGCCAGGCCAGCGATCTAACGCCGCTGGCGGAGATGCGCGAACTGCGCCATCTCGATTTGAGCTTCTGCCCAGTGGCAGACCTAAGCGGCTTGGAAAAGCTCACCAATCTGCGCAGCCTTCACCTCTACGAGGCGCCGGTCGAGAGCCTCGAAGCGCTAGCGAGCCTGACCCAGCTTGAATATCTGGATCTTTCGCTGACAAGCATCAGCGATATTGGGCCCCTGGCCAACATGACGAGCCTAAAGACCTTGTTGCTCTGCGATGCGCCTGTGACGAACATCGCGGCCTTGGCAGGCTGCCGTAACCTGCGTGAGCTTGATTTGGCCTCGACCCAGGTTGCCGACCTGACCCCGTTGGACAAGCTGGGCTCACTGTCGAGTGTCGAGCTTTACGGTACGCCAGCGCTCAAGTCCGGCCACCGATTGGCCCAAGCGAGCTAACCCCATGACTGAGGTTCGGCCAATTCAGCGTCACGCCCCCATGCTCGACAAACGAGCAGCGGCCGACTCTGGCTCCTCGGCGCACGAGGCGTCGCCGGACCCTAGCTGCCAACCAGAGTTGTTGATATCGCCAGGCCTGACGCACTATGACGACGCGCTCCGATATATGGAGCAGCGCCAAGAAGCCGTTGCAGCGGGCCAAGCGCGCGAGCTGGTGTGGTTCTTGCAACATCCCCCGCTCTACACCGCCGGCACGTCGGCCAAGGCGGAGGATCTTTTGACGCCCGATCGCTTCCCTGTCTACCAAACCGGGCGTGGCGGGCAGTACACGTATCACGGCCCTGGCCAACGGGTGGCCTACCTTGTTCTAGATCTCAATAAGCGCGGCAAAGACGTGCGCGCCTACGTGGCCAAGCTGGAGCTGTGGTTGATCGCAGCGCTCCAGTCTTTGGGCGTGAGCGCCGAGGTGCGCGAAGACCGTGTCGGCCTGTGGGTCGCGCGTCCAGGTGCTCTATTCGACGGCCAAGAGGATAAGATCGCGGCGATCGGCGTGCGTATCCGGCGCTGGGTTACCAGCCACGGCATCGCGCTGAACGTCGATCCTGACCTTAGTCACTTTGCGGGCATTGTTCCTTGCGGCATCCAAGAACACGGCGTCACCTCGCTGGCGGCGCTAAATAAGCCGCAGGATATGGCAGAGGTAGACGCGGCCTTGATCGCCGCCTTTGCCCAGATTTTCGAAACCCCGCTTGAGGAGGCCCGTTAGGTGGACCTTTTGCTCGCCGCTGTTGGCAAGCTCAAGGCGGAAGAAGCGGCCTTGTTTCAACGCTATTGGCAGCGCCTGCGGTGGAAATCGCGCGTGATCGAACTGCCTGAAAAGGGCGACAAAGACCAGGAAGGCAAAGCCCTGGAAAAAGCCTGCTCCCCAAGCCCCTATTGGGTCTGTCTGGATGAACGCGGTCAAGATTGGGACAGCACAAAGTTTGCCAACTGGCTCGGGCAGCGCTTGGCCAGCGGCGACAAGCCGGTCGCCTTCTTGATCGGCGGCGCGACCGGCCTAGCGCCCAACCTGCAACAGCGCGCCGCACTCAAGCTGCGCCTGGGCGCCATGACTTGGCCGCATCAGTTGGCAAGGGTGATGCTGGCCGAACAGCTCTACCGCGCGCAGACCATCCTGGACGGCCACCCCTATCACAAGACCTGAGAAAACAAACAAAGCCCGGCATTTTAATAATGATGCCGCTTCCCGCAACGCCCTTAGAGACAAAGACCCATGGCTTCTTCTTCTGCAACCCCACCTGTAATGCTGGTCGTTTTGGACGGCTGGGGCGCGCGCGCTGACGCCGACAACAACGCTGTTAAGTTGGGCCACACGCCAACCTATGACCGCTTGATCGCGCAGCATCCAACAGCGCAATTGGTGGCCCATGGCGAAGCCGTCGGCCTGCCCGCTGGTCAAATGGGCAACTCGGAGGTGGGCCACCTCAACCTGGGTGCCGGGCGCGTGGTGTTGCAAGATCTGCTAAGGATCAACAAAGCGGTTCGCGACAACGCCCTAAAGGACTTTGCCCCCTTACAAGATCTCATCGCCAAGACCAAGGCAAGCGGTGGGCGGGTTCACTTGATGGGCTGTTTTTCCAAGGGCGGCGTTCACGCGCACCAAGATCACACCGCCGCGCTGGCCAACATCTTGAGCGATGCGGGCTTAGAGGTGCTGCTGCACGCCTTCACCGACGGCCGAGACACCGCGCCCATGATCGCCCACGACTGCTTGTCCGACTTTCAGGCCGCCGCGCCGCGCGCGCGGCTCGCAAGTCTGATCGGACGCTACTACGCTATGGACCGCGACAAGCGTTGGGAGCGGGTGCAGCGCGCCTATGAGCTGATCGTTCATGCCAGAGGCACGCCGTCAGGCGACTTCCATGTCAGCGTCGAACAACAGCACGGCGAGGGCCGCGGCGACGAATTTTTGGAGCCGCTGGTTGCTCCCGAATATCAAGGCTTCGCGCCTGGCGACGCTATTTTGATGACCAACTACCGCAAGGACCGAGCCAACCAGATATTGGAAGCCCTGTTGTTGGCCGACTTCGACGGCTTTGAGCGGTCAGGCCCTCTGCCCCAAGCCGCCGCTGTGGTTGGCATGGCCAGCTACTCGGCTGCGCTTGATCCCATTATGGGCGTGTTGTTCCCGACCGAATTCGTGACCGACGGCCTGTCAGAAACGATCGCAAAAGCGGGCCTGAAGCAGTTCCACACCGCCGAGACCGAAAAATTTCCACACGTCACCAAGTTCTTTAACGGCGGCCGCCAGGAGCCTTTCGACGGTGAAGACCGTAACTTGGTGCCCTCGCCCAAGGTAGCCACCTATGATCTGGCGCCGGAAATGTCGGCTGAGGGCGTTACCCAGGGCTTGATTGATGCCATTCTAAGCCGGGACTACGCCTTTTTGCTGGTCAACTACGCCAACCCAGACATGGTCGGCCATACCGGCGACTTGCAGGCTGCGATCAAAGCGGTCGAGACCGTCGATGCTTGCCTTGGCCGTGTCCTGGACGCCCTGGCAGCGCAAGGCGGGCAGGCTTTGGTGACCGCTGACCACGGCAATTGCGAGACCATGGTTGACCCAAAGACAGGCAAGCCGCACACCGCACATACCATTAACCCCGTGACGATTTCCTTGGTTGGCAACGACCCCGCAACCAGCGTCCAACTGCAAGATGGTAGCCTGTGCAATGTCGCGCCAACTATTTTGGCACTGATGGGCCTCGATCAACCCAGCGCCATGACCGCCAAATCACTCTTGCGCTAGCCATGCAACCAGCCACAAATGGCCGCGCCCTGGGATTTGCTCGAAATCGTGAGCGATAATGAGCAATCTTGCCTCTACATGACCACAAATCGGGGCTTTCCATTGTGGCTGTGAATGATAATGTTTTGCCCAACAAGCCCGCTTGCCCTCGTTCTTGACATACCGCTCTCGGCTTTTCACCGTGGGTTCGGCAAGCGCAGAAAGGAAACCAGATGATCCAACGTGCCCTTATCGCTCTCTTGGGCCTCGCGGGCCTGGGCGTAGCCCTGACCGCCACCGCTCAAAACGGTACCACCAAAAACGAAGAAGATGTATATCGCCATACAGAGCTGTTCGGACAAGTCTTCGAGCGCGTGCGCAAGCAATACGTCGATGAGAAAACCGACAAAGAGCTGATCGAGGCCGCCATTAACGGCATGCTGCGCAGCTTGGACCCTCACTCGACGTTCATCCCAGCAAGCGAAGCCGAGGAAATGCGGATCGAGACCGACGGCCAGTTCGGCGGTCTGGGCATTGAAGTCACCATGGAAGAAGGCTTCGTCAAGGTTATCTCGCCCTTGCGCGATACGCCTGCAGAAAAAGCCGGCCTCAAGCCCAACGACCTGATTACCCACCTTGACGGCCAGTCCGTTCAAGGCATGAACCTGTCAGAAGCCGTCGACATTATGCGCGGCTTGGTGGGCACGCCGATCACGCTAACGGTGTTTCGTGAAGGCATGGAAGACACCTTTGAGGTCGAATTGATCCGCGCTATTATCCCGCTGCGCACTGTACGCGCGCGTTTGGAGGGCGAAGGCACTGTCGGCTACTTCCATATTTCTCAGTTCAGCGGCACGACCTACGACTCGCTGAAGCGCGAAATCGAGGAGCTGGAAGCCGAGCACGGCGATCAGATCGTTGGCTATATCATGGATCTGCGCAACAACCCCGGCGGCCTCCTGACCCAAGCGATTGATATTTCGGACGCTTTCCTTGAAAAGGGCGAGATCGTATCGACCCGCGGCCGCGAAGCTGGGGACGTGCGTCGGGTAACCGCGACTCCGGGAGACCTGATCGGCGGCAAGCCCCTGATTGTTTTGGTCAATGGCGGCTCTGCTTCGGCGTCAGAGATTGTTGCCGGCGCCCTGAAAGACCACCGACGCGCGGTGATCTTGGGAACAACCACCTTCGGCAAGGGCTCTGTGCAGACCCTCTATGATCTGCCCGGTGCTGGCGTCATGAAGCTGACCACCCAGCGCTACTACACGCCTGCTGGCACGTCTATCCAGGCCACCGGTATTGAACCCGACATCTTGGTTGAGCAGGCCCGTATCGAGCCCCTGGAAGGCCAACGCCGCCAGCGGCGCGAAAGCGATCTGCGCAACTCTCTTGCCAATCCGCAAGAAGGCGAAGAAACCGCGCCTATTGAGGATCAAACAAACCAAGATGAAGGCAAGGGCGACGCAGGCCAAGAAGGCGAGGAGCAAAACGGTCAAGCGCCTTCGCAGGACGAAGAGCAGGAGATCGACCCTGATATCACCGATGTCTTCGCGCAAGCGGAACAAGAGCTGGTCGATTTCCAGCTTCAGCGCGCCGTGGACCTGATTAAGGGCTTGGCCTTCTTCAAATAGGGTTTTGCGCCGCCACCTGGACCGGCCACCTATTCAAACCACCGACAGCCTGCCGCTCTTGCAAGCCAAGCCGAACTTGCAAGCCCAGGGCGTCGGTGGTTTTTTGTGTCAGCCCTAGATTCAGCCCTAGACAAAGACTCCTCCTACACGAGCCAACACCGATGAACGCTTCCAACAAAACCCACACGCCACGGCCCGGCCAGTACCGCTTGGGCGTCGGCATGGTGCTTTTGAACGCCAACAACAATGTCTTCGTCGCCCAGCGCATCGACAACCCTGGCCCCGCCTGGCAGATGCCACAAGGTGGCATCGACAAAGGCGAAGATCCCTTGGCCGCGGTCTACCGGGAGTTGGAAGAGGAGACCTCCATTGCCTCAGCGGCGGTCGATTTATTGGCCAGCAGCAAGGATTGGCTATCCTATGACTTTCCCTCGGACCTGGCCGGAAAGCTGTGGGGCGGCGCCTTCGTCGGCCAAAAGCAGATGTGGTACTTGGCGCGCTTTGTGGGCCAGGATCAAGACATCAACCTTGAAACCGACCATCCCGAGTTTTCGGCCTGGCAGTGGGTGCCCTTTGAAAAGGTGCCCAGCCTTATCGTCCCCTTCAAGCGCCCCCTTTACGATCTGATCTACAGCGAGTTTGCCCCCTTGGTCGCCGACCTCTAGCCACGGCAATCCGCCACGCTGAGCGAAAACCCTTCTGGAATCGATCCAAAATCTTGTCCTGCGCGCTTGCGACCCGCGCTTCCCCCTTGCCGTTGGCCGGGGCGCTGGTTAGGGTGGGCGCGCTTCGAGGCGCTCGGCTGCGCGCGATCACCCCTGCCCAAGGCCTGGGGACAATCTTTGCAACCGAGCCCTTGACCGATTTCGCCTCCAAAACAGACCGCTTTTCGACTGCCGCATTTATGACCCAGCCTACCGCTCCTGATTACAAGAACTCCGTCCTGTTGCCCGCGACCGGCCTGCCAATGCGCGCGGGCCTGCCCAAGCGTGAGCCCGAGATTTTGGAGCGCTGGGAACAGATTAACCTGTTTGAGCGCCTGCGTGAGGACAGCAAGGACCGCAAGCCCTATACGCTGCACGACGGCCCGCCCTATGCCAACGGTGCGATCCACATCGGCCATGCGCTGAACAAGATCCTGAAAGACCTGATCGTGCGCACCCGCCAGATGCAGGGCTATAATGCGCACTACGTACCAGGCTGGGACTGTCACGGCCTGCCGATTGAATGGAAGGTCGAAGAAAAGTACCGCGCCGAGAACAAGGAAAAGGACGACGTGCCAGTGGTGGATTTCCGCCAGGAGTGCCGCGCCTTTGCCGAATACTGGATCGGCCAGCAAATCCCCCAGTTCAAGCGCTTGGGCGTCATGGGCGATTGGGAGCACCCCTATAAGACCATGAGCTTTGATGCCGAAGGCCAAATCGTGCGCGAGCTGGGCAAGTTCCTGATGAACGGCGGCCTCTATCGCGGCTCCAAGCCTGTGCTTTGGTCGGTCGTGGAAAAGACCGCGTTGGCCGACGCCGAAGTCGAATACGAGGACCACAAGTCGGTCACCATCTGGGTTCGCTTCAAAGTCGAAAGCGCCCCTGAGGCGCCCGAGCTTGCTGGCAGTTCCATCGTCATCTGGACGACGACACCCTGGACCATGCCCGCAAACCGGGCGCTGGCGTTCAACGAAAGCTTGGCTTATGGCCGCTATCAGATCGATGCCGTGGGAGAAGGCAGCCGCGCCCAAGTTGGTGAGACGCTGATCCTGGCGGACGATCTGGCGGGCGAAGTTTTGAAGCTTGCCAAGGTAGAAGCCTCAACACGTCTGGGCGATGCCAACTTGCACGAAGGAATCATTGCTCGCCATCCCCTATCGAACCTGGCCGAAGCCGAAGGCGGCTATGACTTCGACGTGCCGCTGTTGATGGGCGACTACGTGACCGCCGAAGCGGGGACCGGCTTTGTCCACATCGCACCGGGTCACGGCCTGGAAGACTACGAGCTTGCCCACCTGAAGCACGGCATCGACGTGCCGATGACAGTCTCCGAAGATGGCAGTTACTACCCGCACGTGCCGTTGTTCGCGGGCCTGACCGTCTATGACCAAAAGGGCAAAATGGGTAGCCACCTGGGCCCCGTTATCAAAGCATTGGATGAATCGGGCGGCTTGCTGCACAAGGGCTCGCAACTGCACTCCTACCCGCACTCTTGGCGCTCGCACGCGCCGCTGATTTATCGCAACACGCCGCAGTGGTTCATCTCTATGGAGACCAACGAGCTGCGCAACAAAGCCTTGCAAGCCATTGACGATACGCGCTTTTTCCCTGCGCAAGGCAAAACACGCTTGCGCTCAATGATCGAAGCGCGCCCCGATTGGTGCGTCTCGCGCCAGCGCGTCTGGGGCGTGCCTTTGCCGATCTTCATGAACAAGGAGACCTTCGAGCCGCTGCGCGACGCCGACGTGATCGAACGCATCGCCAAAGCCTTTGACGAAGAAGGCGGCGATGCTTGGTTCACCCGTGATCCGCAAGAATTCCTTGGCCCGAACTACAGCTTGGACGACTACGAGCAGGTTCAAGATGTCGTTGAGGTCTGGTTTGACTCCGGCTCGACCCATGCCTTTGTCCTGGAAAAGCGCCCCGAACTAAGCTGGCCTGCGGACCTCTACCTTGAGGGCACGGACCAACACCGCGGCTGGTTCCACACCTCTTTGCTGGAGTCTGCCGGGACCAGAGGCCGCGCGCCCTACAAAGCATTGCTGACCCACGGCTTCACCATGGACGAAAACGGGCACAAAATGTCCAAATCCAAGGGTAATGGCGTCGATCCTCTGGAAGTCGGCAACAAGTACGGCATTGATATTCTGCGCCTTTGGGTGATCTCGACAGATTTCACCGCTGACCAGCGTATTGGCGAAGCTATCCTGAAGGCTCAGGCCGACGCCTATCGCCGACTGCGCAACACACTGCGCTTCACGCTGGGCAATTTGGCCGACTATGAAGCCAAGCACGCGGTGGCGGCCGCGGACATGCCCGAGTTGGAGCGCTGGGTTCTGCACCGGCTCAAGCAGTTGGATCAACTCATGCGCAACGCCAGTGAGGTGCACGAATACAACCGCATCTACAACGCTCTGATTAACTTCTGTGGCGTTGAGCTGTCGGCCTTCTATTTCGATATCCGCAAGGATGTGCTGTACTGCGAAGCGCGCAACAGCGCCTCACGGCGGGCGACCCAGACCGTTCTGGCAGAAATCTTCTCGTGTCTGACCGCCTGGATGGCCCCCTTCACCACCTTTACCGCCGAAGAGGCCTGGCAACAGCGCAAGGCCGACGAGCAAGAACACGGCCTGGCCACCAGTTTGGCACCGGAAGAGTCGGTCCACCTGCGCCAGTGGCCTGAGCTGCCCGAGACCTGGCTGGCTCCTGATCTGGCGAAGAAGTGGGAAGAAATCCGCCAGATCCGCCGCGTTATCACGGGCGCTCTGGAAATCCATCGCCGCGACAAGACCATAGGCTCAAGCCTAGAGGCAGCCCCACAAGTCTACCTTAGCGCCGAGCGTTTCGCGGTCGCCGATGGTGAGGCCTGGGACGATATCGCCATTACCTCGCAGCTCAGCTTGCAGCAGGGCGAGGCGCCAGACGGTGCCTTTACGATGGATGACGTTCCGGGTGTCGCAGTTGTCTTCGCCAAGGCTGAAGACACGCGCTGCGAGCGCTGCTGGAAGCACGAACCCGACGTGGGCTCGGTGGCTGAACACCCCAGCGTTTGCGGACGTTGCGCCGAAGCCTATGACGCTAATTTGGCTGAAGCGACTGCTTAGGGGGCATCATGTCTGGTATTTGGCACCGCTTTTATTTCCTGGCGATTGTAACGCTGGTCATCGACCAACTCAGCAAACTGTTGGTGGTGCGCAGCCTCTCCAGCTTGCAGGAGAGCGTCTGGGTGCTGCCCTTTTTGAACATCGTCTATGAGCTGAACCCAGGCGTTGCCTTTTCTTTGGGCGCGGACTTGGGCGGTTTCGGGCGCTGGTTGTTTGTCTTGATTGCTCTGGCGATCATTGTCGGCCTCATCGCCTACTTGCGCGCTGAGCCCACACGTCGCCGCGGCTTTGCCTTCGGGCTGATCGTGGGCGGAGCGTTGGGTAATATGGTGGACCGCGTGCGCATTTCTGCCGTGATTGACTGGCTGGATTTCCACGCCTTCGGCTTTCACTACCCCACATTCAACGTAGCGGACTCGGCGATCTTCATCGGCGCTTGTTTGTTCTTGTACGACAGCTTGCGCAGCCCCGCCCCTCGCTGATAGTCTCGTTGCGAAATCCAGATCATAGGGCCACCCGCCCTGCCGATAGCCCGCCCTGCGTATAACCTGCTCTGCCTGTAAAAGGACAAGATGCCAAATAGCCGTTTCATTCTGGTTACCGCCGCAATTTTGATTGCAAGTCTGAGCGCCTGCAACACCGGCCGTGTATCTTTTCGCGGCAAGCCGGACGCCTATGCAGTCGTGCCGCGCACCGGTCTGGCGATGCCACCCGCCGGTGGCGGGCTGCCGCAACCGCAAGAAGGCGCGACGCTGGAAAAGGATGCCAACATAACCCAAGATATGGCACGCCAAGCCCTGTTGGGGGACACGACCCAAGTTGCCAGCATTCCAGCGCTACAGGGGCAATTCAACCAGTACCAAGATTCTAACATCCGTCAGGTCATCGACGCCGAGGCAAACAAGCAGCCTAGCGGCCCCCGCAACGCGGTCGATGCCCTGCTGAAGCCGATCCGCTTCATGCAAAACAATCAGCCAAAGGGCACGCCCGTCGATCTGAACGAGGAGCTGCGGATACTGCGCGCTAAGGGTGTTGCGACCACGACCTTATCCTATGCCACCGATGGTCACAGCCTTATCTTGTTACAGACTGGCGGCGAACGTCCTTTCGATCCGGCCAGCCTGCTCAACCGACGCCCCAAGTAGCCTAGGCGGTGGGGCAGTCCGAGCGCACGCCCGGCCCAACAAATCGGATTGACAGTTTTGTGAGCGCTCGTGCCTTCCAGAGCCGCAAAACCGCCACTTGCCCGCTCTAGGGCTGGTGCCCATATCGAGTTGCAAGCCTGCTCGCGCACTGCGCCAAACATAAGATTCAACAGAGGAAGCCCGATCCGTGCCATCAAAAGCGTCTTTTTCACTGAAGTCCTTGGCTTTATCCAGCGCGCTGATTGCTTCGGCGGCCCCCGGTCTCAACCCCGCTCTTGCTCAGCAAAACGGCGGCTTCAATGCCCATCAGTTTGAGCTTGAAAACGGCATGCAGATCGTTGTGCTGCCCAACCATCGCGCGCCGATCGTTCATCACATGGTCTGGTACAAGGTTGGCGCCGCTGATGAAGCCGCCGGCCGCTCGGGCATTGCCCACCTGCTCGAACACCTCATGTTTAAGGGCACGAAAAACAATCCCGGCGATACCTACTCCCAATTTGTCGTGCGGCACGGGGGCAGCGAAAACGCTTTCACCTCCAACGACCAGACCGCCTATCACCAGACCATCGCCAAGGAGCATCTGCCTGAAGTCATGGCGATGGAAGCCGATCGCATGACCAATCTGGTGCTGGAGGAGTCCGAATTCTTATCCGAGCGCTCGGTGGTCATCGAAGAACGCGAACAGCGCGTTGGTAACAATCCCAGCGCCAAGTTGGGGGAGGCCATGACCGCGGCCCTGTACCAGAACCACCCCTACGGCAAGCCGGTGATTGGCTGGCGGCATGAGATTGAAGCCCTTCAACGGCAGGACATCTTGGATTTTTACGACAAATGGTACGGACCTCAGAACGCCATTTTGCTGGTTGCCGGCGACGTTGAGCCCCGCGAGGTGCTCGACCTGGCCAAGCAAACCTACGGCCAGGTTGAGCCCACGGCAGCCCCGAGCGAGCGCCTGCGCCCACTAGAACCGCCGCAGTACGGCCAGCGTCGTGTCATGATCGAAGACGAGACGGTCGGCACGAGCCAACTCATGATCCGCTATTTGGCGCCCACGATGGTGAAACGTGATCCCAATTTGTTTGGCGATCAAGCCGACCCGATTGCACTAACCGTTCTGGCCTACATTTTGGGCGGCGACAGCACCATGCGCCTCAATCGCAAGCTGGTTGAGGAAGAGAAAATCGCCGTAGCCGCTGGGGCCTACTATGACCCCAATGGTTTGGACTATTCCGGGCTATCGGCCTACATCGTCCCGGCGCCGGATACCGACCTTGAAGCTGCAGAGGCCGCTTTGGTTCGCGAGTTGGATCTTGTGCTGTCTGAAGGCGTGAGCGAGGACGAAATCGCAACGGCCATACGGCGCATGAAGGTCGAATTGGTCTATGAGCAGGACTCTTTGACCACCGGTGCACGCATCATCGGCCGCGCGCTGTCGGTCGGCGGAAAGTTGGAAGATGTGCAGGGCTACGCTCAGCGCCTGGAAGCCATCACCAAGGATCAGGTTGAAGCAACCGCCAAGGCTGTTTTGAACAAAAAGCAGACCGTCGTTGCTATCTTGCGCCCTACAGAGGCCTCGTAACCCGCCCCGCTCGGCCCCAACAGAGCCCACTAGGGTCTTGCGTCACAAGGAGCAGTCAGGCATGTATCGATTTATCAAGTCCGTTAGCAAATCGCTGGCCCTGGCAGGCTGCGCTCTGGCGGCCTCATTTCTTCCCGCCGGAGCCTCGATGGACATCAAGGAAATCACGACCCCTTCGGGCTTAACCGTTTGGTTTTTGCCCGATCAGAGCGCGCCTCTGATCTCGGTGTCCTTCGCTTTCAAGGGCGGCAGCATTTATGATCCCGAAGGCAAAGAGGGCCTGGCTTTCTTGCTGGAGGGCTTGTTGACCGAAGGCGCTGGTGAGCTGGACAGCCAAGCCTATTCGGCGGCGATAAACGATATTGGCATGCGTCTGTCCTTTGCGTCAGGGAGAGATTACTTCACCGGCCGCTTTACAACGTTAACCGACTTCCAAGATCAAGCGGCGACCTTGTTGAACGCCACCTTGACCCAGCCGCGCTTTGACCAGGACGCCATTGAGCGCAACGTCAGCCAGGTCAAAACACGGCTGCAAATTGACGCCAAAGACCCCCAGTGGATCGCCATTCGCCAGATGCGCGAACTGCTGTATGCCGAGCACCCCTATGCCCGACGTCAACGCGGCACCGACCAAAGCCTGGACGCCATTACCAAAGACGACCTCATGGGGTTTGTGCGCAATCGATTTGCCAAAGATACACTCGTGATTGGCGCGTCGGGCGATATCAGCGAGGCAGAGCTTGGCCCCTATATCGATCGGCTGTTTGCAGGCATCGCCGAGACCGCCAGCATCCAGAGCTTCGAAATGGCCAGCCTCAACAATGCGGGCAAGTTAGAGGTCCGCGATTGGCCAACCCCCCAGACCTTCATCATGGCCAGCCAAGAAGGCTTGCCGCGCGATCACCCCGATTACCTTATCGCCTATGTGGTCAACCATATTTTGGGGGGCTCGACCCTGACAACGCGGCTCAACAAGGAGCTGCGCGAAAAGCGCGGCTGGACCTATGGCGCCAGCTCTTTTTTTTCATTGGGCGATCTAGCGCCGCTGATCCAGATTGCTTTCAGCACGCAAAACGAGCAAGCCGGGGAAGCTTGGGCGCTCACCAAGCAGATTTGGGGCGATATCGCCCAGAATGGTATCAGCGACGAAGAGCTGCAAAAAGCCAAAGACTATATTATCGGCAACTATGCTTTGCAGCGTACCTCGATCCGTCAAACCGCAAGGTACTTGCAAGGCTTGCAGATCGCCGACCTTGGGCGCGACTATCCCAATGTGCGTTCTGAACTGATCAGCGCCATTACGACCGATGACATTCAACGGGTCGCCCAAAAGTGGTTCAATCCCGAAACTTTGCGGGTTGTCGCCGTCGGACAGCCGCAAGGGATCGAAGCGACCCTTGAAGCAGCAAAGGCGGCCGAGTAAATAGAGGGCATCGCTTCGTGCAGCTAGCTTTGCGGGCGATTATTCCGATTGCTTGGGCCTTTGCCCGCCCTGCCTTTTTCGAAAGCTTCTATGTCGCTGCTTGCTCCTCACGACCCGCCCGCTTGGTCTGTCTATCGCAGCCAAGGCCGCGCCCCGGCGTTGATTTGCGTCGATCATGCCGATAACCGCGTGCCGTCGGCCCTGACCAACTTGGGTCTGGCGCCGGACGTCTTTGAGCAACACGTTGCCTATGACATTGGCGCACTGGCCGTGTCGCGCTTAGTTGCCGATGCCTTGGACGCCCCGATGATCCACACCCACTATTCGCGGCTGGCGCTTGATCCCAATCGCTATTTAGACGCCGCCTCCTCCATCCCAGAGAGATCGGACGGCATCCCCGTTCCTGGCAACCAGAACCTGAGCGATGCAGATCGCAGGGCGCGACAAGAGGCTTTGTTCAATCCCTACCAGACCAAGCTCGACGACATGCTGTCTGCAATGGACGAAGCGCACGGCGTCTGCGTTCCCCTGATCGCCATACATTCCTTCACACCGCAATTGCAGGACGGCGGCAGCCCGCGCCCTTGGCATTTTGGCGTCATTTGGGATACCGACGGGCGCCTGTCCTTGGCCACCCATGCCGAATTGCAGAAGATCAGTCCCGCGCCTGTCGGTGATAACCAGCCCTATGACGCGCACGACCCCAAAAGCTTCACCATCAACCACCATGGCGAAGAAGCAGGGCGCCCCTATGTGGCAATCGAAATTCGCCAAGACCTGATCGCAGATGCCGCAGGCCAACAAAGCCATGCTGACCAACTTGCGAAGGCCTTGGCTGCCGTGTTATCAGCGGGCCCCTATCCGCGCCGCAAGGCCCATCAGCGCGGTCAAGTTTGGCGGCTCAATGCTCAAAGCGCGACGGCCTAGCGCCTCGCTCCCTCAAACAGACCGCAAGTAGTGGAAGCAAACCATGAGCCAACCAACAAACAGCTATAGCCCTGAAGAACTCGCCACCCTTGAGCGTGAGGCGGCCACCTATCGCCGCCTGGTCGATCACCTTCGCGAACGCACCGACGTTCAGAACATCGACTTGATGAATTTGTCGGGCTTTTGCCGCAACTGTTTGTCAAAGTGGTACAAGGCGGCGGCAGAGAGCCAGGGCGTTGACATGAGCTATGACCAAGCACGCGAACTGGTCTATGGCGAGCCCTATGACGACTGGAAAACCAATTACCAAAAAGAGGCCACCGCCGAGCAGCAGGCCGCATTCAAGATTTCTCATGCCGCCACGCACGGCGATACAAAGAACTAGATAAGGATAACGACAATGGCCGAAGGTCAGGTAGCCGCCGATCAACTGCGCCAATTCATTGAGCGCATTGAACGCCTTGAAGAAGAGCGCGCGGGCATCGCCAACGACATCAAGGACATTTTGGCCGAGGCCAAGTCCACCGGATTTGAGCCCAAGATCATTCGTCAGATCTTGAAGCTGCGCAAAATGGACGATGCTGAGCGCCAAGAACAAGAAGAACTGTTGCAGGTCTATTTGGACGCGCTGGGCGAATAATTCCACCCCAAGCGCGCCGCGCAATCACCGCCGAAACCGCGCCTTCCAAGCTGCGAGGCGGATTTGTTTGATGAAATTGTGAATGGCAATTTCGTTACGCTAGCGCATGCGCTCTTGTCAGTCGCCCTGCTTTGGCCCCACACTGCCCGCCACAGGACGCCGCGCCGACACAAGGGCTGCGGCAAATGCTAGTGGATGGGGAAACAGCTATGATCGACTACACCAGACGCCTCGTCGCGAAGACAGCAGCCGCGGGCCTTGGCAGCCTGGCCATACTGGGGTTTCTTGCGACTGCCAGCCTGGCGGAGGAGGGCGATACACAGCCCGCACCCGCCAATCTCGCCAGCCAGCTCGACGCGGCCAATCCCGGTATCGCCTACCTTGAGAGCCTCAAGGGCAGCGACCGCTTCTTGGCGCCCAGCCAGGTCGATGGGCGCTATGAGACCGTTATCTACATCAATTTGGCGACCAGCGGGAAGACCGCTCAGCGCATGTGGGTGCTGCACCGCGACCACCAAGATCAAAATGCATCGGCCGGGCAAGGCGCCGCCACCAGCTCTGATGCCATCGGCACCTTGATCGCCTCTGCTGGCGATGGTTTGCCCGAGAGCCAGCAAGCAGCCGTACAAGCGGCTCCGTGGCGGATCGGCATGTGGGACGAAAAATTCTGGGACAAGCGCGATGAGGTCCCCACCTATTCCTGGCTGATCTCAAGCGGGCGCAAGTACAAGGGCGATAAATTCTCGGGCCCGACGCCCATGGGGGTCTTTAACCTGGATGAGCGACGCGGCCGCCAGAAGCTCGGCTTCTACTCCGCAGGCATGTACGACGCCATGTTCATCGACCTACACTACAGCTCTGGGCGCCGTTCCGGCGTGGCCCTGCACGGCACCACCAGCAGCAAATATCGCCTGTTGGGGCGGGCGGACAGCCACGGCTGCATCCGCATGCACCGCCGCAATTCGCGCGCGCTGTTCGATCGGGTCTTGGGACGCGACGGCTTCATGGAGGAACAACAGGTCAAGGGCGAAGTGCCCCGCTTCTTCCGCTCCAGCCCCAGCGCCAGCGTGCGCCGCGGCTATAACCGCCAGGGCGAATTGATCTTTTCTGACGACGGCGAGCTGTTGACCAAGACCGGTTTCCGCACTCTGGTTGTCATGTTCAAGGACTATAAGGGCAGCCTT
>JAUIHE010000055.1 GCA_030432195.1 Alphaproteobacteria bacterium
AATCTTCGGTCGCCCAGCCGACACGCACTTCCGTGCCAACCTTCAACATGGCGTGTTTGTTTCTGTTCGGTACTTTCACGATAAACTCATCGTTGCCGTACACATCCAGCCGGGCGCGAATGTGATCGCCCAGATAGATCAATTCTTTGACCGTTGCGGTCGTCGCGTTGGTGACGGCCTCGTCACCCACCAGAACGCGTTCTGGTCGGATCGAAAGAAGCGAATTCTTGCCGACACCGTCACAGTTGACGACGGTGGCTTGGCAGCGCTCGCCGCCCGGCAACGTTACATCGGCAACGTCCCCATTGATGGCCTCAACTTTGCCAATCAGCTTGTTGTTTTCCCCGATAAACTGAGCCACGAAGGCGTTCATGGGGCGCTCGTACAAGTCTGCCGGCGGTGCCAATTGTTGGATAACGCCGTGATTGAAGACGGCCACGCGATCCGACATGGTCAAGGCCTCGGTCTGGTCGTGGGTCACATAGACCACAGAGACCCCTAGGCGTTCGTGCAGGTGCTTGATTTCATACTGCATGTGCTCGCGCAGCTGCTTATCAAGCGCGCCCAACGGCTCATCCATCAACACCAATTCGGGCTCGAAGACCAGTGCACGCGCCAAGGCGATACGTTGTTGCTGTCCGCCAGACAGTTGTGCCGGGCGACGCTTGCCAAATTCGCCCATCTGCACCATGTCCAGCGCGCCGCGTACTCGGGTTTCGCGCTCAGAGCGCCCCATACCGCGCACGCTCAGCGGGAACGCCAAGTTCTCCTCAACGGTCATATGCGGGAACAGCGCATAGTTCTGGAACACCATGCCAATGCCGCGACGGTGCGGCGGAATATTATTGATCGGGCGACCATTCAACCGGATTTCTCCGTGGGTCACGCTCTCAAATCCCGCTAGCATCATCAAACACGTCGTCTTGCCGGAACCCGATGGGCCCAACATTGTGACAAACTCGCCTTTGGCAATGTTCAGATTAAGATCTTTTACGACAAGCTGCTCGCCATCGTAAGATTTTTGCACGTGATCGAAGACCACGTAGTCGGACGCGCCGTCTACAGCCATATGGCTTTCACCTGTTTCCATCCGGTTCAAAATTTGCCGCTTTTGCGACTATTGCTTATTCCATAGGCCTAACTGGTTTGAATGTGCGCGTCAAATGCGTTTCTGGAACAATTATGGCTTTTGGGGAAAATGACCCGTCAAGTCTGCCGCTCAACAAGCTAGAAGTCAGGAATTAGCTCATTTGCGACACCTGTCTGTGCCTGGTCGCGGCGCACAAACTGGTGAATCGAGCGCGCTACAGCCGCCAGGGTTCCCAGGTCGTCGCCAGAACCGTTCGCAACCTCAGCCCCGACCCTCAGATCGAAGCGCGCGCTAAAGTGGTAATCGCGCCGAACAGCAGCGTGCTGATACGAAGGATCGTAATGCCGCGCAAGCAAATCTTCGACCAAGCCAAGTATGTTGCCTGCCTGCATCATGGCCAGCCAGACCTCGACTTGCTGGTGGCCATGGCGATATCGCAGGCGGCCCAGAAGTTGGGCAAGTTGGTCGTGATCTTGCACCAGGTGCCGATAGGCCCGGCACAGATACCGCGCGCGCGAGGCAAGGCTGTCCTCAATTTTGATGCGATCGGCCGCCTTCATCGCGGCGAACAAATCTGGCGGGATAAAGACCTGGCCAATTTTGGCGCTCTCGCCCTCGACAAATACGGGCCGCCGCGGATCCAGCTGGCCAAGCACCTGCCAGAGCGCTGTTTCAAACCCTTTCTGACTGGGTTGAGGGCTACCGTCTGGGTTGGCTCCCAGTAATGAACCGCGGTGATTAGCCAGACCCTCTAGGTCGATGACTTGCGCGCCGTCCTTGGCCAAAAGCGCCAGCAGGTCTGTCTTTCGCGTTCCCGTCGCACCATCTAGGACATAAAAACGAAACTGCGGGGGAAGGCTTTCAAGGCAGCCCACGACATGACGCCGAAAGGACTTATACCCCCCATCTAGCCGCATGACAGGAAAGCCAATTTGCTGAAGGACCAGCGCCATACTGCCGGAGCGTTGCCCGCCCCTCCAGCAATAGATTAAGGGGCGAAATTGGCGCGGTTTGTCGGCAAAATAGCTGTCGAGATGGCCTGCGATATTGCGCGAGGCAATGGCGGCCCCGCGTCGCTTGGCTTCGAAGTTTCCGACCTGTCGATCTAAGGTGCCGACTTCTGCGCGTTCAGCATTGCTCATGATGGGCAAGTTGATGGCGCCAGGCAGATGGTCGATTGCGTACTCGCCCGGCGAGCGCACGTCGATCACAGCATCGAAAACATCATCAAATGGATAGGCGACAGATCGCAAAAGCTGGCTCATTTCAAAATGACTCCGCCAATATGACCCGCAGAGTCAGCCGGGCCGTTGCTAACTTTGCCCGCGCCCAAGCCCGACTCTTGCGCCAGCACTTGACCAACCACCACAAACCCTTGCGCCTTCAATGCATCGACGCATTCGGGCGCAACGATCGCCAGCAACCCGCCAGAGGTCTGAGGATCACAGGCAAGCGCCACGCTTGGATCGCCCAGATCATAATCTTGGCCGCTGATGCTGAGCGCATTACTCGCAAGAATACTGGGACGAACACCAGCTTGCGCGACCTCCAAAGCCCCTTCATAGGCGGGCAGGTCGGCCAGCGTGATGGATACGGCAACGCCGCTTGCTTCGGCCACCTCCGCAGCATGGCCGATCAAGCCAAAGCCGGTGACATCGCTCACAGCGTGAAGCCCGCCTTGCGGCAGCTCGTGAAGCGCCTCGGCGGCTTCGCGGTTGGTATGAGATGCAATCCCCATTGCAGCGTCTAACCAGCGCCCTTTTGTATGGGCTTGCATCAGCCCGGCCAGCAATAAGCCCATGCCAAGCGGACGTGAGAGCACGAGGATGTCGCCTGCGAGCGCACCGGCTTTGCTCCAACCGGTCGCGTCGTCCTGCCCGCTGTCCAGGGTACCGGTGACGCTCAAGCCCAGTGCGGTCACATCACCCTGCCCTGAATGCCCTCCGATTAGGGCCACACCATCCTTTTCCAGAGTGTGCATTGCGCCCGCCAACAAATCCCCCAGATCCTGAGCGGCCAGCCGCTCCGCCTGCCGCCGCACGTTAGCAATGGCCAGCGCTGCGGTTGGCCTGCCGCCTTCGGCATAGATATCCGACAAGCAATGCGCCGCGATCACTTGCCCCGATCGATACAAATCGCTAACGGGCGCGGTCAACCAGTCCACGCTTTGCAGGTAATTGCTGCCGGGCAATCTGGCAGCGTCCTCAATCCTATTGCCGGGGGCGACACGCGCCAACGCTGCGCTGAGTGGCGAACGCGCCATCTTGCCGCCGCAGCCTTGGCAAAGCGGCTCGCTCAGCCCTTCTTGCAACAGTGCGCCTTGAGCCCAATCGTCTCTGGTCCGGGTGTCCTTCATGGCAGGAAGCTCAGAAAACCGCCGCATAAATTTTCGGTCAATTTGATCTTTCCAACGCCAGACCCAGGCGCCCTGTGCATGGAACGGCCCGCGGCTTCCCAGCGCGTATTTTTCGCCCATAGCGATCAAACTCAAGAAACGGCGCTGTGGAATGTGCTGTTTGAGTGGCCTTCCCTTGGCAGCGCGCAGCAGGTTTTCCGCTAAGATCGGCCCCTGCCGCACCGCAAATACGCCCGCTTTTTCGCGCGGGTGATTGACTTGGACCGCGCAGTCACCAGCGGCAAAGACATGCGGATGCGAAAGGCTGCGAAGACGGTCATCAATAGCCAGAAAGCCGCGTTCATCAACGGCAAGACCGGTTTTGGCAAACCAAGGCGCGGGCACGGCCCCCGTCACCCACAGTAAGTGATCGAATGCCAGAGCCTGCCCGTCTTCCAGAACAAGGTGTCCCGTCTCTACCCGCGTGACCCCTCGCCCCAAATGCAGCACCACGCCCTTTTTCTTTAGCTGCGCGTGCATCGCACGTTGCGTGGCGGGCGGGTTGTGGGGCACGACCTGTGCCGCGCGCCCGATCAAGTGGCACTCGATCTCGGCCGCGCCAAACCGGCGTTCCAAGAAATGCTGAACAGACAGCAGCAACTCGCAGCCACCGACCCCTGCCCCCACGCATGCGATCCGAACGGGGCCCTTTTCTGGAGCTGTGTTAGCCTCCAGATCAGCGAGCATCTTCTGCCAGCGGCCCAGCAATCCGGCAATCGGCTTGACCGGCAAAGCTTGCTCTCTGGCCCCAGGGACGGAGTCTAGGTCCGGCGTCGAGCCCGTGTTGATGCTGGCCACGTCGAAAGAAAGGCTCGGGCGATCAGCAAACATGACCAGACGGCGATCAGGATCCAAGCCAGAGACACGCGCATTGACATAGTTCACACCCGCCCAAGCACAGAGCTTGGCCAGGTCAATGTGGATGTCGTCGAAGTCATAGTGACCAGCGATATAGCCCGGCAGCATCCCTGAATAGGGCGTATGTGTATCCGAACATATCAGCGTGACCTTGACCCCCGGTTCTGGTCGCATGCCGAGGCGACGCAACAGCTGCACCTGGGCGTGGCCGCCGCCAATCAAGACAATGTGCTTGATCCAAGGTGGCGCAGCTTGCGAGGTCATAGCGGACATGAAGGCTTCACTCTTTGTTTTCGAAAGGCTAGGGCCTGTCACGTGTCACCACAAATGACAAGCCTTTGATCGCCAGTTTTAGATCAAGTTGGCATCCCGATCCGCGGGCCTCAAGAGGCCGGACCGTCTGCCTGCCAATCTCTAGCTATCGTACCAGCAACGCAAATGCGTTGAGGCAGACCAACACCGGCCTCGAAAAGCACCACGTAAGCCCAAGCGATATCGACCAGGAGTCGCCTATCATAGGACGAGACGCGGCAAAATTCGCATGGCTCTGCATGAATTCCTGCGGGCCGCGGCGAAAAGCCTGTGTTTTCACGATCTAGACCCATAATAATGCTTGCGCCGAGCAATGGTCCGGCCCATTTGTGGGCACCCGTACACCGCTCGCGCTTTGATCGGCGCTTGCCCTTGAGCGCGCGGCATGCCAGGTCTAGTGGTTCGCGCTGGACGCATCGGAATAATAATCGAGACGCACATTATGAATCGCGCCTGCTTTATAAGCTGCGGAAGCTATCTGCCGGAACGCATAGTTACAAATGACGACATGTCCAAAATCGTCGAAACCTCAGACGACTGGATCAGGGCCCGTACCGGTATTCGCCAACGCCATTTTGCGAGCGAAGGCGAACTGACCTCTGATCTTGGGACGAAGGCAGCCCAACAAGCGCTGGATCGCGCAGGGCTGAAGCCTGAGGACATCGACCTTTTGGTCTGCGCCACCACAACGCCGGACCTGACCTTCCCCAGCACCGCCAGCATCATTCAACGCAAGTTGGGCGTGCCGGTGTGTCAGGCCTTTGACATTCAGGCCGTCTGCTCGGGCTTCGTTTATGGCCTGAGCACCATCAATGCCTATCTTGCCTCAGGCCAAGCTAAGCGCGCCTTGCTCATCGGTGCTGAGACCTTCTCGCGCATTTTGAATTTCGAAGATCGCGCAACTTGCGTGCTGTTCGGCGATGGCGCGGGCGCTGTGATCTTCGAGGCTCAACAAGGCGCAGCCAACATAAACGAGCGCTGCATCGTTGATACGCAAACCTATTGTGACGGCACCCTAACCGAGCTTCTTTATGTCGATGGGGGCGTTTCCAGCAGCAAGACTGCGGGCCATGTCCACATGCTTGGGCAAGAGGTCTTCAAGCACGCGGTTGAAAAAATGGGCCAAGCCGTGGTCGATATGATGGCCAAGCACAACCTTACTGTTGATGACTTGGACCTGTTCGTTCCTCACCAGGCCAACCAGCGCATTCTAAATCAGCTTATGCGTCATCTAAAGCTGCCGCAGGAAAAGATGATTTCCTGCATGGCCCTGCACGCGAACACCTCTGCCGCCAGTATCCCGTTGGCCCTCAATCTTGCCGTCGAGAGCGAGCGCGCGAAAAAGGGTGACCTTCTTATGATGGAGGCCCTTGGCGGCGGACTGACCTGGGGAACCGCGCTGCTTCGCCTCTAGCGGACCGCTTCGGCGGCCGGCCAAGCCCCCTTCGCAAAGATTCCGCGCCGAGGGCGCCGAGGGGAATGCCGACGCCAAAAGCCTGCTAAAGCGGGCGGCATGCCAGCTCTAGCCAGGAACGATCCGGCGCGGAAAGGCGCGGACGTAGTTTTGTCAGCGTTTCAGCGTGGTAATCATCAACTTGCCGCCGTTCGACATCGCTCAGCATGCCGACATCAATCAAAGCCCGCTCATAGGGGCACCAGGTGAGGTTCTCAAACCCCAGCATGGGCCGTTCATCGCCGGGCAAGGGCTGCGGCTGCACCGCGACCAGGTTTTCGATCCGAATGCCCAAATCACCCGGTCGATAATATCCGGGCTCAATTGACACAACCATTCCCTGAGACAGCGCAACCATATTGGCACCATTTACCGGTTTGCCAATTCGCTGGGGCCCCTCATGCACGCTCAAAACCGCGCCAACTCCGTGCCCGGTGCCGTGGTCGAAATCCAAACCTGCCTGCCACAAGGGCACGCGTGCGAGAATATCCAGCGCCTGGCCTGAGGTGCCCTCGGGAAAGCGCACGCGCATCAGAGCCAAATGCCCTTGCAGAACCAAGGTGTACAGACGCCGTTGTTCGTCCGTGGGCGCACCCATCAAGGTCACGCGCGTGATATCCGTTGTTCCCATGGCGTAGTGCCCGCCGGAATCCACCAAATAGATTTCCCCCGCTTCCGAAGGGCGCGCGCTGTCGGCATTAGCGCGGTAGTGCGGCAGGGCTGCGTTTGGACCGCTGGCCGATATCGTGGAAAAAGCCAGACTGGCTGCCCCCTTGGCGCGGCGCATACCGTCGATGGTGTCGGCCGCTTGGTACTCGTCGAGAAAGCCGGGCAACTGGGTATCCAGCCACGCCAAAAACTCAACCATAACCGCGCCGTCGATTTCATGAGCTTCGCGCATTCCAGCCAGCTCAGCGTCATTCTTCCGCGCCTGCATCAGCGCAACGGGAGACGCGGCCCGCTTGCAGGCGACCGGCTTGGGCATAGCTTGCAATAGTTGCTCAATCGCCCAGGGCGTTGCCGATGGATCCAGGACCAAGAGACCACGGATCTGCCCCAAAGCCTTCGCTGCGTCGCGCGTCACCCGGACCCCTTCCAGCTTCAAGCTGGCGGCCGAACGAGCGCTGGCCTCGTGGACAATCCAATCCACAGTCCCATCAGCGTGCAACACAGCATACGACAGCGCCACGGGTGTGGTGTCCAAGGCGTCGGATCGCACGTTCAACAGCCAAGAGACTTGCTCGGTCGCTCCGATAAACAGCGAGGCATTCTTGGGGATTGCCGCCAAGACACGCTGCTTCTTTTCGTCCGCCGTTTGGCCCGCGAACGCCAAGGGGTGTTCGCGCAACCGGGCCTTGCTTGCTGAGGGGCGGACGTTCCAAAGTCGATCGACTGGATTGGCGTCAAGAGCGATGAGGCTCTGAGCCTCATTCATGGTGGCTTGCAACTGCTCAGCTTGCTGCAGCGTTACAAGCCAGGGATCAACACCAACCCGTGTAATATCTGATTGCCGAGATATCCAGGCGGCTAGGCTTTCTTCCCCTGAATTGATGACCTCAATTGGCCGAGCGCCAATTTGCTGGGGCGCCTGCGTCGTGTAGCGACCATCAACGAACAAAACGGCCTTGTCAGCGGTAACGATCAAGTTGCCAGCCGATCCGGTAAAGCCCGTCACCGCAGCCAAACGCTCATCGCAGGGCAGAACCTCTTCGCCTTGGTACTGATCGGCGCGCGGCACAATCAGGGCGTCCACGCCAAGGCGCTCCAACTCGTCTTGCAGTGATGTGAGCAGATCGGGCGCTTGGGCCATGGGAATCTCCGCGAGTTGGACTGACTTCCCCCCTTTCAAGCAGCCTTGCGCGTGCCTGTCTAGCCCCTGCTGCTCTTGCCCCAGCTGCGTCGAAACACCAAGGTCGGCCAATCGCCCAAAACCAACCTGTCATCAAGCTGCAACCCCTGTTGACGATAGCGCGATTCTATACCCTGCTGCTGGGGAAGAATGAGCCCCGCGAGGATCAAATAGCCACCCGGCGCCAAGAGGCTCGCCAAATCGCCGGCAAGGGATTTAAGGGGACCGGCGAGGATATTGGCGAACACCAAATCATACGGCCCCGCCGATCGAATTGCCGGCGCGCTGCTGCCTGCCGCCGTGGTGATGCGAAGGAACGCTTGAGTGCTGGCGCTTGTCCGCCCAACGGCCGATGCGGACACCTGCCTGGCGCAAACGCCATTTTGTTGAGCGTTTAGGATGGTCCGGCGGCTGGCCTCAGGATCAATGTCACTGGCAACGACCGCGCGAGCGCCTGCGCGCGCCGCCGCAAGCGCAAGAACGCCTGTGCCCGTTCCCACATCCATGACCCGGCCCAGCGCCCGCTTGCGGCGAAGGCGCTCCATGGCCAGCAAACAGCCGCGGGTGGTTTCATGATGTCCGGTTCCAAAGGCCGTATTGGCGTCGATGCGCAACTGCCAGCGTCGACGCCCGATCAGCGGGGCGTCGTGCGAACCGTGCAGCCGCCACGGTCCTGCCTGCACCGGCGGCAAACCGGCCTGGCTTTGCGAGACCCAATCGATATCGGGCAATTCCTCCAGCTGAGCGTCAAAGCCCTGTTCTTGCAAAAGGCTAAGTGCCTCCATCGCTTGGGCCATGTCTTCCGCATAGGCCGCAAGCTCCAAGTTCTCTGCGCGCTCCACAGGATCAAGCAAGGGGTCGTAGTAGTCTTGGCTCACCACCAGCCCTTCAATGCCCTCCAGTTGCTGGGCGGCCTCATCAATTTCGCGAAGGCTCATGATGGTACTGACACGTTTCATTGGTGACTCTTTGTTTTTAGACTTGTGGCGCAGGCACGAGTAGGCCCTGGAATTCGTTTTGCACGACCGAGCGGCAGCTGCCAAGCCAAAGCGATCAATCACCGACGGCTGACGCACCTGTGATCTATCCCTAAGCTATTGTATTATAATGGTTATTAGCAAACGCCAAAAAAACTTCAATCCCTGGACTTGAAAACACCAGCCCGTGCGAGACCTGGGTGTCAGGCGCCGAACTTCTCACCATTTATCTTGGAGCAACACCCCGTGTCACAGACAAAAATCGTATCGAAGAACACCGCGCTTGCTGGCCTTACCTCTCTTGCCCTTTTGGGCGGCCTATTCGCGTCTCCCGCACTAGCCGCGAGCCACTCCTCTGGGGGAGGCATGATGCACGACGCCGTCGTTGAGGTCGGTGGCGCGCCCATGCTGGCCAGCAAAACCCTAGCGGAAAACGCAGTCAACTCGGCCGATCACACCACCCTGGTTGCAGCCGTACAGGCGGCCGGTTTGCTGGACGCCATCGCCGGTGAAGGCCCCATCACAGTGTTCGGTCCCGTGAACAACGCTTTTGAAGACCTGCCTGAAGGAACCGTCGCCAATCTGCTGAAGCCCGAGAACAAAGATACCTTGGCTAGCATCCTGACCTACCACGTGGTCGCCGGGTCTTGGACCAAAGCATCATTGATGGAAAAGCTGGAAGCGACCGGCGGCGCGCTGTCGGTGGAGACGCTCTCTGGCGCATCCTTGACCGTCAAAATGAACGGGCCTAGCAATATCGTGATTGAAGATGCCAACGGAGGCGTGGCCAACATCAGCACCTATGATGTCATGCAGTCCAACGGCGTGTTCCACTCAATCGACGCGGTTCTGTTGCCATAGCAGACAAAAGAACGCTAACGCTTCCCAAAGCAGAAGAGCGAGCCCTAGGGCTCGCTCTTTGCGTTTTGTGTCGATGCAAGATTAATCGCAGGACCAGACCAATATCCGGCAATCGCGGCCGCCGTGATTGCGGCACTCGGCCAGCGCTCGACTTCGGGCAACTTGTTTGCCGCTGGCGCGGCCCCAACCGAAGGCGCCGGAATAACCCGAGTTGGTCTGCGTCCAATCAGCTGCTGCATAGGCGCACTGGCCTCTGCTGAAGGTCACCCAGTTGTTGCAATTGTATTTACAGTTGTAGTTGGCCTGGTTCTTGGCTTGAATTTGGGTCGAATAGCCCGAAGCCCAACCCCATGCCATGTTGTAGGGGTTGAAGGCGATTGCGCCCGCAGCTTGTGCGTTGAAACCAACAGAAGCCAGCATCAAGGCTCCGCCAAATGCTGCTGCCAGAGTTGTGCTTACCGATCGAAACATGTGCTTACTCCCTGTGAGATCGAGTAAAGTCTATCACTTGCACAGCGCAGTGGAAGGCCTAGGCCATTTTGCGAAATGGCCTGCAACTCACGCATCCGATGCCGGTACGATAAAGCTCGACATAATCTTCTTCTCACCGCTGATGTCAAAATTGACCACCAGCCTATCTTTATCGACCGCCAGAACATCACCATAGCCAAACTTTTGGTGAAACACCCGTTCGCCAACCGCATAGTTGCGCGTCGCCTTGACGGATTGCGCGGGCTGCATATCGCGCGGGCTGCCTTGGATAATCTTTCCATGATTGCGCCTTGCTTGCGCACGCTTCCAGCCCGGGCTTTCATAACCAAAACCGCGATCCGCACCAAAACCGCGATCCGATGTACCGCCGGTTGCAGGCCTGGCGCTGGCCAGATTGTTCCAGCTTGATCCCCAATTGGCGCCAAATCCCGTCGAGGGTGCGGAAAAGTTGGAGTCTTGATGCAACCAATTGCTGCCCCAACTCGAAGCCGTACTCACCAGTTCTAACTGTTCTTCGGGCAGCTCTTCCAAGAATTGCGACGGTAGGGCATCGCTGTACTGGCCGTGAATGCGCCGACGCCCTGCATAGGAAATGTACAACGATTTGCGCGCGCGCGTTATGCCGACGTAACCAAGCCGGCGTTCTTCTTCCAAGCCCTTTTGCCCCTCGGCATCCAGAGCGCGCTGATTTGGGAATTGCCCTTGTTCCCAACCGGGCAGGAACACCAGGTCGAACTCCAAGCCTTTGGCACCGTGCAGGGTCATGATTGAAACCATGTCGGTGCTGTTGTCCTCAAGTCCTTCCATGACCAAGGAAACGTGCTCCAAAAAGGCCGCCAGCGAATCAAAGCTGGCCATTGCAGAGATGAGTTCCTTTAAGTTCTCGAGGCGACCGGGCGCTTCTGGCGAGCGAGCCAAGCGCCACATTTCGGTATAGCCGCTTTCATCCAGAATGATTTCCGTCAATTCTGGATGCGGTGTCGAGGCCACCATCGCGCGCCAGCGGTCAAAGTCACCTATCAGCGTTTGCAAGGACTTGCGCGCCTTGCCGCCGATTTCATCGGTACGCAAAACCTGCTCGACGACGCCCGTTAGCGGCAAGCCCAGGTCGCGCTGTATGCCATAGAGTTTTTGCACCGTGGTCGGGCCTATGCCGCGCTTGGGAACATTCACGATGCGCTCGAACGCCAAATCATCGGCAGGCTGAGCCACAACGCGAAGATAGGCCAGCGCATCGCGAATCTCGCGCCGCTCGTAAAAGCGCGGTCCGCCGACGACGCGATAAGGAATTCCGACGGTCACGAAGCGCTCTTCCAGGCCGCGCATCATCGCTGACGAACGGACCAGCACCGCCATGTCGTGCAGGCTTGTCCCCTTGGCTTGGTACTGCTCGATAGCTTCGGCGATCTGGCGGGCTTCTTCATCCCCGTCCCAGTAGCCGCGCACCTGCACCTTTTCTGTGCTCTTGTCCTGGGTCCAGAGGGTCTTGCCCAACCGACCTTCGTTGTGAGCGATGAGCCCTGAGGCGGTCGCCAAAATGGTCGAGGTCGAGCGATAGTTCTGCTCCAGCCGTATGACCTTGGCGCCGGGAAAGTCCTTTTCAAAGCGCAAAATATTGCCCACTTCGGCCCCGCGCCATCCATAGATCGACTGATCGTCATCGCCGACGCAGCAAATGTTCTTGCGCTTCTGAGCCAGCAAACGAAGCCAGAGGTACTGTGCAACGTTGGTATCTTGATACTCATCGACCAACATGAACGCGAAGCGATCTTGATAGTCCGCCAAGATATCCGGCTCGTGCGTGAACAGCGTCAAGCAATGCAAGAGCAGGTCGCCGAAATCGCAAGCATTCAACGTGAGCAGCCGATCTTGGTAGGTCGAATAGATGTCGAGCAAGCGTCCATTGGCAAAATCGCTGACCTCACCGGCGGGCACCTTTGAAGGCACAAGTCCCTTGTCTTTCCATCGGCTAATGAGCCCCAAGGTAGCCCGCGCGTTCCACCGTTTTTCGTCCAGATCCATCGCCCGCATGATCTGCTTAATCAGGCGCAGTTGGTCATCATCATCCAAAATTGAAAAATTCGACTTGAGGCCAACCGCAGAAGCGTGGCGCCGTAGGATGCGCGTACAAATGGCGTGAAACGTCCCTACCCACCAGCCTTCTGTTGGGTGGCCGATCATGGCCTCAATCCGCTCGCGCATCTCCTTCGCGGCCTTATTGGTAAAAGTTACCGCCAGAATCTGTCCGGGCCGCGCCTGACCGGTCAGCAGCAAATGGGCAATGCGTGTCGTCAGCGCGCGCGTTTTGCCGGTGCCTGCCCCCGCTAGCATCAGCACGGGCCCTTCGGTAGTCAGCACCGCATCTTGCTGCGGCGGGTTCAGACCGTCCAACCAAGGAAAGCGGGCCAACAAGGCATTCTGATCGGGCCGCTCAACCGTTGTTGACGCTGCACCGCGGTCTGAGCCGCCGTCAGGCGCCCGGACCAAACCGCAACAAGAACTATGGGGAGAATTTGGGGCGTGAGAGAATCGATTCATGCGTTCTAAATAAGCGCTTCCGGCGGCCGGGTTAAGTCCTGCGTTCCAATCCGCGGAATCTTTCCCGCTTATTGGGGGTAACTTGCCCAATGGCGCGACAAGATGGCCTTGCCAAGGCTCTGCATTTGCGACAGGCTCAGCGTCAACAAAAGCAAATTGTTCAAAAAAAAAGGCGGTCCCACAAAGGCGACCCCCTACAGACCAGGGACATAAAGTGCGTACAAGCATCGAATTCTTTTATGCAGGACACAGCCACAAACTTGAGGGTGTCAAACCGACCGACATGCTGCTCAGTTGGCTGCGCGACAACCAGCAAGCAAGGGGCACCAAAGAGGGCTGCAACGAAGGCGACTGCGGCGCTTGCAGCGTTGTGCTTGCTCGCCAAATGGGCGGCAAGATTGACTATCAGCCCGTCAATGCCTGCATTTTTCCGCTCGCAAACCTAGATGGCGCCGCCATCTTTAGCGTTGAAGACTACGGAAATCGCGCCGAGCTGCACCCGATTCAAAAGGCGGTGGTAGACGAACACGGGAGCCAATGCGGCTTCTGTACGCCTGGCTTCATCGCCAGCATGGTTGCCGGTCAACTGGGCCAAGTCGAGCACAGCGCCGAGGTGCAAATTGCGGGCAATTTGTGTCGTTGCACGGGCTATGGCGGCCTCATTCGCGCTTTCGAGGGACAACGCAACACCGCCCAACCAGCGGCTTTCCAAGCCAAGCTCGACGCTGCAAACGCGTGGATTTCTACTGCTGAGCGCGGCGGCTTTGAGTGCCACAGTGAGGCGAGCAGCATCTATGCGCCCGCAGATCTAGCAGCCATGGCCGCACTGCGCTTGGCGCACCCGGACGCGCTCATTATCGCTGGCGCAACCGACGTTGGCCTTTGGATGACCAAGGGGCTGAAACAGCCCGCAAAAGTGATCCTGACAACCTATGTCGCTGAACTTCATGCCGTGTCACAGGATACAGCGGAATTTACTTTCGGCGCCGCCGTTCCCTATAGCCAGGTTGGGGGCGTTCTATTGCAGGACTACCCAGAGGCGCGCGCCTGGTTCGAGCGCTTGGGGTCGGTGCAGGTCCGCGCCTCCGGGACCATGGGGGGCAATATCGCCAACGGCTCGCCGATCGGTGACGGTCCACCTCTATTGATCGCTTTGGGTGCGCGGCTGCGGCTGCGCAAAAGCGACGCGGTGCGCGAAATTGCGCTTGAGGACTATTTCGTCGCCTACGGAAAACAGGATTTGGCGGAAGGCGAATTCGTTGAAGCGATTATGATCCCGCGCCGTCAACCCGGCCAACGACTGATGGTTGAGAAGGTGTCCCGTCGCATCGACCAAGACATAACCGCGGTCCTGGCAGCCTTTAGCGAGTCCGATGATGGGTTGCGGCTGGCGTTTGGCGGTATGGCCGCCACACCCAAGCTGGCAACAACAGTTATGACTAGCCGCAATCCAAGCGACATAGGCCAGGACTTTCAGCCCCTCACCGATCTTCGCGCCAGCAAAGAGTATCGCCTGCGCGTTGCTGAGAACCTTTTGCGTCAATTCTTCGAACAAGAGCCGGGCGCAGCCGCACAGGAGGCCGCAGAATGAACCAGATGTCCAAGCCAGCCTCAAAGCCTCAAATCATGAGCCCCATGGGGCGCGCGGTCGAACATGACTCGGCCAGCCAGCACGTAACCGGCCAAGCAATCTATTGCGATGATATTCGCGAACCCGCTGGCTGCCTGCACGCCGCGATGGGACTGGGGCCCGCATACCCCGCAAAAATCCGGGCCATGAATTTGGATGCCGTTCGCCAAGCCCCTGGCGTCGTTGCGGTTTTCACCGCTGCCGACATTCCAGGCGAAAACAACGCCGGCTCTGTGGTCCATGACGAACCGCTTTTGGCCACCGACCAAACAAGCTATCCTCAGCAACCCTTGTTCGTCGTAGCGGCGGAGACCCGAGATCAGGCCCGCCGCGCCGCGCGCATGGCGACCTTCGAGGCCGATGAGCTACCGGCCGCCGTCAATTTCGATCAGATTGTCGAGCGCGACGAGCACGTCATGCCGACCCTAGAGGTCGTGACCGGCGACGCGGAAGCCGCCCTGTCCAAGTCCGCGCACAGACTAGAGGGGCGCATCGAAATTGGCGGTCAGGAGCACATGTATCTTGAGGGCCAAATCGCCTTGGCACTGCCGTCGCCCGATGGCCTGCGTGTGGTGAGCTCCACGCAGCACCCAACCGAAGTGCAGGAGATGCTCAGCCACCTTCTTGAAATCTCGGCGGCGGAAATCACCGTAGAGGTTCGCCGCATGGGTGGTGCCTTCGGCGGTAAGGAAAGCCAGGCCGCGCACACCGCTATGATGGCCGCGCTGGCCGCCTACCACACCGGCCGCCCCGTAAAGCTGCGTCCGGATCGCGACGACGATATGGTGACCACTGGTAAACGCCACGAATTCCGGGTTGACTACCGGCTCGGCTATAGCGACGACGGGCGCGTCTATGCCGGAACTTTCGATCTTGCAGCGCGTTGTGGCCACTCCGCGGACCTGTCGGCAGCGGTATGCGATCGCGCGGTCTTCCACTCGGACAATGCCTATTTCGTGCCCGAGCACCGCATTACCTCTCACCGGTACCGCTCCAACACGGTCTCCAATACCGCTTATCGCGGATTTGGTGGTCCGCAGGGTATGGTGGCTATTGAAAGGGCCATGGATCAAATTGCCGCCAGCTTGGGCAAAGACCCGCTAGATGTGCGCTACGAAAATCTCTATGGCCGCCATGGTGACATCGCCCCCTATGGGATGCAGGTCAAAGAGCGCGTCTTGGAGCCCCTGATGCGCCAACTGGAGGAAAGCTCCAACTACCGACAGCGCCGCGCAGAAATTGAGACCGCAAATCAGAGCGGCGGGCGCTATCGCCGCGGCATCGCTTTGACGCCGGTTAAATTTGGTATCAGTTTTACCATTTCATTTTTAAACCAAGCGGGTGCCTTGCTGAACATCTATAAGGATGGGTCAATCCTTATCAATCACGGCGGCACAGAAATGGGCCAGGGCCTCTATCTCAAGGTCGCGCAGGTCGTTGCGCACCAGTTCGGCGTTCCGCTGGATATGGTGAAAATCTCAGCAACGCGCACTGACAAGGTTCCCAACACCTCACCGACGGCGGCGTCGTCCGGGTCAGACCTAAACGGCATGGCTGCGCTGGTGGCCTGCAAAACGCTCAAGCAGCGCCTAACGCAATACCTGCAACAAAAGTTTGATACCGATGCCTTGCCGATCTTCAAAGATGGTCGGGTTTCTATCGGTTTTCACCACATGAGCTTTCCTGAACTGGCGCATGCCGCATGGTTTGCGCGCATTCCGTTGAGCGCGACCGGTCACTATGCGACCCCCGGCATTGGCTGGGACGCAAAGACCGGCAAGGGGCGCCCCTTCTTCTATTTCGCTCATGGCGCTGCCGTTTCAGAAGTCGAGATCGACACCCTGACCGGTGCAAACCGCGTCGTTCGCGCGGACTTGCTGCATGATGTCGGGCAATCGCTCAACCCCGCGATTGATTTGGGGCAGATCGAAGGGGCCTATATCCAAGGCATGGGCTGGTTGACCATGGAAGAGCTGGTCTACAGCGACAAAGGCCAATTGCTAACCCACGCCCCCAGCACCTACAAGATCCCAACCGCGACCGACCGCCCGGACGTGCTAAACATCGCGCTGTTCGACAATAAGAACCCCGAGCCGACCGTGAATCGGTCGAAGGCCGTCGGCGAGCCGCCCTTTATGCTTGCGATATCGGTACATTCGGCCTTGGCGCATGCCATTTCTGGCCTGGGCGGCGCTGGTTATTGGCCTGACTTGAACGCCCCTGCGACCGCAGAGGAAGTGCTTCGCTGCCTGGACGCAGCGCGGCAGGGCGCGTGATCCATGGTGCAACGGCCTGTGACAGGGCGCGAGCCCCAAATTGAAGTCGAGGTCTTGGAGGCCTGGGGCTCGACCCCGCGCGAGGCAGGGGCATGCATGCGCGTGGGCGCAAATGAGAGTCATGGCACTATTGGCGGTGGCCGTCTGGAGTGGTTGGCAATTGGCCACGCCCACAAACTGCTCGAAAACGCCATCGGGGAGATGGGCGAACCTGAACCCCATGCCGCTTGCCCGCCCACCATCGCTGAATCCGAGGCCACGCTTGACCTACCACTGGGCCCCACAACGCAACAATGTTGCGGCGGCTTTGTTCGGCTCGGATTTCGCTGGGCACAACAAGATCAAGACCGCAACCGCGACGCTCCCGTTGTATATCTGCATGGCATGGGGCACGTTGGACAGGCAGCACAACGGGCTCTGGCCCCGCTGCCCTTTACGGTAATGGGGGTCGATCAACGCCTGAATTACCCGAGCGACTTGGGCAATCACCTTGAGGCCGTAAGCCAGGCGCCCGAAGGATCGTGGCACATCATTA
>JAUIHE010000056.1 GCA_030432195.1 Alphaproteobacteria bacterium
GCAGGAAAACCCGCAAAAGTCGCCATCGTCGCAATCATGCGCAAGCTCATCGAAACCGCAAACGCCTTGGTCAAAGCAGACCGCGTCTGGCTGCCAAAAACCTCTTGATCAAGACGGATACTCTAGATTAGGTAAGATATGTAGGAGAAACGTCCGCGAAGGAAAGGGCCTGGCTGGTAAATGATTGCCAGGCACCACCGCCGCGCCACAGCGGGTGCCCGCGTACCAGCCCCGTTGCCCAAGCCGGAAGCCCAAGCCGGAAGCCCAAGCCGGAAGCCCAAGCCGGAAGCCCAAGCCGGAAGCCCAAGCCGGAAGCCCAAGCCGGAGACCGAGGCGGTGGCGACCTCACGCTGCGCCCATTTTTTTGTGATGAGCGGTGATTTGTAACATCTCCGATTATTTGCGATCAAGCCTTATCCCAAAAATAAAGGAGTATCGCAATGAAGCATTTTATCGCATACGCAGCCGCAGCATGCCTATTAACCGGATCCGCATTTGCCGAAACATTCTCATTAACTGTAACCAATACCATGCAGGAAGAACTATTGGCACCGATTTTAGTTACTGGGGCGGAAAATGACGGGCTTTTATTCAGCGGATCTTATGTAACTCCCGCTGCAGAGCACCAAATACTGACCGGCGATCCCGCGCAGGTGGTTGAGTCCATCGGCATGCACGGCGCCACAGTTGGTCATGGAATGGACGGCCCTCCGGGCGTGCTGTTGGCACCCGGTGCGTCGGTTACTTTCGATGTGGATACCCAGGCGCGCAGTCTGCGCATCTTGGCCATGGTCGCCCCAACCAAGGTACCAGACAACTACGTGACGAACGTCGTGGACATTCACACAGCCATGGGCACAACGGTCACGCTCAATCGCTTTGACATCGGCCACGACGAAGGCAGCATGAAAGACATGCTGGTCTCCGAGGGCGGCGCTACGGTGATGATCGCCAAGAAGTAGGCACCTTGCGCCTCCGCCCGGTCACATGGCTGGCGCCACGAAATACCCCCGGTCGCAGCGGCTGGGGGTTTTCTTTTTCGCTTCAGGACGCCAGGCGGCCAAGCTGGCAAAGAAAAAGCCCCCACCCGTTGCGGGGTGGAGGCTCTTGTCGGTCGATCCAGCCGAATGGCCGCCGCCAGCAATTAGGCGCGCAGGGCCAGGTTTTCTGGATCGTAGGGGCTCTCTTCAACGATCCGCGCCGGGCGCAGTTGATCCAAAACCCGCACGTGGCACTCGGTGCCCGGCACCGCGATCTCGGGCTTGACGTAGCCCAGCAGCAGCGACTTTTGCACGAAGTGGCCATAGCCGCCCGCCGTGCCGCGGCCCACAACCTCGTTACCGATATAGATCGGTTCGTTGCCAAAAGGATCGGCGTCATCAGCATCAATCTCGATGGTGACGTACTTGTTGGGCAACCCCTCTTCGACCTGCTTCAACAGCGCATCGCGGCCCACAAAATCACCCTTCTGCAAGCGCACAAAGCGATCAAGGCCCGCTTCCAACACGGTGTTTTCAGCGTTCAAGTCGGTTCCAAAAGCACGATAGGTCTTTTCAAGACGCATGGAGTCCATGGCACGCATGCCAACGTTCTCAATGCCGAATTCGGCGCCCGCCTTCATTACGGCGTCATAGAGGTGCAGGCCGAACTCAACGGGGTGGTGCAATTCCCAACCCAATGAGCCAACAAAATTCACCCGCAGAGCCCGCACGCGCGAAGCATAGCCGACTGAGATTTCCTGGCCGGTCAGCCAGGGGAAGGCCTCGTTCGACAAATCGGCGTCTGCCAACTTTTCAAGCACCTTGCGCGCCATGGGGCCCGCGACAACCAACACGGCATATTGGGTCGTCACGTCCTTGATAAAGACCGAACCATCGCGCGGCGCGGTGCTCATCAGGAAGTGGTGATCCACGTCGTGCATGCGTGAGGGGCCGACCACATAGAAGCGCTCGCCCAACATGCCGTCGGGCATGCGCATGATGGTGAATTCCGCGCGCGGCGAGCCTGACTTGTTCAATGCGTGACACAGGGCTATGCGACCGATTTTCTTCGGCACGTTGTTGGCGATCATGCCATCCAGCCAAGCGCGCGCGCCAGGGCCTTCGATCTCCCACTTGGCAAAGGGCATCAGCTCCATGACGCCGACGCGTTCACGCATGGCGCGCACTTCGTTGCCGACATGCTCGAACCAGTTTGACCGGCGGAAGGAGTAAATGTCCTTGCGCTCAACCCCTTCGGGCGCGAACCACAGCGGGCGCTCCCAGCCGAACGACGCCCCCCAAACCGCGCGCGCATCATCCAAGCGAGGATAAGCGGGCATGGTCTTGGCCGGGCGGCCAGCGGCGCGCTCTTCCATGGGGTAGTGGTTCAAGAAGACGTGCTCGTAGGCTTCTTCGTTCTTGATCTTGGCGAAGTTCTTTGAGGTGACGCCAAAGCGACGCGGATCAACGCCGTTCATATCGACGGTGGGCTCGCCTTCGACGATCCACTCGGCGAGCTGCCAGCCTGCGCCGCCAGCGGCGGTGATGCCGAACGAATGCCCCTCAGAGATCCAATAGTTTTGCAGACCGAAGGCCGGGCCCACCATAGGGTTGCCGTCCGGAGTGTAAGAAATCGGGCCGTTTACAATGTCTTTCATACCGCACTCGGCAGCCGATGGAACGCGATTGAACAGGGCTTCGACGTGGGGCATGAGGCGCTCAAGCTCGCCAGGGAACAGATCCTTTTCAAATGTATCCGGCACGCCATTGACGAAGCAGGCCGGTGCGCCGCGCTCATAGGGGCCCAAGATCCAGCCGTTGCGCTCTTCGCGGAAATAGTACTGAGCATCAGATTCGCGCAAAACCGCCAGCTCGGGGTTGCCTTCTGCGCGATACTTTTCCAACGCGGGGTCTACATCGAACACGATGAACTGGTGCTCAACCGGGATGGCAGGGATTTCCAAGCCGACCTTGCGCGCGGTTTCAAACGCATAGTTGCCTGAAGCGGTCACGACGTGCTCACAGCGGATTTCGCCGCTCTCTTCGCCCTTATAGGCCTGCCACTTGACGACCCACTCGTTGTTGTCGCGTTCGATGCCGGTCACAACGGTGTGCTGATGGATCTTGGCACCACGATCGCGCGCGCCCTTGGCCATGGCCATGGTCACGTCAACCGGTGCGATGTGGCCGTCTGTGGGGTGCCAAAGAGCGCCGACCAAGCCCTCTTCGTTAATCAGCGGCCACAGTTTCTTAATTGCGGGCACGTCGATCAGTTCACAGTCGATGCCGATGGTCTCAGCGGTACACTTGTAGTTCCGGTACTCGTCCATGCGATCGCGGTTGGTGGCCAAACGCAGGTTGCCGCACTCGTGGAATGAAACGGCTTGGCCGGTCTCAGCTTCCAGCTTTTTGTAGAGCTCTACCGAGTACTGGTGCAACTGACCGACCGAATAGGACATGTTGAACAGAGGCAGCAAGCCTGCGGCGTGCCAGGTGGACCCGGCCGTCAGCTCTGTGCGCTCCAGCAAGACCACATCGGTCCAGCCCTTCTTCGCCAAGTGATAGAGGGTGGATACGCCGTTGACGCCACCGCCAACGACCACCACACGTGCTGTGGATTGGATGGTCATGCTTTCTTGTCTCCTAACAAGGATATTGTTTCCTCTGCTCTGCCCTAAGGCGCGCGACTAGCCTTGCCGGGTCGCGGTTGCGATGCAAGTGTTAGCGACACTCACAGGATGGAAATTGCCGGTTGGAGGCAGATTTCACACTGAAGGCGGCTTGCGCCAATGCGCTGGCTCGGGAATAAAGGGGGCATCACTCCAATTTCGAAACGAGCCCCACCCTCATGTCTGCTGAACCCAAATACAAAACCGCTTTTGCTTGCGCGCCATTGGTCTACGTCAATGGCGACTACGTTGCTGCCCAAGATGCCAAGATTTCTATTTTTGATCGCGGCTTCTTGTTTGCTGACGGCGTCTATGAGGTCACGGCGGTTATCAGCGGCCAACTGATCGACTACGCCCCCCATATTGAGCGGCTCAAGCGCTCATTGCGCGAGCTGGGCATGGACATGCCGTGCAGCGACGATGAGTTAGAGAAGATCCACCGGAGTCTGATCGAAAAGAACGGCATAGACGAAGGCTTGGTCTATTTGCAGGTCACGCGCGGCTCTGAAAATGGCCGCAACTTCCCCTTCCCCGCAGGCGCCAAACCCTCGCTGGTGCTGTTCGCGCAATCGACCGAGCTTAGCGAAGACCCCAAGGCCGAGACCGGCGTCGCGCTGGCCTCGGTACCGGACATCCGCTGGGAGCGCCGCGATATCAAATCGGTCGCTCTGTTGGCTCAGGTCTTGGCCAAGCAAGAGGCCAAATCCCGCGGGGCTTTCGAAGCCGTCATGACCCAAGATGGATACGTGACAGAAGGCGGCTCGTCATCACTGGGCTTTGTGAAGGCGGACGGCACCATCGTGCTGCGGCCCTTTTCAAATGCGATCTTGCCCTCGATCACGCGCCAGGCTGTCACCAAACTGGCGGACCAGACCGGCGTTGCCATTGAAGAGCGGCTGTTTACGCTCGACGAATTGATGGGCGCGAGCGAGGTCTTCATGGCTTCTGCGACGGCGCTGGTCATGCCGGTCGTCAAGATCGACGACCAGCGCATTGGTGGAGGCCAACCCGGCCCCGTGGTCCGCAAACTGCGCGCGCTGTATTTTGAAATGGCGGACCAGCAGGCGCGTGAACAGTCGGACGCCTGGAGTTGATCGCCTGGAGTTGATCGCCTGGAGTTGATCGCTCTAACGGCAACCTTTGAACTGAAACGCCCACCCCTGACGAAGATTGTCGGAGGTGGGCGTTTTTCTTTGTGGTCTGGCGCTAGCGCGCATCTCATTTGATGGCTCACATTCAACGCGCGCTATCTATTTGATTTTGCTGCAAAGTCACCCGCGCAATTGTTTCCAATTGCTTGGGCTTTGCGCGCGCCAGGGCAACTTTTGAGCGCCGCGCCGCAGCAGCCAAGGCAGAACAAAGCGAGGCGACGCGCCGTGCGAATTAGCCCGGAGGGCCGGCTGACGCCTTGCCGGGCAGGAAGGTCGCCAGGTCTGGAAAGGCCACCAGAACCACGACCATCAGCAACATAAGCGCCACCATCGGCACCGCTGTTCGGGCTATGTAGTAGATTTCGTGCTTGGTCATGCCTTGCAGCACGAAAAGGTTGAAGCCAATGGGCGGCGTCACCTGCGCCATTTCAACCACCACAACGATAAAGATGCCGAACCAGATCATATCAATGCCCGCAGCACGGATCATCGGCTCGACAATGGCCATGGTCAGCACGACTGAGGAAATGCCGTCCAGGAACATGCCCAAGACCAAATAAAAGACCGTCAGCATGGCAATGAGCGCAACGGGGCTAAGGCCCAAGGAATCGATCCACTCCGCCAGAGCGCGCGGCAGACCGGTAAAGCCCATGGACAGCTTCAAGAAGGCCGCGCCCATCAAAATCAGCGCGATCATGGCCGAGGTGCGTGTGGCGCCCATCAAGCTTTGACTAAAGCTGTCCCAGGTCAGCGAGCCTTGCATCAAAGCCAATACCAAGGCGCCAATGACCCCGATCGCCGCCGCTTCTGTTGGGGTGGCATAGCCCTGATACATGGAGCCGATTACCGCCATAATCAAAAGGATCACAGGGATCAAAAAGCGGCTCTCCTTCAGCATTTGGCCAAAGGACATGGCAGGCTCGGGCTCCGGGCGCTCATTGGGGCGCAAAAAGTACCAACCCACGATATACAGCATGAACATGGCCGCCAGTACGAGGCCCGGCAAAATGCCCGCGATGAACAGCTTGGTAATGCTCTCGTTAATGGTCACGCCATAGACGATCAGGGTCAATGAGGGCGGGATCATCAAACCCAAAGTCGCCGCACCGGCCAGCGTGCCAATAATCATGTATTCGGGGTACCCCCGGCGTCGCAGTTCAGGGATCGACATTTTGCCGACGGTGGTCAAGGTGGCCGCCGACGAACCAGACACAGCGGCAAATACCGTACAGCCCGCGATGTTCGTGTGGAGCAGCCCGCCCGGCAGCCAGCGCATCCAAGGTGCTAGACCGCGGAACATATCCTCAGACAATCGCGTTCGATATAAGATCTCGCCCATCCAAATGAACAGAGGCAACGCCGTTAGCGTCCAACTGGAAGACGAGCGCCAAATCTCGGTAATCATGGCATCGCCCGCCGGGCGCACGGTAAACAGCTCGACGCCGACATAGGCAACGCCCATCAGGGCTAGACCGATCCACACGGACCCACCCAAAAGGATGAATAGGACCATCAAGAAGACAAGGGTTAGGGTGAGTTGTTCCATTATTCGACACCCTCATTCTTGATACGGCTCTCGCCAACTACCAGCATGCGATATAGGTTGTCCCACAAGGCAATGGCTAACAGGATCGAACCAAATCCCATGGCTAACTGCGGCAGCCACAAGGGCGTAAAGATCCAGCCGGGTTCAATGTTGGCGATTTCTTTGGCATAGCGGCCCGGCGCGACAAAAAAGGAAAGATAATCAACCAACCAATTGGGCACCTTGTCGAGTCCCTGCGTGCGGTCGTTGAGCAGCTTGGAGAACCAAATCGTCTTAATGGCGTAGCGCGCGAAATAGGTCGCAATGATCGCTGCGGTCAACGTGGCCACGGCATCAAGCCAGAAATGCACCGCGCGAGAGAGCCCCAAGAATAGCGACACCCGGATGTGCGCGCCACGATTGAGCGCATGCGCCAGGGCGAAGAATGAGGCCGCCGCCATGCAGTAACCGGCGTATTCGGTAGCCCCCGCAAAGACATTGCCCGACCAACGCGAGACCATGTTGGCGACGATCAGCGCCAAAATGGCTACCAAGAAGCCCGCGCCGACCATGCCAGAAATGAAATAAAGCCCATCGAGCACCGCCCAAACGGGTTTTAGAACGGGCTGCAATCGCCCCCGGCCCACAAAAATAATCAGCGCCAACAACGTCGGCGCGACAAAGACCCAAGCCCAAAGGGGCAGGCCAAAATAGGCTGGCCAGTCGCTGCGCATAATCTCTCCCTGTTCTTCTTGTTGGCGTCGTTTTCACGCGCCCTTTTGATTGAAGCCGACCCGAAGCATGCGAAGCTAAGGGGCGGCGCCAATCAGAAAGGCCCGCGCCCCGGGGCATGCTGAACGCAAACCACCGAGGCACGGTCTTTAGAGCATTACATGCCTTTGTAGGCCGCGATGACAGCCGCGCCCGCGTCGCCGGCTGCTTCCAGCCACTCAGCGGTCATGGTCGCACCGATGTCCTCAAGCTCAGCGCGCAGCGCGTCGCCAGCAGGCTGCACAGTCATGCCGTTGGCCGCCAGCTGCTCCAGGTACCAGCTCGCCAGCTCAGAGCTTTTGGCGGTACACTTGGCAGCGGTGTCAGCGGCCGCCCCTTCAACTGCGGCTTGGGTGTCAGCATCCAAGCTATCCCACGCCTGCATATTCACGAAGACATAGTTGCGGGGCATCCAAGCGTTCACTTCATAGAAGTGAGTGAGCTGCTCCCAAACCTTACGGTCGTATCCGGTAGAGCCAGACGACACGAAAGATTCTGCAACACCTGTTGCCAAAGCTTGTGACAGCTCTGCGGCCTCAACCTGCACCGGCAGCATGCCCATCAGCTCAGCCAAACGCGCAGTCGCCGAGTTGTAAGAACGGAACTTGACGCCTTGCGTATCGGCCTTGGACGTAACCTCTTTCTTGAAGTAGAGGCCCTGGCCCGGCCAAGGGCAGGAATAGAGCAGGTGCAGGTTTTGGTTTGCCAGCTCTTCAGAAATTGCCCCTTCAGCAGCCTTAATCAGCTTGTCAGACGCTTCATAGGAAGTCGCCAAGAAGGGGATTGAATCCACACCGAACAGTGCTGATTCGTTCTGGTGAGCCGACAACAGGCGCTCGCCGATTGGCGCTTGGCCAGTTTGAACCGCACGTTTGATGTCGGCCCCGCCGAACAGCGAGCCGCCCGGGTGAACCGTGATATCAACCGCGCCGCCAGTGGCTTCGCGAACAGCATCAGCGAAGATGACGCCGTGCTCAGAGTGGAAGTTTGATGCCGCATAAGCCATGGGCATATCCCACTTTTGAACGTGGCTGCCTGCCATCGCCGTGCCCGCAACCGCGAGCGCCGCAAAAGATACAGTTAATGTCTTTATCATAGAGTTACCTCCCTAGTGGTTAAGCAAAGATGCTTGTATGCCGCCCCAAAGCGCGCGATGCGCTCTAGACTAGCAATTTGTTTTGACGATCACGCGGTCATCGACTGAACCGCTGGGGCGCAAAGGCGCTTAGATCGACATTTGGATGACGCCCGGACAATAGGTCGGCGACGAGGCGCCCGGTTTTGGGGCCCGCCGTTAGACCAATATGTTGATGGCCAGCAGCGAAAAAGATTTGGCTGTAGTCAGGATGAGAACCCAGCAGGGGCAGAGAGTCAATCGTAGCCGGTCGGTAGCCGAGCCAGGTCTCTTCCGACTCCCAAGTAAGTTCTGGATACAGTTGCTTGATTGATCGCTTAAGCAAGGCAATGGGGGGCTTTGATTTGCCTGCCTTCAGCCCGCCAAACTCCACGACACCGGCGATGCGAAGCCCTTCTTCCATGGGCGTCACAACGTATTTGCGATCGGCAACCATCATGGCAGTGGTCGGCAAATAGCTGGGGTTCTTGAGCAGCACGTGATACCCGCGCTCTGCTTCAATATGGGCCTTGATATTCAGATCCTTGGTCAGCGCGTCGGTAAAAGCGCCTGTCGCCAAAACAACGCGATCGAAGGCATGTACTTGCCCGTCGATTGTGAGGCTCACCCCCTGCCCTTCTGGGGTCACCTGCTGCACGTCGGCGCGCAAGAACTGCCCGCCCTGGCTCTGAAACCAGTCGGCGAGCGCGGCCACGTAGCGCCCCGGTGAGGCGATCGTGCCGTGGTCATCCATCAAATAGGCAAAGCCATAGCGATCAGAAATATTGGGATCCCAGGCCTTCAGCGCCGCGCCCTCCAAAATCTCGCCGGTGATACCGTGTTCGGCGCGGATCGACCAGGCAAAGCTGTCCGCTTCAAAATCCGCGCGCGTAGGATAGAGGTAGGCATATTTCCCCGGCCGCACATAGGCTTCAGCGGGCGTGCCCCGGGCAAGAGCCAAATGCTGTTCAACAGTGTCAAAGTTGAGCAAGGCCAAGCCTTTGGCGGTCTTACGCACCACCTCTGCCCGGCTGGTCGCAAGGTAGCGCATCAGCCAGGGCAGCAATTTCGGTAAATAGGACCAGCGCATGAACAAGGGCTGGTCAGGGTCCAGGGCCATACGCGGGCCCTTCATCCAGATGCCGGGGGTGGGCACGGGAATGATCGCGCATCGCGCCAAGATCCCGCCGTTGCCATAGCTGGTCTGCTCAGCGCTGCCAGGCTCCAGCCGGTCAATCAGCGTTACTTGAAAACCCGCGCGGCGCAGCCATTCGGCGCTTGCAACGCCAATGATCCCTGCGCCAACGACAGCGACGCTCTGGCTGGATTTTTGATCTTGGCTCATGCCACCCACTCCGATACGGGCGCCCGTGCATCGGGCAGCGGCTGGGTAATAATATCGACCAAGCTGGGACCATCGTGGGCGACAGCCTGCGCCAACACCGTTTCAAGGGCGCGCGGGTCGTCAACGCTCCAAGATTTCACACCGTAAGCCTCAGCGATGGCGGCGTGCTGGCTACGGCTGAAATCGACGGAATAATAGCGCTCACCAAATCCGGTTTTCTGCCCGGCCTTGATCCACCCAAAAATAGAATTCGACATGACAATGAAGGTGATCGGCAGGCCCAAACGTACCACGGTCTCCAGCTCACCCACCGTAAAGCCAAAGGAGCCATCGCCCATGACCGAGACGACTTTTCGGTTGGGTTGGCCAACTTGCGCCCCAGCGGCAGCAGCCAAGGAATAGCCCAAAGCACCATGGGCGCGGTTGGAGAACAGAGTTTTGCCCGTCGCGCGGATCTCAAAATAGGCCGAAAGGTAGGGGCAAGGCGTGCCAGGGTCCGCAACAACGATTGCATTGTCCGGCAATACGCGGCGCAGGCTGGCGACTATGCGTTCGGGCTTGATCGGGCTATCGTCGGATTTGGCCAAGGCCTCAAATGCGGCGAACTTTTCTGCCTTCGCCCGGGCAATGCGTGTGGCGCCGGCAAAATTGGGGCGGCTCTTGTGTTCTTGCATTAGCGCGACCAGGCCCTCCAATGCCAGCCCGGCGTCCCCCAATGCCAGCGCTTGACTGTGATAGGCCGCCTGCAAGGCAGCGGGGTCAACGTCAATGTGCGCAGTAGCAACCCCGGGCTTGGGCGAACGCCAGCGTTCAGTCGTCACGGAGCCCGCCCGACAGCCGATAAACAGAATGAAATCAGCCTCGTCCACCACCGCGCGGGTGGCAGGAACGCCGCCGTTGGAACCCACAACGCCGAGGCAGTTGGCGTGGGTTTCCGGCAAGCAACCCTGCCCCGATATGGTCGTCGCGACGACAAGATCCAGGCCCTCAGCCAATTGGCGCAGAGCGGCCTCACCGCCCGCTAGACCAACACCACCGCCGCAGATCACAACGGGTCGCGTGGCCCTGGTCAAAGCCTGATAGACAGCTTCGAGATCGCCCGCGTCTGGCGCAAACCGCAGCGCACCCATAGCACCAAAGCGCGCATCTGCCCAAGCGCTCTGCGGGTCCACTTGGGCTTTCTGCACGTCGAACGGCAAAGCGATATGGGTTGCGCCCATGCGCGGGCTGGTCGCCTGGCGAAAAGCACCGCGAAACAGGGTGCACAGGGTATCGGCGGAGCTGGCCAGCGCGTTCCACTTGGTCAGCGGCGCAAACATTGCCTTTTGATCCAGCTCGGTCAGCGGGAAGCGCCCTGCCGAACCGGTCGAGACGTCCGTTGTGATGCTGAGCATAGGGATCGAAGATTCGTTGGCTTCAACCAAGCCGGGCGCCATATAGGTAGCCCCGCCGCCAGAAGGCCCTTCGCAAATACCAATCTTTCGCGTCACCCGCGCATAGCCGTCGGCCATGTAGGAAGCCGATCGCTCGTCGCGGGTCAAAATATGAGCCATGCCGTGATTGAGGCGCGCCAATGCATCATAAAAGGGCAGAGATGTGTCGCCACAAAGCCCAAAGATGTGCTTCACACCATGGCCCGCCAACTGGGTCACTACGGCTTCAGCCCCGCGCATTGCGTTGCTGGTCTGATCGCCTGCCACTCTACCTCCGATTCCGCCCGACCGAGCCACTTTTTTGCTGGCTTTCCATTCATGAGCAGAGCTACGCTAGCCCATAAGCTAGACTCGTCAAGCAAGAAATCTGTATGTTTTATAACTCACCAGATAGGAACTCACGGCGTATGGTTGCGGGCGGAAAAGCCCTATACGGCGCCAGCATCGGTATCTTGATGCTCGACGCCCAGTTTCCGCGCATCCCAGGCGATATGGGCAATGCCGAGACCTGGCCCTTTCCGGTCCACTATAAGATCGTCCGATCGGCGAGCCCGGATCGCGTGGTTCGAAAGGGCGCTGAAGGTCTACTAGACCATTTCATCGACGCGGCGCGCGAACTGATTGCAGATGGAGTCGACGGCATTACCACCAACTGCGGTTTTCTGGCGCTCTATCAGCGCCAGCTCCAAGCCGCCTTGCCGGTACCGGTCTTGACCTCGTCGTTGATGCAGGTACCGCTGGTGCAAGCAATCCTGCCAAGCGACAAACGCGTCGGCGTTCTGACCATCTCAAAAACCAGCATGACCCCGGCTCATCTTGAGGCGGTTGGTCTGGCATATGACACGCCATTGTGGGGAACAGAGAGCGACGAGGAATTCACCCGCGCCATCTTGGACAACGAGCCGCAAATGGACATTGCCGCCGCAGAGCGCGACCTTATAGAGGCCGCCAAGGCCTTTCAAATGGCGCACCCGGAGTTGGGCGCCATTGTTCTGGAATGTACCAACATGATGCCCTATGCGCGCTCGGTTCGCCAAGCAACGGGCCTGCCGGTCTTTTCCATCTATTCAGCGGTTTGCTGGTTTCAATCGGCGCTGCGTCCGCCGGTTTGGGCCTTAGAGTAACATAAAAGCGGCGACGCCGAACGAGCGCGCGCAACTAGGCACCGCGCGCCCGCAAGAACCAAGCGCCCGACAGCATTAAAACCGTGAGGAACATCAAAACGCCAATCGCGCCCGACCAGCCCCCCAGCAGGCCGACGGCTGCCGCGACCAAAGGCGGGCCAAGCAGTTGACCAATCGCCGACCCTTGCATCAGCATGCCACTGACGGTCGGCGTCATATCCGGCCGCGGAGCCAGAATTGGCAGGCTGCCAAACAGCGAGGCTGGAACGAAGCCAGAGAAAGCGGCAAACACCACCATCGCCGCTAGGTTGACCGCTGGCGGCACCTGGGGGGAAAAGATGAAAAAGGGGGTCCCGATCATGGCACTACCCGCCATCAAAATGAGGGACGATGAGGCCCAACCGCGGCGGAAAAAGGCGGCGCTGAGACCGTTCGATCCCGCGTTGACCAGCACCACCAGTGCCACCGTGGTGCCGACCGCCACCGGCTGCCAGCCCAACCGTTCTTGCAGCAGCAAAGGGATGAAGCCGGTTATCGCCATGTACTGAGCCGCATAGACCCCAAACGTCAAGCCCGCCACGATCCGTGTCGGCGCGCGTACAACATCCCACAGCCCTGCCAGCCCCCCGCCTCGCGTGTCGGTGGAAGAAGGCGGTGGCGGCGCCAAGGCGGCAAGCGCAGGCGCGGATTGCCGACGGCGCAAGATCCAAAGCGACAGCGCAGAGACCAACAGCGCCACCCCCACCAAGACCCAAAGCCATCGCCAAGTGCTGTAGGCCAAGACCGGGCCCGAGGTCACCATGGCCAGGAATGAGCCCGCTGGGATGAAAAGGCTCCAGATTGCCAACACGCTCCGCCGGTCGTCATCTTTGGCGAACTGCATGACCAGGGGCGGTAGGGAAGTGATGACCATCAAATAGCCAAGCCCTTCCACGACCCGAGTTGCGAGCAAGAAGCCCGCATTCGGTGCAAAGGAGCCGATGAAGTTGCTGGTAGCGCAGATCAAGAGCCCGCTGAGCCCCACGCCAAACAGGCCCAAACGCCGCGCGATAGCACCGAAAAGGGTGCCGAACGCCGCTGTAATCAAACTGAAAATGGCGACGATCCAGCCCAAGGTGACGAGCGAGCTGCCCATCTCTTGCCCCAAGCTGGGAAGGGCCACAGGCACCTTGCCGACCTGCAAAGCTGTGGCAATGCCAGCAAGTACAAGAACCGCAATGGCACCCCGGGACGTGCTTTGCCTAGTCACCACAGGTCGCCTTCATGTCCCGCCCCACATAAGTCTGTCGCCCGCTGCCCGGCCGCTGCTCTAGCACAGGGCTAGCGCATCATGGTGTTGGGCAGCAGCAACGCGATCTGCGGTACTGCGATCAAAATTCCGACCGTGACAATCATCATCAGCCAGAACGGCAACACCCCGCGGAAGATCTGTCCAAGCGGCACTTTGGGCGCAACGGACTTCACGATGAAGACGTTCAGCCCGACCGGTGGCGAGATGAGCCCCATTTCCAACGTCAGGACGGTCAGCACACCGAACCAAATTGGATCAATGCCCAAGTTGAGAATTATCGGGAAGAAGATCGGCAGGGTCAGAACCAGCATGGCAAAGCCCTCTAAGAAGCACCCCAACACCAGATAAATCGCCAAAATCAAGACCAGGGTACCGGTCTGCCCCAGGTCCAAAGACAAGATCGTTGAACCCACGGCAGCGGGGATTTGACTAAGCGCCATAAAGGGATTGAAGAGGTGCGCGGCGATCAAAATCAGCATCACTGTTGCCGTTGTCACCACCGAATCTTTTGCCGCCGCCCACAAACGATGCAAGGGCAAAGAGCGGGTCGCAAAGCCCAGCGCGATAACGATCCCGGCGCCAACCGCCGCGGCTTCAACCGGCGAAAACCAACCGCCGTAGATTCCGCCGATAGTGAGCAATATGACCAAGACAATGGGCGAGGCAGCCAGCAAGGCGCCCGCTTTCTCGCGCAGGCCCGTTTGGGGGCCCGCTGGACCGGCTTCGGGCCGCAGCCAGCAAATGACGGTGATCGCCAAAATGAACATGGCGAGCAGCAAGATGCCCGGAAAGACCCCTGCCAAGAACAAGCGCCCGATACTCTGCTCGGTCAAAATGGCGTAAATGACAAAACCGGTAGAAGGCGGAATAAGGATGCCCAACGTCCCGCCAGCAGCCACCGCGCCGGTCGAAAGACGCTGATCGTAGTTGAAACGCTCCATTTGAGACAAGGCGACCTTGCCCATGGTCAAGGCTGACGCCACCGACGAACCCGACAGCGCGGCAAACCCGCCGCAGCCCAGCACGGTCGCCGATGCCAAGCCGCCGCGAATATGGCCCACCACAGCATAGGCCGCGTCATACAGCTTGCGGCTCATACCGGTGATTGACGCCACGTTGCCCATCAGGATGAACAGCGGTACCACCACCAACTCCGGCGACGAAGCCAGGGTAAAGGTCTCTGAGGCGAGCAGACTAAAAGCGGCCTTGGTGCCATTGAGCGCAACAATCCCCAAAAAGCCCACCAAAAACATCGCAAAGGCAACGGGGATGCGGATCGCCAACAAGACGAAAAGGCAAAGAACGCCCAAGAGCCCGATTGTCGCGCCGCTCATAACTCCAGATCCTCGTATAGTCCGTGTTTGGGCTCGCGATGCACGTCGCGACCTGTCCAAGTCAGCTCGATTGCGCGTAGCGCCATACCGACCGCGGTCATCACCGCAAAGCCTGCAAGGGCATATTGGAACCAAGCTTTGGGCAAACGCAAGAGATTGGTTGAAAGATTGAGCAATACCGACAGCTTGGCACTGTCCAATATCGCGTAAGCGATAAAGGCAAAAATGATTGCCCCCAACGCCGCAGAGCCGATGTCGATGCCTCGGTTGAGGCCCCGTGAAAAGCGTTGCTCCAACAGATCGACAGCAATGTGCCCACCCTGACGATCGCACAGCGCCATGGCTCCAAATACCAAGATTACCATGGTCATTGTGATGAGATCTTGCGAGCCATAGAGCGGCGAGCCCAGGGCACGGCCGATCACGTCTACCAAAATGATGCCGACCTCAGCCATCAAAGCCAAGGCGCCGATTGCTGCGGACAGGCTGATTAGCCCGTCCGCTGCTTTTCTTATCAGGCTCATCAAGGCCCTAGACCTTACATGCCGTTCATGGCAGCAAGCGCGGCCTCACCGCCAACGCCTTTGACGTAGCCGTTGACCACATCCGCGACAGCTGCTTGGAAGGCCGCGATTTCGTCATCGCTCAGGTCAATGACAACGTTGTTGGCATCGCCACGCGCGGCTGCAACCGCGGCATCAGCCGTGGCCAACCAAGCGGTCTCTGCGCTCTCTGACAGCGGCACACCAGAGGCCGCATCCAACGCGGCGCGCTGATCGGCTGGCAGGCCATTGTAAACTTGCTCGTTCAAGACCGCATAGAAGGTCAGGCGGCCCAGCGGTGCGCCCAAGATCAAGGAATCCGCCACTTCGTCCAACTTAAAGTCGGTCAAGGTAGACGCACCGGTAAATACGCCATCAATCAAGCCAGTCTGCAAAGCATTGTAGACCTGGTTAATCGGCATCTGCACCGGTGTGGCCCCCAGAGCGTTGGCCACTTCTGCAGCCGTCGCACCGGCAACACGGATTTTCAGACCAGCCAAGTCAGCGGGCTTACGAATCTGAGCATCCCGCATAATCATGATGTTCGGCTCAGATGTCCAAAGCGCCAACGGCACGGTTGCCGGGAACTCGCCAGCCAGATGATCGTCATAGGCAGCCCAAAGCGCCTTGTAACCGGGCAACTCGACTGGGATCGCGCCGGGCAGCTCAGCAATCATGGTCTTGCCGAACTGCGATGAGGTGTAGCCTGGCAGGCCCCAAGCAATGTCCGCAGCGCCTTGCACCACGCGAACGTACTGCTCAACCGGGCCAGCGCCCAGCTCACCACCATGATAGCCGCGAACGGTCAAAGCACCACCCGTGGCGGCCGAGACATCAGCGTTCAGCTTTTCAATGACAGATGCATTGATGGTGTGGAACGGCGGGGTGAAATTGGCGAATTTCAACTCACCGGCTTGGGCGGCAAGACCGCTTAGGCCCAAAGCAAGGCCAGCGGCCAAGGTTGCAAACTTAAGTTTCATGGGTTTCCTCCTGGAAGTAATCCGGGCCCAAGCAAGGCCCGGTATTGGATTGTTTTTTTGAAAGCCAAGGCGCCGAAAGCTTGGCGCTTTGACCCACATTCACAGGCTTAGGCAGCCTTGGTACGCCAGCTGTCAGCGTAGTTTTCACGCGCTTCTTTGGCATAGGGAGTGGCCGCAACGCGCACGCGAATTTCAGCCTGCTTGTGGGGCTCGGTAGAGGTCTTGCCGGTGGTCTCGGGCTCGCCCCACTTCAGGGTCAAAACATCGCCGACTTCGACGCTTTGATCGACAACACCCAGGCTCAACAAACAGCGCTCGTTATAGCTGTAGCCGTTGAACATCGACATGCCGACCATCTTGCCGCCCTGCATAACCATGTCTGCACTGGACGACGCATAGTTGGGCTGCGGGAAGTCGATCCACTTGTAGGGCGTGCCTTCTTCAAAGGCCGACGCAATGACCTTCAGCACGTCTTCACGGTTCCACTCAAAGGTCACCTTCTTTCGGTTGGTGCCGCTCTGCTTCATCGCCTGAAGCGCCGCCTTACCGATGAAGTCGTCCTTCTTCCAACCGATGTAGAAGTCATAGCCCAGCTCAAACGGATTGACGTAATAATCTTCGATATTGTCCGACACAAACGAGCCGCCGATCGCGCCCGCTGCTTCGTACATGTCCGCACCCAGCCAATCGCGGTAATCTGCCAACATGCCATCGCCGGTATAGATGCCGGGCAAGGGTGACGGGATCCAGCCCGACTCTAGAGTGTTGGTCGAGTAGGCGCGGCTACCGCACTGCACCAGATCAACCCCCGCATCGCGCGCGGCCTGCATAATGGTCGAGTGGATATAGTCTTTGTCTTTGTATGGCCCCCAAATCTCTAGACCAGGAGCGCCCGACATGCCATGGCGCAGAGCCTGCACGCGCTTTGAGCCGATGTTGATCCAATCAACATGGAAGAATTTGATATCGGGAATTGG
>JAUIHE010000057.1 GCA_030432195.1 Alphaproteobacteria bacterium
CTTGTCGGCCATCGTTGATACAGGCGTTGGTACCGGCTGGACCGTTTATCCGCCGCTATCGGTGAAAGATCCAAACCATAGCGGTATCGCGATGGATTTGGCGATCTTCTCCCTGCACTTGGCGGGCGCTTCATCCATTTTGGGTGCGGTTAACTTCATCACCACCATCTTCAACATGCGCGCGCCAGGCATGACCATGCACCGTATGCCCTTGTTCGCATGGGCCATGCTGGTAACGGCCTTCCTGCTGCTGTTGGCTGTTCCTGTTCTGGGTGGTGGCATCACCATGTTGCTGACGGACCGTAACTTCGGCACCACCTTCTTTGATCCCGCTGGTGGCGGCGACCCGGTTCTGTTCCAGCACTTGTTCTGGTTCTTCGGTCACCCTGAAGTCTACATCATGATCCTGCCGTCCTTCGGTTTGATCTCGCACATCATCTCAACCCACTCAAAGAAGCCGATTTTCGGCTATCTGGGCATGGCTTACGCTATGGTTGCCATTGGTGTTGTTGGCTTCGTCGTTTGGGCGCACCACATGTTCACCGTAGGCATGGGCGTCAATGTTGAGTGGTACTTCTTGCTGGCGACAATGGTGATTGCGGTGCCTACTGGTATCAAGATCTTCTCATGGATCGCGACCATGTGGGGCGGTTCGATCAGCTTGACCGTACCGATGCTGTACGCGATTGCCTTGTTGGTTCTGTTTACCATCGGTGGTGTGACCGGTGTGGCTCTGGCGAATGCGACCTTTGACTTCGCTGTGCATGACACCTACTACGTTGTTGCCCACTTCCACTACACCCTGTCTATGGGTGCGGTCTTTGGCATCATTGGTGCCTTCTATCATTGGATCGGCAAGATGTCGGGCCGCCAGTATCCGTCTGTGATTTCTCACATTCAGTTCTGGACCTTCTTCATCGGCGTAAACCTGATCTTCTTCCCGCAGCACTTCTTGGGAATGCAGGGCATGCCGCGCCGTTATCCAGACTACAACGATGCCTTCGCCGGTTGGCATTACGTGTCTTCACTCGGTTCAATCCTGACGTTCGCTTCTGCGCTCTTGTTCGTGTTCATCGTGTTCTACACCATCATGTTCGGCCGCCGCGTTGGCGCCAACTACTGGGGCGAAGGCGCGACCACTTTGGAGTGGACCGTAAGCTCACCTCCGCCGTTCCACACTTTTGAGGAACTGCCGGTGATCGAAAAGGATCCCAACCACCACTAATCGGTTGGGCCAGGTTTGAGCCTGGTTAAAAGTTGGGCCTGCTCCGTCAACAGGGGTGGGCCCTTTTCATTTTCGCAAGTCCCTGCGCAAGGTCGTTGGGGTATGTCGGCGGCGTTGATTTCACCGACGATGCCTCCATCTTACCCCTGTGCTGCGGTGATGCGTCCCCTTTGTCATACTGGCGCTGCGCACTATGTCAGCGTTGTGTATGCGTCGCTTATGATTGGGGATTCAGCCAAGAGCCAAGCCCTGCTGTTTATGATGACTATGAGCAAAGCCCAGACCCCACGAACCACGCCAGATGCGCGCCCGTCGCCTGAAAAGGCCAGCGCGGCCGACTACTACCAGCTGCTAAAACCACGGGTGATGACCCTTGTTGTCTTTACCGGTATTGCGGGCATGGTCGTTGCACCGGGCAACCTGCATCCGCTGCTGGCTTTGATTGGCGTGCTTTGCATCGCGGTGAATGCGGGCGCGGCCGGAGCCATCAATATGTGGTACGACCGGGACATCGATGCGGTCATGAAGCGCACCGTCAAGCGGCCGATCCCGGCCGGCAAAATGGTGCCTGACGAAGCCTTGGCCTTTGGCATCGTTCTGTCGATTGCAAGCGTTGCAGTCATGGGGCTGGCGACGAACTGGCTCGCGGCTGGTCTGCTGGCGCTGGCCAATCTTTTCTATGTCTTTGTCTACACTATCTGGCTGAAGCGACGCACGCCTCAGAACATTGTCATTGGCGGCGCCGCGGGCTCTTTTCCGCCCATGATTGGCTGGGCGGCCATCAGCGGGGATATAAGCTGGACGCCGATTGCCCTGTTTTTGATTATCTTCTTGTGGACGCCGCCGCATTTCTGGGCTTTGGCCTTGTTTCACGAAAGTGACTACGGCGCAGCCAAGGTTCCCATGCTGCCCAACGTGGCTGGCGCCAGAGCCACCAAGTGGCAAATGCTGGCCTATACTCTAGTGTTGCTGCCGGTCTCTATGGTCCCTTGGTTGATGGGGGCTAGTTCATGGATTTACGGCATGACAGCGGGCGGGCTGTCGCTGATCTTTATCGCTATGGCGATTTTGGTGTTGCAGGCGCCCGATGACGATCACAGCGCATCCAAGACCATGTTTCGATTCTCGCTTGTCTACCTGGCGGGCATATTTGCCGCGCTGATGGGCGACAAGCTTCTAACAACTCTCATGCAGCTTGGAGCGTCTTAAACATGCTTGCTGAAATCTATGGCACCTCGTTTCTGTACTTCAGCGCCTTTGGTGCCGCTGTCTTGTTCGCCTTTTTGTGCTCGGTCGTGGCCAAGGTGAAGGGCTACAATCGCCTGTTATGGGCGGCGCTCGGCTTCTTCACGTTTTTCATAGCTTTGATCGTGTTGGCCGTGCTTCCGGTTCGCAATGTTGCAGATGTCGATGAGCGGATGAAGCAGCAGCGTTCTTGGGCGATCTTTGCTTTGCTGATCGGCTTCGTGCTGTTGGTCTATATTATCGCCATGCTGAAGATGGGCCAAATCGTAGCCGCTTAGGCTGCCGCCGCTGGCGCGTTGGGGCTTGTAGCGCCTTCCAACGTGTCTTGTCTGTTTGTTCGTTACGCAAATTGCTTTTGCAGCATACCCCTGTTGTTGCGGATTTGCGCTGGTTGCTGGATTGGAGGCTTTTTAAATGAACCGTATGACGCTGACGCCTATCGTGCTGTTCGCTCTGGTGGCCGGGATGGTCGGGCTCTCATTCGCAGCGGTGCCGCTGTACCGCATTTTCTGTCAGGTTACAGGTTATGGCGGAACAACCGGCGTTGCCGCCGCTGCGCCCGGCCATACCCAAGAGGCGCGGCGCATGACGATTCGCTTTGATGCCAACACCAGCGGTGACTTGGCGTGGAAATTCAAGCCCGCCCAACCCTCTATGGAGGTGACAGTCGGTGATTCCGCCCTTGCTTTCTATGAAGCGACAAATCGCTCAGACCAAGATACCTGGGGGACGGCCACTTTTAACGTGACGCCGCTAGAGGCAGGAAGCTATTTTGTCAAAACAGATTGCTTCTGCTTTGAGTCGCAAAAATTAGCCGCAGGTGAAAATGTTGACATGCCGGTGGCATTTTATATTGATCCTGAGCTGGAAGACGATCCCTACCTGAAGGATGTCAGCACCATCACCTTGTCTTACTCCTTCTTCCCGATCCCAAAGGAGGATTGGCCCGAAGAAGAACAACAGGCAAAGTTATAGGTTCTGGTGGGCTTCGGCTGGCGCTGGCGCCAAGAGCCGACATGAGCAGGTAGGACAATAGATACTAACCGCGGACCCTCCGCTAAACGGGGGCCAAAGGAGAGAACATGAGCGCAAAACACGATTATCACTTGGTGAACCCAAGTCCTTGGCCCATGACCGGCGCCATCTCAGCCGGCGTACTGACTTTCGGTGCGGCTAATTTCTTTAACCTCAACAAGAATGGCGAGGCCTTGTGGATGGGTCTTCCCGCTTGGTGGATGATGGCCCTGGGCTTTATTGGCGTGTTGCTCACCATGTTCCTGTGGTGGCGTGACGTTGTTTCAGAAGCGCATGGCGGCGACCACAAGCCCGTCGTGCAGCTTGGTCTGCGCTACGGTGTGATCCTGTTCATCATTTCAGAGATCATGTTCTTCGTGGCCTTTTTCTGGGCCTTCTTCGACTTCAGCCTTTTCCCCCGCGCGGTGACGGCGATTGCGCCATTGATCGGCGATTTCAACGAATTGGCCGATCTAAATGCACGCGGCATCTGGCCGCCTGAAGGCATCCATACCTTCGACCCGCTGGGCGTTCCTCTGCTGAACACCCTGGTGCTGTTGTTGTCTGGTACCACCGTTACTTGGGCCCACCATGCACTGCTCGAAGGCAATCGGCGCGCCTTTATGTGGGGTCTGGGCTTGACCGTTTTGCTGGGCATGGGCTTCACCGGCTTGCAGGCGCTGGAATATGCTGAGGCGGCCTTTAGCTTCTCAGAAGGCGCCTATCCCTCAACCTTCTTCATGGCGACCGGTTTCCACGGAGCGCACGTGATTATCGGTACCATTTTCCTTGCGGTTAACTGGTTCCGTGGTGCAGCAGGCCACTTCACTGAAAAGCAACACTTTGGCTTTGAAGCTGCGGCTTGGTACTGGCACTTCGTCGACGTGGTGTGGCTGTTCCTCTACATCGCGGTCTACTGGAACCTGTTCAGCCAGCTGGCTGTGGGTGCGGCAGGCTAGTCAAACAGAAAGATCACCTTGAACGATGCCCTATAGTGTTAAAGACCAACGCGTCCAGCGGCCTCTATGGTCGACCATCTGGCAGTCAGGGGTTATGTGCCGCTGCCCACGTTGTGGCAAAGGCCCCCTGTATGAGGGCATCGTCAAGGTTCGTTCTGTCTGCACTCACTGTGGGCTTGATTTAAGCCAGGAAGATTCGGGCGATGGCCCGGCGCCATTCCTAACCATGCTCGTTGGGGTGCTAATTCTGCCCCCCGCGCTGTGGTACGAATTCACCTTTGAGCCGCCTATCTGGCACCACGCTGTCTTGTGGCTGCCGCCAATCGTGTTGTTGACGATCGGGGCACTACGGCCTCTGAAAGCGCTGCTGATTGCCATGCAGTATCGCTTCAAGGCAGGCGAGGCCGAAGAGACCTTCGCCGAGCAAGTGGAGGCGGAAGACACATCCGTCCCTGAGCCCCCAAGCGGCCCTGTCAACAAAGAGAACGACGCTTGATCTTGAGCGCGTTTCGCTTTCGCCTGGCGCTGACCCTGGTCGTGGTTCCTGCCTTGCTCGTTTTGCTGGCGCTTTGCGGCTGGCAGCTGCAACGCTTGAGCTGGAAGGCTGGCCTTATCGCCGAAGCGCAGCAAGGACTTGCGCAAGCTGCGGTGCCCTATACCGGTCAAGCCGCGCCCGACCCCTTGAAGCCCTACAGGCTCACCGGGTTGCTCTACCCCGAAAAATCTGTCGATCTTTACGGCCACCGCGTTATGGGCGTGACCGGCGCCCACCGCGTTTCTTTGCTGGTGTTGGACGATGGGACCGGCGTTGCGCTCAATCGTGGCTGGGTTCCGCAAAATTGGCCAAAAGAAGCATCAAGCCCACAGGCGTTTGAGGGCAGGGTTATCTTGCGCAAGGTAGAAGGCAGTCGCGGCTTTGATCCTGCGAATGCCAATGTGCCAGAGCGGGGAATCTGGATCTATGGTGTGCCGGATCAGCTCGCCAAGGAATGGCAGGTGTCGGCATTAATCCCGCAGGTCGCCTATGTGTTGCGCGACGGGCAAGACGGCTATAGCCCGCACAGTGATAGCTTCCCTTTGGGCCACCTGCCGAAGGTCAATTTGCCGAACAACCATTTGGGCTATGCTATGACTTGGTTCGGGCTTGCGGTGTCCTTGTTCGGCATCTATCTAATTTTGAGTTTGAAGCGCAACGTCAAGCCTCAGGACACACCAAAGCCTTAGCAGCGGGGTGTCGTCGAAGGCGGGGAGGACGGCCTTCCTGGCCGCGCATGTGATAACTGAAAATTTGGGGGAGCGGCATGAGCGCTTACGAAAATCTTGAACGCCACTACGCCGAAATCAATGCTCTGGATGAGGCTGCCTCAATCCTGCATTGGGACAACTCCGTCATGCTGCCCCGCGGCGCACAGGAAAACCGCGCCGAGCAGTTGGCGGTGTTGGCACGGCTCGGTCATGACCGCCGACAAGATCCAAGGGTAGGTGAGTGGTTGGCGGACGCTCAGGAAAATCCAGCGCTATCGGATTGGCAACGCGCCAACTTGCGTGAGATTAAACGCAGCTATCGCCAAGCGACTGCCCTGCCAGGCGAGCTTGTGGAAGCCAAAACGCTGGCGGCATCTAAGTGTGAAGCCATGTGGCGCGAAGCCCGCGAACAGTCAGATTTTGCGGCCGTGCTGCCTGCGTTTCAAGAGATCTGGAACCTGACCCGCCAGGAGGCACAGATCCTATCCCAAGCAAGCGGCCTGTCGCCCTATGACGCTTTGCTTGACCTCTATGAGCCCGATGGCCGTTCGGCCGATATCGACGCAATCTTTACCGACTACAGCGCTTTCTTGCCCGATTTTCTAGAGACCGTCCTCAGCCGCCAGAGCGCGGCAGGTGCTGCCGCAACCATTGAGGGGCCCTTCAGTGTCGCCGATCAGCGCGCCCTTGGGGAAAAGGTCATGGGTCTGTTGGGCTTTGAGTTTGCCAACGGCCGCTTGGATGTATCCGCGCACCCCTTCTGCGGCGGGACGCCTGACGATGTGCGCATGACGACGCGCTATTCAGAAGAGGACTTCACCTCTGCGCTGATGGGTGTCATCCACGAAACAGGGCATGGGCTCTATGAACAGGGGCTGCCGCGGGACTGGCGACGGCAGCCGGTTGGCAAAGCGCGCGGTATGGTGATGCACGAGAGCCAGTCGTTGTTCATGGAAATGCAAGTAGGCCGCTCGCCCGCGTTCTTATCGTTCTTGCGCCCCCATCTGCTGGAGGCTTTCGGCGGTCGTGGCGCTGCCTGGGACCTGGACAACCTGCAAAAAGTCTATGCTAAGGTGCAGCCGGGCCTTGTCCGGGTTGAGGCGGATGAAGTGACCTATCCAGCGCACGTCATACTGCGCTATCGCCTTGAACAGGCGCTGCTGGCCGATGACATGCCGCTCACCGACCTGCCCGAAGCCTGGCGCCAGGGCATGCGCGAATTGCTGGGCGTTGTGCCTTCGCACGACGGCTTGGGCTGTCTGCAAGACATTCATTGGTACATGGGCGCCATTGGCTATTTCCCGACCTACAGCTTGGGCGCTATGGCAGCAGCTCAGCTGGCAGAAGCGGCCCGCCGAGCGCTCCCAGATTTTGATGCGCTGTTGGCGCGCGGGGAGCTGGCACCGGTTGTGGCTTGGTTGCGTCAGGCCGTTCACGGCAAGGCCTCTAGCCTGGGCACCAACGATATTTTGCAACAAGCAACCGGCCGCCCGCTTGGGGTGGAGGCCTTCAAGGCTCATCTTGAGCGGCGCTATTTGGCGGCTTGAAGGTGACGGTTGTTTCGACCCAAGAGCGGCTCTTTCCCGGCACGCACACCACTTGGTCGCCGGACAGGCGCTACCGCTATTTTCTTCGGCGTCCTTGGGAGGAGCAGCTCGGCCTAGGCCTGCTGGAAAACCAGCAGGACGGCGAGGCACGCGCGCCCATCGCCTTTGTGCTGCTTAATCCATCGACCGCAGACGAACGCAAAGATGATCCGACCGTCGCGCGCTGTCGCCGCTATGGTCTGGCTTGGGGATTTGGCGAGGTGATTATCCTCAACGCCTTCGCCTATCGGGCGACAGACCCAAAAGACATGCGCGTGCAAAACGATCCGGTCGGGCCGGAAAACGATGCCACCTTGCTGGCAACCGTTGCAACGGTCTTGGACATGGGCGGGCGCGTTGTTTGCGGCTGGGGCAATCATGGCGCGCACCTACAGCGATCCGATCATCTGCGCGCGATTCTGGCGCCTTTTGGTGCCTTAAGGTGCTTTCCTAAGACCAAGGCGGGGGAGCCGGGGCATCCGCTTTATTTGAGAAAAGACGTGACGCTCGAAGACCTCTAGCTTTTGGGTGCCTAGAGCGACTTCTAGGCACGGATCCCCGAAGCAAATCCGCCTGAGCAAATCGGTTCGAGCAAATCCGCTCGCCCCCCTTGCCAGGAGCGCCGTCTGGCCTCATGTATGCAACAGTGAAACCGCAAGAGCTTATTGATAATGGTTGCTTTGATCTCCGTCTTCGTTTTGATCCTCAATATTGCGACGTTGCTGCTTTTGGCGCACGTCATCATTGATTTTTTGGTACGCTTCGGCGTGACTTCCTACCAAAACAGCTTCGTTGCTCAGCTCAAGACCTTTACAACGGCTTTGTTCGAGCCTGTGCTGCGTCCGATCCGCAAGGTTTTGCCCAGCTTCAACGGCTTTGACCTGTCGCCTTTGGTCCTGTTCATCGCGATCTATTTCCTTCGTATCCTGATCTCCGAGGACCTACGCCCCCTCTTGGGTGGTTGATGAGGCCTGAAGTGGCCGACCTCGTGGAACGAACGGCAAGGTGCCAGCGGTTCTACCTGTCCCCAAACTGCCCGCGACGGAAAATCGCGTCCCTAGGCCAGCCTTGGTCGTGTCTGGTCGATCTTATTTAGTCTAACTGGGCTAGATCGGCGTTCAGGTGTCGGACCGAATGCCCCCGTGCCGGACGATTACAGACCAACGAAGGACCAAGAACATGACCGCGACCCTCCTTGACGGCAAAGCCTTTGCGGCCGCTCTTCGCAAGGGCCTGAGCAGCTTTGTTGACCAGCTCAAGCAGGACCATGGCTTGAAGCCGGGGCTGGCTGTGGTGTTGGTCGGTGAAGACCCAGCCAGCCAGGTTTATGTGCGCAACAAGCACCAATCGACGATCGAAGCGGGGATGGCGTCGTTCGAATACCGTTTGCCGGACACGACAAGCCAGAGCGAGCTTGAAGCGCTGATCGACGAGTTGAACGAGCGTAGCGATGTCAACGGAATCCTTGTTCAGCTGCCCTTGCCCGACGGCCTGGATGACCGGGCACTCATCGAGCGCATTCGTGTGGATAAAGACGTCGATGGCTTTCACGTTGAAAATGTTGGCATGCTTGCAACGGGCGTGGGAAAGCCGCTGGTGCCTTGTACGCCACTCGGTAGCCTGCTCATTTTGCAAGATCACTTGGGCAATCTATCCGGCAAGAACGCCGTCGTTCTCGGACGCTCGAATATCGTTGGAAAGCCGATGGCTCAGTTGTTGTTGAGCGAGAACGCAACAGTTGAGATTTGCCACTCGCGCACGCAAGATCTGGCGGACCATGTACGGCGGGCCGATATTTTGGTGGCGGCTGTGGGCAGGCCTGAGATGGTTCCAGGCGATTGGATTAAACCCGGAGCAACGGTTATCGACGTTGGAATCAACCGTATTCCGCACCCTGAAAAACCTGGAAAGTTCAAGTTGGTTGGCGACGTTCACACGGCCTCGTGTGCCGAAGTTGCCGGTGCCATTACGCCAGTTCCGGGCGGCATTGGGCCAATGACAATTGCTTGCCTTTTGGCCAATACCTTGACGGCAACCTGTCGTCAGCATGGATTGGCCGAACCCGACTTGTTGGCTCTGGTTCGCCAGGCGCGCGGCGAATAAGGAGCGCCTTGGTTGCGCTTTGGTTGCGCCTTGGTTGTGCTGGGCCGTCGCAGTACCAGTCTTGATGGGGCCAACCTGCTCAGACGACGGCGACGCCTGCTGCAAACGATCGGTTGAGACCTAGTCAATTCACGCATGTGTGAGGTGCGCGGCGGCGGCGGCAACTAAATGGGGGCGAAGCGCAGATAAACGGTGCAATCTTTTTCAAGAATGGCCTATATGGTGGCTGCCCTTTGTCATGGTCATCATTTTGGAGAGCGCGTGTGTCCGTCTTTCGAATCCTTGTGGTCTTGTTGGCCTCGTCATTGAGCCTGTTTGCGAATACAGCGATAGCTCAGACCACCAGCGACGATATACGCGCCTTTTTGCAAGAAAACTTGGCGAGCCCTGTAAACATTCTGTTGATGGGGCAAGTTGACGTTGGCTCGCTCAGTGTGACCGGTGCTGAACCAAGCTATCACGTTGAAATCAAAGACATTGCCTACCCCGGCAAGCCGGCCTTTGCCAATGCCAGCTTTGATCTGGAACACGTGCTGGGCCTGTCTTATGAGCTCAAAAACGCGCGTTACGACTTCACCTCAAACCATCATCTAATGGAGCCTAAAACCTGGGCAGGTCGTTGGACTTTCCAAGTGCCGCAGCGCTACGAAGCCCTGGATTGGTCCGCCAGCAATATATTGGCGCCGAACTTTTCTTTGGGGAAGCTGGCGATCAAGTTGGACAACCAGGTCGGCACAACGTCAACCAAGCTGGGGGTGTCGCTGGACGCTTTATCTCAGCAAGGTGAGGACGGCCAAACCAGCACCATCAATTCGATGGCACTCAACTGGGAGTTGGATTCGCCGGATGCCCTCGTGTTTACGCTGATGCACGATTTGTTGGCATTGGTCATTGACGAGGACTTGTCCAGCGATGATGTCGCACGCGATACCTATCTGATCGAGCTGTTTCAACGCCTAAAGGGCCCGATGGCAGCCTCGGCGTTTGAGATGACGGCGACCGGCTGGAACACAGCCTTTGGCGATGGCCGGGTTACGGCAGACACGCTGGCGCTGGCGTTGCGCCAGGAAGAAGAGGCCCCCGGTGTCGGGCCGATCGAATTTGACCTGCAAGGCAAAGGACTAGCGCTACACAAGGACACCTGGGACATCAATGTCGGTGATTTGAGCGCCACTTTGGGTGCGGATTCCTTGCAGCCGAACAATCTGGTCCCCTACCTGGGCCAAATCGCTGCCAAGTTCGATCTAAATCTGGAAGAGCTGAGTGAAGGCGCGACCAGCTCTGCGGGCGAGTTGATCGCCATTTTGGGTGAGTTGGACCTTAGCGATTCCGATGTAACGATCTCGGCCAAAGATGTGTTCATGGATGATCGCGACGGTAAGCACAATCAGTTGCGCCTTCGCGAGGCTGGTATGACCTCGGCCCAGCGTGCGATCAACAGCGATCAAGGGACGCAAGACATCCTGTATTTTGCCGATGGTGTCGAATTGCTGCGCAGCGTTGGAAAGCGCAAGCTCAAGACCACGGTCGATCGCGTTGAGGTCGAACAAAAGGCTGAAGGTCTGAACACCTCAAAGGCTCTGCGCGCGCTCATGCGTTTGGTAAATTTGCCGTCGTCGCAAAACTCTGGCGGCGCATCAGCCAACATGGGCGAGCTCTATTCCTATGCCTTTAATTTCGATAAGGCCGGTTTTGAGCTGCGCATGAACGGGCTGCATTCCGAGCGCCCCGATACGGGCTCTGACCTCCAGATGAGCGAAGCGCACTTTGGCCTGTCGTTTGACGGCGCGCGCGCTGATCTCAGCCATTTTGGCCTGAAATTCGGCTTCACTGATTTGCAGACAAGCGTTGAGCTGGATCCCTTCTTGCAGGCGCTGTTCCCCAAGTCGATGGTCTACGAACAGCGCGTCGGCCTTGCTGCTTTGCAGGAGATGGTCTTGTTGATGAACGAGACCCCGCGCATGAACCCGCTGACCTCAGATGCGTTTTTCCAACAAGACTTAAAGCCCTTATTGGGCCTGATCGCTCCATTCTTGCCTTTGTTGTTCAATGATTTTGAAGTCACCAAGGCCAGTTTTGAAAGTCCGGCGATTACCGGGGAAATGACCGGTAGCCTGACCAGAGCCGATCTCATGTCTGAAGTCTTCGGCGGCAAGCTGCACATGGAAATCAAGGGCATGGCGGCGTTGCAGGAGCTGGCCCGCGAAAACGCCAACGATCCGAAAGCGCCCGGGGCATTGTTCCTGACCTACTCAACCCCGCTGTTGGGCTATATCCGCGACCCCGAACAAACCGGTGATTGGGTGATTGATATTGAGATGCCGAAGTGGGGCTTTATCAAGATCAACGGGGCGCCTTTGCCCGATCAAATTCGCTCACGGCTGTTCAGCCCGCGTTTGCTGGCGGTTTTACAATCGCGACTCTTCCGATAAATCCAGGTCGAAGTGTTGCCATGGCGCGCGCTTGGCGCTAGGCAACAAGGAGGCGAGGCAGTTGGAACGAGATAGTGAGCATCACGGTTGATCTAGTCAAACATGACCAAGGGCCTTTGCCGGCTCTGGAGCAAGCCGTCGCTGATGGCTTGGTGGAAGCCAACCCCTCACAGCGATTGGCTGCCGAACACTTGCAGAGCTTGTATAGCGAGCTGACGAGCAAGACCAAGGCTGAGGCAGAGAGCAAGGGCGGGCTCACGTCTTGGCTCTTCCAAAGTCGAGGCAACAAGCCGAGCCACAAGGGCGCCTACCTAGTGGGCAGTGTGGGCGTGGGCAAATCATTCCTGATGGATTTGTTTGCCGCTTCGCTGCCCCCTGAAATGGTTTGGCGCGAACACTTTCACCGTTTCATGTTTCAGGTCCACGACCGCATGCTGGCCGAGCGCAAGGCGCACTTTGCCAAGGATCTGGGCCCTCTCGTCGCGGTGGCCCGGCAATTGGCCAAAGAATACAAGGTCATTTGCCTGGATGAGTTCTTCGTCAACAACGTTGCCGACGCCATGATTTTGCAGCGGCTGTTTGAGACGCTGTTTAGCGAAGGGGTGGTGTTGGTGACCACCTCCAACGTGCTGCCGATCGATCTCTATAAGGACGGACTACAGCGCGAGCGCTTTATTCCCTTCATCGACCTTTTGACCCACGAGGTGGCGGTGCTGGCCCTGGAGGCGCCCCGGGATTACCGCCAAACGATCGTGCATTTGTCAGAGCTTTATATCTCCCCCCTGGGACGGGCCTCAGAGGCGCGGTTGCAGGATAGCTTTCGAGTGCTCAATGCTGGCGAAGAGGGGGAGCCGGGCTCCGTGTTCGTCCGTGGCCGCCAGGTGGATGTCCCCATGATGGGCAACGGCGTTGCGTTCTTCCGCTTTGATGACCTTTGCAACAAGCCCTTGGGCGCCGAAGATTACTATACGCTGATCCAGCATTATCGCGCTATATGCCTGGCGGATATCCCAGAATTGTCGGACGAAAGACTGAGCGAGGCCAAGCGCTTCATCACGCTGATTGACGTGCTTTACGATAACCGCACTTTGTTGATCGCCTCGGCGGCTTGTTCGCCTTCAAAGCTGTACCACGGGCGCCAGGCGCCTGAGTTTGAACGTACCGCTAGCCGCCTGACCGAGATGCAGTCGCAAGCCTACTTGGAGTCGATTAATCCGCAGTTGCGGTTGATGGGGGCGGCATGACCAAAATCCAAGTCTTCGGGCTGGCGAATTGCGATACGGTTCGCAAGGCGCGCAAGTGGCTAGACGCGCAAGGCATGGCCTTTGAATTTACTGCATTCAAAGACCTGGATGACTTGGACGTGCGTCTGCCAAACTGGGCTGAAAAGGCGGGAATGACGGCGCTGCTCAACACCAGGGCGCGTAATTTCAAAGCCTTAGATGCGAGCGAGCAAGCTGCAATTCTCGCCAGCAACGACCAGGCGTTGGCAGCGATGGCGCGCATTCCCCAGCTCATTAAGCGCCCGGTGCTGGTTGCTGGCGACCAGGTGCTGACCGGCTTTGACGAGGCGGCTTGGCACAAGGCCTTGGGGCTCTAACTCTCAACCGTTCGGGCTTGTCGCGCGTTGGTGTTTCGCGTGGCTTGCTCTTGCTCGCTTGGCAGGTTAAACAGGCGCGAACTCCCCTTATTCTGAAGAAACTTTGCAAGGACGCTAGACAGCCCCATGGCAGGTCACAGTAAATTTAAGAACATTATGCACCGTAAGGGCGCGCAAGATGCAAAGCGCGCCAAGGTCTTTACCAAAGTCGGACGCGAGATCATGGTCGCGGCCAAAATGGGTGACCCTGATCCGGCTAACAACCCGCGCTTGCGTGGCGCAATCCAAGCCGCACGCGCCGTCAATATGCCCAAGGATCGCATTGAGCGGGCCATCAAGGCCGCTCAGGGCCCTGGCGACGACACCAATTTTGATGAAATGCGCTATGAGGGCTATGGCCCTGGCGGCGTTGCCGTGATCGTGGAGGCCTTGACCGACAACCGCAATCGAACCGCCGGTGAAGTGCGCACAGCCTTTTCCAAGAATGGCGGCGCGTTGGGCGAGACCGGATCGGTGGCCTTTACCTTTGAGCGTGTGGGCTCCATCAAGTACCCCGTCGCTGTTGCCGACATGGATCGCATCGAAGAGCTGGCGATCGAGGCGGGCGCGCAGGACGTTGAAAGCGATGATGAATTCTATGAAATCATCACAGAAGCGGAAGATTTCGGCACCGTCAAAGATGCATTGGAAGCAGATCTAGGCGATCCTAGTGAGGGCAAGCTCATCTTCCGTCCCAACACGACGACCGAATTGGATGAAGACAAGGCCCGCACCTTGATGAAGATGATCGACGTGCTGGAAGATAACGACGACGTGCAGGCTGTCTACTCGAACTTTGAAGTCAGCGACGAAGTGATGGCCAAGCTGGCCGAAGAGTAGTTTCGGGCCATGCTGATTGAGCCTGGGCATTCCGGCCCCTGGCTTTTCAGAGCTGGTCCGCATCCACCCTTGCGCGTCAGCCGTTCTGGCTGTTCGCGCCTTGGTAACAAGCCCTGGACAGAGCGCCCACAAACAGGCAACGTTTGTTCGCTTCGCCGCAAGGCCTCCGATGTGAACGGACGCCTATTTAAGGCTCCCAGGTGACGATACCGTTGACTGGGGCCCACAGGCGGAGAGGGCCGATTGCGGCTCGCTATCACCAGCAAGGCAGAGGTTGTTCGTGCGCTTAATCGGCATAGATCCCGGACTTAGAAACACGGGCTGGGGCATCATTGATATGCAAGGCTCGCGCTTGCGTCACGTGGCCAATGGCACCGTGAAAAGCGACGACAAGGCCGCGCTCTCCAATCGTTTGCTGCAATTGCAAGATGGCCTGCTTGAGGTGTTTCAGGCATGGCAACCGGAAGAAGCGGCGGTGGAGGAGACCTTTGTCAACTCCAACGCCACGACGACCTTAGCCCTGGGCATGGCGCGCGGCATTGCCTTGCTTGTACCGGCGCAAAAAGGATTGCATGTCGCGCAGTATCTACCGAACAAGGTCAAAAAGGCTGTGGTTGGGGCAGGGCATGCGCAAAAAGAGCAAGTTCAAATGATGGTCCAACGACTGCTGCCCGGCGTGATCTTTGCCAGCGCGGATGCGGCTGATGCCTTGGCGGTTGCCATTTGTCATGCCCATTTGCGCGCCTCGTTGGCAACCTGGGAAGCCAGCCCCAGTACTGCGGATGCCGGTTCGGCGCCGCTGGCCACGGGGCAATCTAGGACGTCAGAGCAACCTAGGAAGTCGAGCCAAGCTAATAGAGCTGGAACGCCCGCTGCTAGCACGGCAGCACAACGTTATAAACGAGCCCTGATGGTGCGCTCATGATTGCCTTGCTCTCGGGGCGCGTTGCCCGTGTTGAAGAAGATTTCTTGATTTTAGACGTCAACGGCGTCGGGTATCGCGTTTTTGCTTCGCGGGCGACGCTGGGCCGAATGCCGGGTGTTGGGGAGGCTGTGCAGCTGGAGATCGAGACCCAGGTTCGCGAAGATCACATTCACCTCTACGGTTTTGCGGACCAGGCAGAAAAGCGCTGGTTCAACTTGATAACAACCGTGCAAGGCGTCGGCGCCAAGGTGGGGTTGGCCATATTGGGCGTGTTGCCTGGCGATGTTTTGGGGCAGGCCATTTCTGTGGGCGACAAGACCAGCATCACCCGGGCGCCGGGTGTCGGACCGAAACTTGCTCAACGCATCATTTCTGAATTGAAAGACAAGGTGGCGGCCTTTGCTCTCTCGCCGTCTAGCAGCGGCGCGGCGCCAAGCCCAAGCGGGGATAGCCCGGCCGTGGCAGGCAGCATCGCAGGTGATGTGGTTTCAGCACTAGGCAACTTGGGCTACAGCCAGGCCAGCGCCTCAACGGTTGTGGCAGGCTTGGTGGCGCATGACCCGGATATTGGCTTTGACAATCTGTTTCGCAGCGCCCTGTCGGAGCTGGCGAAATGAACCAACCGCGCAAGAACCCCATGACCGACGGCAGCGCGCAAGACTTTGACCGCGAAGGCGATTTTTCAGAAAACGCCATCCGCCCGCTCAGCTTGACCGATTTTGTCGGGCAAAGGCAGCTAAAGGACAACTTGGCGATTTTCATCGAATCCGCCAAGCAGCGCGAAGAGGCCATGGACCATGTGTTGTTTCATGGCCCGCCGGGATTGGGCAAGACCACGCTGAGCCAGATCGTTGCCAAAGAGCTGGGCGTCGGATTTCGCGCGACCTCGGGACCCGTCATCGCCAAGGCCGGCGATTTGGCCGCGATCTTGACCAACCTTCAAGCGCGCGATGTGCTGTTCATTGACGAGATACATCGGCTAAGTCCGGCGGTCGAAGAAGTTTTGTATCCGGCCATGGAAGACTTTCAGTTGGATTTGATGATCGGCGAAGGACCGGCGGCACGATCGGTGCGTATCGACTTGCCGCCTTTTACCTTGGTCGGTGCAACAACGCGCACTGGTTTGCTTACGACACCGCTTCGCGAGCGCTTTGGTATCCCGCTGCGGCTCAATTTTTATGAAATAGACGAGCTGGAACATATCGTAACGCGCGGCGCTCAGGTTCTGGGCTTCACCTTGTTGCCAACGGGCGCCAATGAGATTGCGCGGCGCTCGCGCGGGACGCCGCGTGTCGCCAATCGCCTGTTGCGCCGTGTGCGCGACGTGGCGGTGGTATCGGGTGCTGAGGTCGTGGATCAAGATTTGGCCGATCACGCGCTTGGCCTGTTGGATGTCGATCAGCGCGGCTTGGATGCCAGCGATCGACGCTATATGCGCTGCATTGCAGAGTTTTACGATGGCGGGCCGGTGGGGATCGAGACCTTGGCCGCCGCGCTGTCCGATCAGCGGGGCACCCTAGAAGATGTGGTCGAACCCTATTTGCTGCAACAAGGTCTGCTGCAACGCACGCCGCGTGGGCGCATGCTGACCCGTAGTGCCTACGAGCATTTGGATCTTATGCCGCCAGCGCGGCTGAGCGCTGACATTGAGGGCACCAATATCGCCCAGACCCGTTTGTTCGACGACCCCCAGGCCTCCTAGAGCATAAAAAAAGGCCCCCGTGACCATGACCGACGCCAACTCAACCGACCGACACCAAACGAGCAATGCGCCTGTGTTCGACTATGCGATCCGGGTGTTTTTGCCGGATACCGATGCGGTCGGCGTTGTTTATCACGGCACTTATGCGCGCTTTGCAGACATGGCCCGCACGGAATGGCTGCGCAGTTTGGGGTGGCCCATT
>JAUIHE010000058.1 GCA_030432195.1 Alphaproteobacteria bacterium
CACTTGCCCGGTCTCAACGAAATCTGCATGGATTGACAGGAAAAGGTCGGCCTTCTTGTTCGCCGCCAGTTCACGCCGGGCAGCAAGCCCAATCGCCCTGTCTGACGAACGGGACAGATAGACCTGATAGCGACCGGTGGCCCGCAACGTGTCATAGAGGGCCCGCCCAAAGGCCAAAGTCACGTCCTTTTCCAGCAAGCCACGGCGCGAGCGCGTGCCGGGGTCTTTGCCGCCGTGGCCAGGATCAATAACAATCACCGGCTTGGCGTGCTGGTAGGAGCCCCGTAGGCCGCGCGTGTTTAAGGTCGGTTTTTCCAAAGGGACATGCTTGCCGTTCGGCAACAGAATTGCAGGGGCTCCGCCTTGGTTGGCTGGCGGCTGGTTGCCTGGCACCGCAGTGTTGCGCGCGGGCACCAGCCCGCGGGATGGCAAAGAGCGGCGCGCAATGGCCTGCGGCTTGGCCTGGGGTCGGGGCGCAAACAGCGTCGGCAGCAGGCCACTAGCGCCACTGTTTTGATTAAGAAGGTGGCCCAACAGTCCGGCGTCCCGCGACCCGCTTGCCTTGATGAGCAGCCCTTGATCGGCTTGTCTTGCCATGCCTGGCGCCGGCGGACGCGCGACCACCGTGTGAAGCTGGGCCGTTTGCGGGCTGTCGGTTGCAACCAAGGTTAGGCGCAAGTGCACCTGGCCGCGCCACAACACGGCCTGATAATCGCTGACACGGCTTTGAGCCGACAATTCGAAGACAAAGCGCGTCACGCTGTTGGAAAATTGCCCAAACCGAAAGCCATCAACCAAGCCGCCCTTGGCGCGCATTTTATCCGCTGCCACGCGCCACTGAGCGGTCGGCAGATCAACAACAAGCCGGTGGGGTTGCTTGACCTCGCTGGGCAAGACAAAGTACTGGGCTTTAACGCCTGCCCTCTCCAGCTGCTTTTGTGCTTTGGCGTCGCCTGCCACCTCGGGCGCGATCAGCGCGATATCCACCAACGTTCGCGCAAGACGCAGCGAACCAGCTTTATCGTCCTCAGCCGCTAGTGGAGTCGCAGCCACACGGGAGACCTGCCACGCGGGGCCTTGGGCGTAAGACTGAGCGCCGCCAAGATACAGCACAAAAGTCAGCAGCGCCCCGAAGAGGCGCAATCTGCCCTTTGCGAACAACAATAATGAGGACGAGCTGGCACAATCTTGCCGTGTTGACCCGCAGGTCGTGGCGAATGATTTCATGAAAACCGATTAAACTATCAAAGGCAAAAAGCGGACAAAAATACAGCCTAAGGTTTAGTGGCTTGCTAAGGCGCAGAAACGGGCAAAATGCGTCAATCCTGTGACAAGAGCTAATGCGCTGCATTTAGACCATTGTTAAACCGACAGGAAGTGATTACAGTAGAAAGGTCGAAGGCTCAACCAAGGCCCTCGGCCCTGTTCGCGGCGTTTTTTGCCGTGTTCTCCTCGCGTTATTCCAGCCTTTGACGACGCCAAAAGCGCCGTAGAGACCTAATAAGTCGACATGATGAGGCAGAGCGGCACGATGCCATCGTTGCCGAGCCAAAGAAACGCGAGCCAAGAACAACGGCGTGTGATTCCCGAACAGCGCTGCCCCATTTGGGCAGGTTTTGGCTCCGCCCCTGTTGGGATGGGCTGAAAAAATCGGCAATGACAGGTTTCTTGTCTGACAATCACGGCCTCCGAATTTCAAAGGGCCTGCAGGCAAGACCATAACATACCATCGCGCCGTTGAGCGTCCCGAGCGCAAGGATACCGCTGAAGAGCAGGTTCTTGACGCCGACGTTCACAGCAGGCTGCGAGGAAAGGACAATATAATGAGCAAAAAAATGCTCATCGATGCCTCTGTGCCAGACGAAACCCGTGTGGTTTTGCTGGGCGACCAAGGCAAAATTCTGGATGTTGACTTCGATAACGTCGAGAGAAGGCAAATAAAATCAAACATTTATTTGGCTCGCGTGACACGGGTTGAACCGTCGCTGCAAGCGGCGTTCGTTGATTACGGCGGCAACCGCCACGGCTTTTTGCCCTTCAGCGAAATCCATCCGGACTACTTCCAAATCCCAATCGCTGACCGCGAAAGATTGATGGAAGAAGCCCGCGAACACCGCGAAAGCAAGCGGCGCTCCAAAGCGCCTGCCATCGTCGAAGAAGACGAGGTCGAAGAAGAAGCCGCGCCCACAGGCCGCAGCAAGCGGCGCGGAGACTCGCGCAAAGACAAGGCCGAAAGCCAACGTCGGCGCAAGCGCCCGGCGATCGGCTCGGACGACGTTTCAGACACCAACGACGATGCTCAATCGGCAGGCTCGCCCTCTGACGCGCAGGCAGACGGCGCCGAAGCAAGCCAGGCCGAGCGTTTGGACTTGCCTGTTTATAGCGATGAAACCGAACAACCCCACGTGGCCCTGCCGGTCGGAACCGACGCAGAGCAACCCAGCCAGCAAGCTGAGGGCTCCCAGTCAGAGAACACCCAGTCAGAGAACACCCAGTCAGAGAACACCCAGTCAGAAGGCGATCCATCTGAAGCCTCAAAGGCCGACGATCAGGCCGCAGGCGACAACACCGTTGATGCCTCTTCCGACGAATCGCCAAACGACAGCGACGCACAAACGCCGCGCAGCCAAGCCATGACCTCGCGCCCCGAGGATCTGGAAGACAGCCTTGTCGGCGATGTTGGCGATGTCGAGGCGGCCCCCAGCGACTCAGCTGATGACACCGACGCTCAACCGCAAGCCGATGACACAGCGTCTGGCGAACCAAACCTGGCCGCCGAGCTGGAGCGCATGATCGAACCGCGCGGCCGCCGTCGGCGCCCTGGTAAGGGCAAGACCGGTCAAACGCGCGGCAAGAAGCGTCCGGGCCAATCCGCTGAGCAAGACAGCAAAGGCTCCGACGAGCAGAATTCGGCCGCCTCGCAGTCCGAAGAACAGGTCTCCGCAGAGGCAGTCGCAGACGACGAAATCACAAGCCAGGGCGCACAAGGCGCAGGCGCCGCTGACGGCCGATCTGATGCCACCGATGAACCCGCCGATGCACGTTCAAATCAGGCCAAGGCAAAAGATCAGCGCGGCAATCAAACCGACGAAGAAGACGAAGACGACGAGCTGGTCGAAGCCTACCGCGAAGAGGGCGACGACGAGATCGACGAGGACGAGGACGACGACAAGGACGACGAGCAAGATGAAGTCCGCTTGTCGCATGCCTTCCTTGCCCGCCGCTATAAGATCCAGGAGGTCATCAAGCGTCGCCAGATCATGCTGATCCAGATCAACAAGGAAGAGCGCGGCAACAAAGGGGCAGCGCTGACGACCTATCTGTCTTTGCCCGGTCGCTACTGCGTTTTGATGCCCAATACCCCCAAGGGCGGCGGTATTTCCCGCAAGATCTCTAACCCGCGTGATCGTCGCAAGCTCAAGCAGATCCTGGAGGAGCTGAGCCTTCCAACCAGCCTGTCTGTTATTGTCCGCACAGCGGGCAGCAAGCAGGAAAAAGCCGAAATCAAGCGCGATTATGAATACCTGCTGCGCACTTGGGATGAAATCCGCAAAACAACGCTGGAATCGACCGCGCCCGCTTTGATTTATGAAGAGGGCAACATCATCAAGCGCGCGGTGCGTGACATGTACACCACCGACTGCTCAGAGATTGTTGTCGAGGGCAAGCGTGGGTACGACATAGCCAGAAAAATGATGGGCAACCTGATGCCCGATCAGCTGGACAAGGTGCAATTGCACGACGACGCCAGCCAGTCGGTCATGCAGGTCAATGGCGTCGAGTCCAAACTGGAAGATTTGCACAAGCCCAGCGTCGCGCTGAAGTCTGGGGGCTATCTGGTCATCAACCAGACCGAAGCCCTGGTCGCGATCGACATCAACTCAGGCAAGGCCACACGCGAACGTTCGATTGAAGACACGGCCCTGAAGACAAACCTGGAAGCCGCCGATGAAATCGCCCGCCAACTGCGGTTGCGCCAAATGGCTGGACTGGTGGTGATCGACTTTATCGACATGGAGGAGCGTCGCCACAATCGCCAGGTCGAAAAGCGGCTTCGTGATGCGCTGGCCAATGATCGCGCGCGTATCCAGGTTGGCCAGATCTCCAACTTTGGCCTGCTGGAGCTATCGCGCCAGCGCCTGGGCCCATCGTTGCACGAAATCTATCGCACCACCTGTGAGCATTGCGGTGGCTTGGGTCACGTGCGGGGAAGCTCTGCGGTTGTGCGCGCTATCCTGCGGTCGCTTGAAGCGGCCATGCGCCAGCAAGAAGGGGCCGAGAAAGTCAGCATCACTTGTTCAACCCGCCTGGGGATGGACTTGCTAAATGACTATCGCCGCCAGCTCAGCGAACTTGAAGACCGCTACAGCATGCGCGTTGAGGTCAAGCTGAATCCTGACTTCCATGCCGAAGATTTTGACATCAGCGAAGCCTCTGGCAGTGGCAACAAACGCCGCCGCACCGAAAGCAGCAGCAACGACGAGGACAGCGGTGAACAGCGCCGCAGCAAGCCCAGCCGCTCGCGCGAGGATCGCCGCAGCAAGCCACGCAGTGAAGCACGCGATGTCGAGGTCGAAGACAACAGCGATGATGACGAGGATGAAGACAGCAAAGCGCGCCGCCGCCGCGGTCGCCGCGGAGGGCGCAAGCGGCGCCGTTCCGATGATGACGGCGAGCTCGAGAACGGCAACAGCGCTGAGTCCGAGTCAGACGATGACGACAGCGACAATGACAACGACGAAACCGACCGCTCACGGGGCGCACGCCGTGGCCGTAACCAACGCAATGAACGCAACGGCCGACGCCGCCGCGAAGAGCGCAAGCCCTTCTTTGCGCGCAGCTTCGACGAGCTGCTGAACACCGACCGCGAACCGCGTGATCGCCGCCAGCGCGGTGAAAACGGCGGACGTGGCGGACGCAATCAGCGTCAAGATCGCAACCGCCAACCCGAATTGGCCGAATCCTTCGACGATTTGTTGAATACGGATCGCGAACTTCGCGACCGCCGGGCCCGTGGGGATCGCCGCCGTCGTTCGAAAGACGAGCAGGAGCAGAACGGTTCCAGCCAGACACAGGCCAGCCAGACACAGGCCAGCCAGACACAGGCCGGCCAGACACAGGCCGGCCAGACACAGGCCAGCCAGACACAGGCCGGCCAAACTTTGGCCGACGCCGTTACCACGGAACGACCTGAGGCGAACGCAACGCAGGCGCCGGAGGCCCAGGAGGCCCAGCAGGCAAACCAAACGCAAGCGCCCGCTGCTCAGCCAGCGCGAGTCGAGACTTTGGTCGAGCCCGTTGCCGAAATTGCGGTTGAGCCCGAACAAGACCGAGCCGAACAAGGCGCGGCTATCGACGACCAAGCATTGGACGAAAATGGAGCGACCAGCGAGGCGACGAACGCCAGCCCGGATAGCGTAGAGGCTGACGCGGTTGTCGAAGACACACCGAAGCCAGACAAGCCCAAGCGGCGCGGTTGGTGGAACCTCGGCCGATAGCCACAAAGCATAAGAAAAGCCGAGCGCCCTTGTCGTTCGGCTTTTTTTCTGCCTCGCCCATGGGCCATAGGCCTTGCCACGTCGTGCTCCAGGGGCCTAACAAATCAACGCCAACCCGAGCGTCCGCCGTTTCACCTTGCACGTCACCCGCTGCTTTTTATCCAGCATCCTAGCGAAGGCGGAGGCGGAGGCGGAGGCGCTTTAACTTGGCGCTGAACACGTCGCGAACCAACAAGGACACCTAAAACATGACCAGCTCTGCCCTACACCAAGCTATGCGGGCGCGGCTTGATGGACTTGCCGGGCTCGCGCTGCTGCGGGAGGTCATGGCTTGCCTTCGCGCGCCCGAAGGGGGCTGCCCTTGGGATCTGGAGCAGGATTTTGCCAGCATCGTTCCCTACACCATCGAAGAAGCCTATGAGGTTGCGGACGCCATCGAGCGGGCGGACATGGACGACCTAAAGAGCGAGTTGGGCGACCTTCTGTTGCAGGTTGTTTACCACGCGCGCATGGCCGAAGAGGTCCAAGCCTTTGATTTGCCGACCGTGATTGATGCGGTCAGCGCTAAAATGATTCGCCGCCACCCCCACGTATTCGGCCCGAACCCCGCCGATGCAACGCAGGCGGGCGGCCTGGCGGCGCGCGGCAGCGACGGTCAAGCGTCCCATTCTGGCGAAGTCAAACAAAACTGGGAAGCCATCAAGGCCGCCGAACACAAGAACCGCGCCAGCCATGACACGTCTGTGTTGGCCGATGTTGGCCGCGCCCTGCCCGCTTTGCTGCGCTCAGAAAAGATGCAGCGCCGCGCCGCGCGAGTCGGCTTCGACTGGCCCGACATCACCGGCGTCGAAGCTAAGGTCAACGAGGAAATGGGCGAGTTAGCCCAGGCCAGGGCGGACGGCACGCCGCAAGAGATCGAAGACGAATTCGGTGATCTCCTGTTTACCCTGGTGAACTGGGGGCGCCACTTGGGCTTGTCAAGCGAAGAGGCGCTGCGAAAGGCCAACGCCAAATTTGAGCGCCGGTTTCGCGCCATGGAAGGCCAGCACGACAATCTCGCCGATATGAGCCTGGATGACCTTGAAGCCGCCTGGCAAGCCGCCAAATCCACAGGCTAACCCGCTCGCGCTTTATTGCCCGCCTATTTTTCAGCCCAAGGGTTACTCGGGTGCGCCAGGTCTGCCTTGACCTCGGACAGCATGCGCTGGGCTTCGCTGCCCTGAATAGCTGCGATATCGTCTTGATATTTCAGCAAAACACCCAATGTTGCGTCCAGCTGGCTCGGCTCCAATGCCAGCGCGTCAAGCTGGATTAGCGCTTGGGCCCAATCGAGGGTCTCCGCAACCCCGGGCGGCTTGAACAGGGCCTGTTCACGCAGCTTGTGGACGAACCCGACCAGCTCAGCGCTCAATTGCGCATCAATGCCCGGCAAGCGAGCGGCAATAATCTGGCGTTCCATCTCCTCGCTTGGGTAGTCGAGCCAATGATAGAGGCAGCGCCGCTTGAGCGCGTCGTGGATTTCCCGGGTGCGGTTTGAGGTAACAATGACCAAGGGGGGCTGACTGGCGCGCACCGTCCCCATCTCAGGAATGCTGATCTGATAATCCGACAACAACTCCAGCAAGAAAGCCTCAAAGGCAACGTCCGCGCGATCCAACTCGTCGATCAAAAGAACCGCCGGGCGGCCTTGCGCATCCAATTCTAAGGCCTGAAGCAGCGGCCGCTTGACGAGGAAGTCCGGGCCATACAAACGCTCTGCGACCTCGGCCATGTTCTCGCCAGACGCTTCGGCCAGCCGGATTGCTAGCATTTGTTTGGCGTAGGCCCAGTCATAGAGTGCTGCGCTTTGGTCCAGGCCTTCATAGCATTGCAGGCGAATAAGATTGCGGCCCATCGCGGCCGCCAGCGCCTTGGCAATCTCTGTTTTGCCGACCCCTGGCTCGCCTTCCAGCAGAAGGGGGCGCGTCAAGCGCCCAGCCAAATAGACGACCGTCGCCAGTGCCCGCGACGCCTGATAGGCCTGCCCTGCGAGCCCGTCGACAACTTGATCGACGCTCTGCCAATTTTGTGGGTCATCGAGCGGCGGCAGCGAGGTGTTCATGAATTTCCTTTTCAACGCCCCTTTCAACAGGCGCTTGGCAGCAGTTCAGCGACAAGCAGGTGCGCATCGCTTTGCGCTGGTTATGTGATCTGCACTGGTCTAGCAAGAATGCTCCAGCTAGCAAACGGGTTCGCCATGATAAAACTGCTAAAAGAGCAAGCGCCCTTAATCGGCTTTGGATTCTTATTCACCTTCGCATCGGCGTTCGGGCAGACATTTTTCATCGGCGAGTTCGCCCTTGAGCTCAAGCATGCCTTTGGTCTCAGCGACGGCGGCCTTGGCACTTTGTACTTCTGGGGCACCCTGGCTTCCAGCTTGGCCCTGATTTATACGGGCGGCTGGTTTGACCGCATCAGCCTTGCCCGGTATGCCCTGTGGGTGCTGGCGGGGCTGCTAGCTGGCGTGCTGGTCATGGCATCAGCGCCCCACTGGCTTGTCCTGGTTCCAGCTTTTTTCCTGCTGCGCCAATGCGGTCAGGGGCTCAGCATCCATATCTACGCATCCACCATGGCGCGCTATTTCCATAAACGGCGCGGTCGGGCTTTGGCGCTCGGTGGCCTGGGATTGACCCTGGCCGAGTCCAGCTTTCCCTGGATCATGATCCTGGCGCTAGCCGGCCTTGGGTGGCGCGGCACCTGGCTTGCGTGCGGGGCCTTTATCCTGGTGCTGATGGTCTTGAGCCAGGCCTTGCTGCGTGCCTCTCCACGGGTACAAAACCAAGATGCCCAAGGCCAAGCGGCCGCCCGCTTTGGGGAGGATTTTCCAGAACCGGACCTGGAGACAAGCTTGACCCGCAAGCAAGCTATTCATGGCCTGTTTTTTTATGCCCAGTTCTACCTGACCGCCTGTTTTGGCTTTATCGTTACCGCCAGCTTCTTTTTCCGAAAGGCTCTGTCAGCAGAACGCGATTGGCACCCCGAAACTTTGGCGCAGGGATTGAGCGCCTATGCGCTGTTGAGCTTGCTTGGCTTCCTCATCGCTGGCCCGATGGTAGACCGTTTTGGATCGATCCGCACCGCTTGGGTCCCTTTTATCAGCTTCATTCCCGGACTGCTGATTTTGGCCTATGGGCAAAGCGACGCCAGCTTCTGGCTTGCCTTCGCACTGGTGGGGCTAGCGCAAGGGTTGATGGCGACGGTGGGTAATGCCGTTTGGCCCGAAGCTTACGGAACCCAGCACATTGGCGCGATACGGGCGTTAGCCAGCGGCATGGCCATATTCTCGACCGCCGCTGCTCCGATGGTATTCGGCGCCCTCTTGGACCTTGGAGTCACCTTCCAGCAGCTCTTTTTGTGGTCACAGGTGTGGACTGTTAGCGCCGGTGGTTTGGCACTGGCCTTGCCATTGATGCAGCCGAAGCGGGTGTGACGCTGCACGGGTTAGGCCGTACAATGAGCCCTGCAAAATGAGCAGAGCGGACCTGCCAAGTTGGAAATAGTAAAGCTGGCCAAGGCGCCTATCTATTACTCATGTCCTTCAGGACACCCCCGGTGGCCGCACGCTACTCACAAAGATGCGCGGCGTTGGGGAGCCAACTTGGGGCGCTAATCACGCTCTTATCCCTCTTCTCAAGGAGTGTAGCCATGACCCAACCCTTTGAAAACGAATTCGAAAACGGCGCAATTGATCGCTACGTTGTTGAAGCCCGCCGTCTGCGCGCTGAAGCCATGCGCGACTTCATCGTTTCGACGGCCAAGAAGTTCAACTCAAAATCTGACGTCTAAGTCTGGCGGTCCTTTGCGGCCGTGAAACCAAATAGACCGGGGCGCTTTCTGCGCCCCTTTTTTTTGGGCAATGCGCTTGCCGCCCCGCCTTTGCGCGGACATGACTACCGACGCAAAATCCCCATCGCCTCCAACAATTTTGGAAAATTTCTGACATTTTTCATCACGATTGGAAAAATTGTGAAAAAATTTCATTGACTCCCTGCGGCAAAAACGAAGATGCTGAGCGCGCCAGAGGTCCAGATGCCGCATTCAAAAGCAAGCCCAACTACTTGCCGTGACAGAGCATCGGGAAGGCACCGCGCGTTACCCCGTCAAGTTACCCGTGGTTGAAACAAGATTGAAATTGACATCAGGGAGTCCCTATCATGCTCAAACAAACCTTGCGTACTGTCCTTGTCCTTTCGGCTGCTAGCCTGGGCATCGCTGGGACAGCAAACGCCGAAACGCTGCGCCTGCTCACCTGGGGCGGCTACGCACCCGAGAACGTCGTCGAAATGTTCGAAAAGGAGACCGGCCACACGGTCGAGGTGACCTTGTCAAACAACGAAGAAATGATTGCCAAGCTGCGCGCAACCGGCGGCCGAGGCTTTGATTTGGCCCAGCCCAGCCAAGACCGTATTGCAGGCCCACAGCAAGAGTTCGGCATCTACAAGCCCATTGATCTCAGCAAAATTGACGCCTCGCAGTTCATCAGTTCCATGTTGGAAGCCACCAAAGGTAACACCACGGTAGACGGTGAAGTCTATGGCGTGCCGCACGTTTGGGGCACGTCAGGCTTGGTCGTCGATACTTCAATGGCAGGATCGGTTAAGGATTATACGGATCTGTGCGGCGGCGACGTTGCTGGTAAAGTAACCTACCGCCTTAAGCGCCCAACGCTGATTGGTTTCGCTTTTGCTATGGGCTTGGACCCCTTCGCGGCATATGGTGATGAAGCGGCTTACAAGGCCATCATCGATCAGGTCGAAGCCAAATTGGTTGAGTGTAAATCCAATGTAAAGACCTACTGGTCTGGCGGCGACGAGCTGATGAACCTCATGCGCTCGGGTGAAACTGTGGCCTCCATGGCTTGGGACACCGGCGGCTGGAAGTTGAACGCTGACAACAGCAACATTACCTTTGTTGCTCCCGCTTCGGGTGCTTTGGGCTGGATTGATACCTTCGTTTTGCCTGCCAAGTCGCGCGCAGAAGGTGCCGCCTACGACTGGATCAACTTCGTCATGCGCCCAGAGATCGCAGCGATGATTACCGACGCTGCGGGCAACTTCACCGCTTCTAAGGGTGCTGACGAGCATGTCTCTGCGGCTCTCAAAGCCCGCTATCAGGCTAGCTTCCCACCCGCTGATGTGGACAACATCAAGTGGTACCCGCCGGTACCCGCTGGTCTGGAAGCCTTGGAAGGCGCGGCCTTGGATCGCGTGAAAGCGGCCAACTAAATCGGCCTCAACCAACCTACCGCGCTTTAGCTTGGAGCCCTCTTCTGAGGGCTCCGGTCTCCTCTAAAGCGCCACTGGCGGTGTGAGCTTGCCCGTCCTCCGCGCGCTCGCACCGCCCCTAATTTTTCACAAATACATAAGCCCTGGATCATGACCACAGCCGATCTCGAGTGCCTCGAACTCAGCAAGCGCTTCGGCGATTTTACCGCCGTTGACCAGGTTTCGTTCTCCGTGCCCAGCGGAACGTTTTTCTCCATTTTGGGCCCGTCAGGATGCGGTAAGACGACCATCATGCGCATGGTCGCTGGCTTCTTGGACCCCAGCTCTGGCGATATTCAGATCAAAGGCAAATCCGTCTTGGACGTTGCCCCAAACAAGCGCCCCGTCAACATGGTGTTTCAACATCTAGCGCTGTTCCCCATGATGAATATTGCCGACAACATCGGCTATGGTTTGCGCCGTCAGGGCCTGGCAAAGAGCGAAATCGCGCGCAAAGTAGATGAAGCCTTGGACCGTATCGGCCTGCCAGGGATCGGTAAACGCAAGGTCGAAGAACTATCTGGCGGTCAAAAGCAGCGCGTCGCCATCGCGCGATGCATGGTGCTGGAGCCGGATGTGCTTTTGCTCGACGAACCCCTAGGCGCGCTGGACCTGAAGCTGCGCGAGCACATGAAGATCGAACTGAAATCGCTGCAAGCGGCGTTTGACACCACCTTTGTTTACATCACACACGACCAATCAGAAGCGCTGGTCATGTCCGATCAAATCGCGGTCATGAACAAGGGACGCTTCGAGCAAGTCGGCAGCGGTCGCGATCTTTACTATCGCCCGCAGACCGCGTTTGTCGCGGGCTTTGTTGGCGAAAGCAATCGCTGGCGCGGTAAGGTTACACGCAGCGATGCCGGGGGCGCGTTGCAGCTCACCACAGAGGCCGGGTTGGTGGTCACAGGCGCTGACAACGGTCGCGGCCTGGCGGTCGGGGCCGAGGCCCAGATCTTCGTGCGCCCGGAAGCTATTCGCATTAGCCGCAAGCAAGACGAGCTGGCCCACTTTGAAAACCGCATGGTCGGCAAGGTGCAATCCTTGCTGTTCAATGGCGCCGCCAGCCGGGCGATCCTGCGCTCGGAAGCCAACGGTGACGACATCGAAGTGACCTTGCCGCAGTCGGGCGAGTTCGCCGATTTGACGCGCGGCGATGACCTGCATTTCGGCTGGTCGGGCGAACAAGCCAACGCCTTTGCTGTGGAGGCCGATTAGTGCGTGCCGGAGCCAAACTTGGGCTGATCCTGCTACTCATGCCGCTGCTGCTCTGGCTTGGGCTACTCATTATTGTCCCGCACATTGATATGTTCCTGGTCTCGATCCGCGAACGCATCGGGGTTGGCAGGTATCAGATCAGCCCCGCCAACTATCTGACCTTCTTCACCGAGCCGCTGTATCTCGTCACCTTCATGCGTACAGCGCTTATGTCAATTTTGACCACCGCAATAACGCTGGTCATCGGCTTTCCTGTTGCCTTTTACATCGCCAAGGTCGCCAAGGGGCGCCTGCAATCTTCCCTGTTCCTGCTCTGCCTGGTACCGTTTTGGGTCTCCGAGTTGGTGCGCACGTTTGGCTGGATGATCTTGCTGCGTGAGACCGGGATTTTTTCCAGCTTCCTGCAATGGCTGGGCTTGGTCGATGGACCTGTCGAGATGCTCTATAACGACGTGGCGATGATTGTTGGCCTGGTCTACACTTCCATGCTGTTCATGGTGGTTCCCTTGGTCACGACTATGGAGAGCCTAGACGACAGCGTCATCGAAGCGGGTTATGATCTTGGCGGCTCAAACCTATCGATCCTGCGCGAGATCGTTATCCCCCACGCCATGCCTGGGATCGCTTCAGGGTCCATCGTCGTTTTCATGCTGAGCCTAGGCAACTACCTGACGCCGACCATGCTGGGCGGCAAAGACAGCCTTTGGTTTACCGAATTGATCTACTCGCAGTTCATCGTTCGTTTCAATTGGGAGCTGGGCGCGGCTTTTGGATTTATGCTTTTAATCCTCTCCTCCATCATCGTTTGGGCCATGCTGAAAGTTACCGGCCAGACGCTTGAAAAGACAATGACATAGGAGGCAGCGCATGATCCCTACCATCCGCCAACCCCTGTCTTTGACCCTGGTCTATCGCGCCTACGTCGTGCTGTTTTTCGTCTATCTGGCGCTGCCGCTGCTGGTTGTCTCGGTCTTTGCCTTCAATGACAGCCTGTTTCCCTCGCTGCCCTGGAAGGGCTTTACCTGGAACTGGTTCTTTGGTGACCAGCGGCCGATGATCGGCGTCTTTAATGAGCGCCCGATTATGCGCGCTTTGAATAATTCCGCCTTTATCGCGGTGTTTGTCTCGGCGCTCTCGGTTTGCGTAGGCACGACCAACGCCTTCTTGTTCAACCGCTATAACTTCCCCCTCAGGGGGCTGCTCTATGTCTTGATGCTGTTACCTTTGGTCATCCCGGGCATCGTGTTGGGCATTTCCATCTTGGTCTTTTCCTCAACCCTCGCAAATGGCTTAGAGGACGGCATGGGATGGGACATCTACGCGCTGCGTCCAGGCCTGCCGCTCGTGATCTTGGGGCAATTCTCGTTCATCACGACGATCGTGACTCTGGTCATTTCCGCCCGTTTGCAAAAATTCGATCGCACGCTGGAAGAAGCGGCCCTCAACCTTGGCGCCGGGCCTCTGACCGCGGTCCGCACGGTAACGATTCCCTATTTGCTGCCTGCCTTGGTCGGCGGTTTCGGGGTCGCTTTCCTGATGAGCTTTGAGAACTTCAACACAACGCTGATGCTGGTCGGCTCTGATGCGCCCCTGACCATCGCCATGTTTGACCGGCTCAAGGAAGGTTCCACGCCCTTGTTGAACGCGGTGTCCTTGTTGCTCATGCTGGGATCGTCGGGATTGGCGCTGCTCATGATCCTGTTCCAGCGCAAGCGCTGAAGCAAACGCTTGAGTCGCCGTGCCTTCAGCGGCGCAAAGGCACCAATGCTCACCATCATAGACTGCGCCGAACGAGGGTTTTTCAAACAAAAATTCAACGCCCTAAGGTCCAGGTGACGCGCCTAAAGCAGTGCGGTCGCGGATGGGAACGAGCCAAATCTTTAGGCAGGCTATGCCAAGAGCCTCTTCAATCAAGCGAGGCCTAAGGCTAGGCCCAGTCCTGGGGAACGCTCATGTCAGACCCGCTTCAAACGTCTGCTGAAACCTTCGCGCCTGAGGCTGCGGACAAGACCCCACAGGCCGATGACGGCCATCAAGCGCAAGTCACGCTTGGTCTGTTGATGATCGTAGCGGCCTTGGCTCTGTTCTCGCTGCAAGACGTATTCGTGAAAAACCTGGCTGACAGCTATCCACTGCACGAAGTGGTCTTCATTCGCAGCTTAATTGCGGTCTGGCCGATGATTTTCCTGTCTTGGGTACTGGACGGCGGACGCAGCATGCAGCTCAGCCGTCCCTTTTGGCAGAGCGTGCGGGCGCTCATCATGGTGGTCTCATTTACCACCTACTACCTAGCCTTTGCGTCGCTGACCCTGGCGCAAGCCACCGTGCTGTTCTTTACCGCCCCGCTTTATATCACGCTGATTTCATGGGTCTTTGGCAAGGCCGATGTGGGCTGGCGCCGCATGGCGAGCATCCTTGTAGGTTTCTTGGGCGTCATTGTCATGATCCGGCCGGATGCGGACATTCCACTTGTCCCGGCGCTGTTTGCTCTGACCGCAGCCGTGGCTTACGCCACCGCGCAGTCGATGACCTCTTGGCTCGGCAAAACCGAGTCTGCCACCTCCATGTCTCTGGTGTTCATGTTTGCCAATATGCTGATTGGCGCCATTATGCTGTTGGCCTTTGGCGATGGCTGGGCACTGCAGCACACCCCAGACACCTTGACCTTTTTGTTTCGACCTTGGGTTTGGCCGTCGCGCGAACACCTATACATCTTCGTTGCTATCGGCCTGTTCGCGGTGATCGGCTTCTTGTTGTTGTTCCAAGCCTATCGCCTGGCACCCAGCCACGTTGCAGCACCGATGGAGTACGCGCTCTTAATCTATAACATGCTTTGGTCGATCTTCTATTTCGGCGAAGGCATGGATCACTGGACCCTGATCGGCAGCGCGCTGATTGTTGGTTCCGGCCTGTTCATGCTGTATCGCGAAAGCGCGCGCGGCGAGCCTCTGGTGCGCCGCCTGTTCCGCCCCCGCAGACTACGATAGCAAACCTCAATCCTCCGAATTGGCCAATGCCGCAGCTGTAAGGCGCCCTTTTCGATCCTCAGCGACAGGATGGCACCTGACAAGCTGCACGCGCTATGCTTTTGTCGGGCTCCAACGAACAGATGCAAGGACGCACAGTTTATGACCAATGTTGTGGTTGTCGGCACCCAGTGGGGTGACGAAGGCAAAGGCAAGATCGTCGATTGGCTCTCCAGCCGCGCAGATCGCGTGGTTCGTTTCCAGGGCGGCCATAATGCCGGCCATACCCTCGTCATCGACGGCAAGTCCTACGCGCTCAGCCTGCTGCCGTCGGGCATCGTGCGCGACAACACCATTTCCTATATCGGAAATGGCGTGGTGGTTGATCCTTGGGCCTTGATGAAAGAGATCGACCGCGTGACCCAAGCGGGCCTGGTCGTCAATCCCGAAAAGCTCCGTCTGGCGTCCAACGCAACCTTGATCCTGCCGGTACACGTCACTCTCGACCAGCGCCGCAATAAGCATATCGGCACGACCGGCCGCGGTATCGGCCCGGCCTATGAGGACAAGATCGCCCGCCGCTCAATCCGGGTTGGTGACCTGCGCCAGCCAGAGCAGCTCAAAGAGCGCCTGACTATGTTGTTGGAGCATCACAACGCTCTGGCGGTCGGCATGGGCTATGAGCCCTTTAGCTACGACGATCTGCTGGCCGAGATCATGGCTGTCGGGCCCAAGCTGGAACCCTACATCGATCGCGTGTGGCAGCGGCTGGACGCGGACCGCAAGGCAGGCCGCCGTATCTTGTTCGAAGGCGCACAGGGCATCATGCTGGACGTGGACCACGGCACCTTCCCCTTTGTGACCTCTTCCAACACCGTCGCTCCGCAAGCGGGCACCGGATCAGGTATGGGGGACATGAGCCGGACCTACGCCCTGGGCATCACCAAAGCCTATACAACGCGGGTCGGCAACGGTCCCTTCCCGACCGAGCTGTTCGATGACGTTGGCAAGGGCCTGGGCGAACGTGGCCGCGAATTCGGCACCGTTACAGGTCGTCAGCGCCGTTGCGGTTGGTTCGATGCTGTCATGGTGCGCCAGGCGCTGAAGATCGGCGGCATCAATGGCATCGCGCTCACCAAGCTGGACGTTCTGGACGGCATGGACGTGATTAAGGTCTGTGTCGGCTATGAGCTGGACGGCAAGCGGATTGATTATTTCCCGTCGGCCACCGCAGAACAAGAGCGTGTCCAACCGATCTATGAAGAACTGCCGGGCTGGAAAGATAGCACCTTTGGTGCGCGCACCTGGGCGGAGCTACCGGCCGAGGCGGTCAAGTACGTCCGCCATATTGAAGAGCTGATCGAGTGCCCCGTGGCGCTGTTGTCAACCAGCCCAGAGCGCGAGGATACAATCCTGGTCACTGATCCATTCGGCGACTAGCGCTTAGACCATAACTGCGCCGTGCCTCCACCGCGCGGCGCAGCCGCAACCAGAACCAAGAGGCAGGATGTAGCGATGCTCGTCTGCTTCGGGTCTTGTGTGATAGTTCTGCGCCAATGCCGTCTAATACGAGCGCCGCGCCGCAGTGACCGACCTGCTTCTTTCTAAGTTATTGCAATACAAGAAAAATCGCTGTCTTGCTTGGCATGGAGCGACGCGGCCTTGGGATAAAGACCCGCGTTTGAATTGCGATCTAGAATTCCACCGTGACCGTGGCAACCGTGTTGGTCATGCGTCGGCGCTCTGCAGGGGCAACGGCTGGCTTATGGTGTTGAATTCATTGTCTGCATCCAGATTGCCGACACCTACTGAAACGATCAATCCCGGCGCGAGTTTATAGCGCGCACCAGCAAACGTATTGGTGGTATAGCGCTCCCCGCCCGGGCTCGCTTGATGGACAATGAAAGTCTCAACACCTGCACCAACTTCCAAAGACCCGAAATTTCGCGCGATTCCCGACGAGATATATTCCGTGCGGGCTTTGGTGCTGTGCTTGCCGTCAAGGTTCAAGGTGCCTTCGACGCCATAGGCTAAGGCGTCAACCGGACCAGTCAGGTCATAGTTGGCGCCATGGCGGGCTTCAAACTCTAGAAAGCCCCCGATTTTCAGCTCTTGGGACGGCC
>JAUIHE010000059.1 GCA_030432195.1 Alphaproteobacteria bacterium
TGCCGGGCTATGGCTTTGCAAAGGCGCCAAAGGCCAAGGTAGACGCCTGGAACAAGCTGTTGCAGCGCTATCTTTCGGGCCGCCCGAACCTGCAACGCACTTTCATTCTTGTCGATAGTCGCCACGGGCTTAAAGACCTGGACCGCGAGATGATGGACCGCCTGGACACGGCAGCGCAGTCCTTCCAAGTTGTGCTGACCAAAATCGACAAGATCAAAACGACCGAGCTCGATGCATTGGTTCAGCGCTGCTATGCTGAGGTCAACAAACACGTCGCTGCCTTTCCAGAAATCTTGCTAACCAGTTCCGAAAAACGCATTGGCATTGATCGCCTGCGCGCGCATATTTCTGCCCTCGCAGAAGGCTGAAGCCTGTTACCAAATCGGTGGCTGGCCGCCGCGTGCGCCTAACCAGACCGGACAGAAGAGACCAGGGAGCCCCCATGCCGCAGAGCGAATATGATGAACTCATGACCCGTTATCGCGCGGAAGCCAAAGTCCTAAGGGGCGCTCTGCCGGATCTGCGTCGCTACTATGGGCGAAGCATCGTGATCAAGTTCGGCGGCCACGCGATGACCGATCCAAAACTGTTCGAAGCCTTTGCCAAGGACATGGTGCTGCTACGCCAGGTTGGCATTCACCCCATCGTCGTGCACGGCGGCGGCCCGCAGATCAACCACATGCTGGACGAACTCAAGCACGAAGCCACCTTCGTTGACGGCCTGCGTGTCACCGACACCACGACGATGGGCGTTGTCGAAATGGTGCTGAGCGGTCAGGTCAACAAATCCATCGCACTTGCGATCAACCGGGCTGGTGGGCGCGCGGTTGGCATCTCAGGCAAAGACGGCGATCTGGTGCGTGCGGTCAAGGTTCAGGGCGCACAAGACCTGGGATTTGTCGGCGAACCCGAGTTGGTCAATCCGGCGGTGCTTTCCTCGTTTGAAGCCAGCGGCATCATCCCAGTGATCGCCCCGATTGCTGCCGATGCCGACGGCCAGACCTTCAACATCAACGGCGATACCATGGCGGGCGCCATCGCCTCTGCAGTGGGCGCCGCGCGTCTCATGCTGCTTACCGACGTGATCGGCGTGCTCGACAAGCAAGGGCACTTGATGACCGAGATCAAGTTGGATCAAGTCGCGGCCCTGCGCCAAGACGGCACCATCAAAGGCGGCATGATCCCCAAACTTGAGACCTGCGCCAAGGCGGTTTCAGGCGGTGTTGGCGCTGCGGTCATTCTTGACGGCCGGATTGAGGGCGCGGTGATCGTTGAGCTGTTGTCCAAATCGGGTGCGGGCACCTTGGTCCGTGCCTAGTCGGCGACAGCTTTAGCGATCCCACAGCGCTAAGCGGGCGAGCGTTAGGCGGGCAAGCGCTAGGCGGGGCGCATCCACGGTAAGCGCAGGCGGTCTACATGATACGGCAGCCGCTGACGCGCTTTGCTGATATCGGACAGATGCAACTCCGCGCGCAAGATCTCGCTGCCCTGCCCGGCGCGCGCCAACTCCTGCCCGTCAGGCCCGACAATGCAGCTTGCGCCCAGATAAGCCAGGCCGTTTTCCTGGCCGCAGTGATTGGCATAGCAGACAAAGCAGCCATTTTCGAAAGCGCGGGTGGGTATCAGCTTGTGCGCCACCACAGACCATTGAGCGCCCAACGCGGTCGGCACAAGCACCAGGTCCGCGCCTGCAGCGACAGCCTTTCGGAAGGTCTCAGGAAACTCCGCGTCATAACAGATCAAGGTCGCTACCTTGAAGCCGCCAAGCTCAAATAGCGCCAAGTCCTGACCGGTGGCGAAGTGATCGGCTTCAAAGCCCGGCGGCAACAGCAGCTTGCGGTGTCCGCCCACATACTGCCCTTGCGAACCAAAACAAGCTGCGGCATTGAACAGCTGGTCCCGGTTCTGCTTCTGGTTCTGGTCCTTCTCGGCGTAGCCATAGTGGATGGCAAGCCCGTGCTGTTTGGCCAGCGCCGCTATCTGTTGCGCCCAAGGGCCAGTTCGCGGCTGGCTCCAATCCAACAGCGCGCCCCCAGCGTTGTAGCCGGTCAAGAACAGCTCCGGCAGAACCAGCAAATCGGCCGCCGCGGTATCGCAGTGTTCCAGAGTGTTAGCGAGCCACTTCAGCCGCGCCTCAGGGCCAACCAGCTCCCCAGGGCTTTGCGCGACCAAGACCGTTAGCTTGCTGGTCATGCTCGACCCCTGCTCAGCAGGATTTCGCGCGGATAACTGGTGATGTACTCAAAGCCCGTGTCTGTAACGACAATCGAGTCGCCGATCCGCCCCGCCGTCGCGCCGTCGATCGAGATACCGCCATCAACGGCAAAGGTCATGCCGGGCTGCAACACGGTTTTATCGCCGGTCTTCAGCTCGGGTGCTTCCAAGTAAGAGACACCGATAGATCGGCCCGTACGATAGCCGGTCTCATAGCCACGCTCGCGATAGACCTCACCAGCGGCGGCGGCCACATCCTCGGCCAATACGCCCGGGCGAATAGCGGCGATAGCGGCTTGCTGCGCCGCAATGGCGGCTTCTTGAACGCGGCGCGCTTCGTCGCTAACGTCGCCAATGTGGAACATGCGGTCAAAGCCCAGCTTGTACTGCTTGAACTGGGCCATGTTGCAGAAACAGAAATAGACCGGATCGAACCTCTGATATTTGCGCACACTGGCCCGGCGGTGAACCATTGAAGTGTCAGAGCCGCTTTGCAGGATCTGCAGGTTGTGAATCATGGGCGAAACAAAGCTGTCCCAACCGCTGTCCGTCAGGAACTGTGCTGCCGCGCGCGATCCGGCCTGAATAACGGCCAAAGCGGACTCGAATTCTGGCGCGCCTTCCGCGAGAGACTCATGGGCTGCGGCCATCATGGCGCCAGCAATTTGCCCGGCCTGCTTCATCACTTCGATCTCGAAGGGGGTCTTGATGACACGCTGTGCCCCCAAGACCGGGGAGATGTCCCGCAAGCGGCTGTCTGGGTAGGCCTCGTCTAGGAAATTGCGTACCAGGGCTGGTATGTGGCTACGCTCGACCCAAATTTCGCCCGGCTTTTCGCCCAGCGCGGCGCTCAAAGCAGCCTGCCAGGAGCGCGGCCCCATATCCTCCCAGGTGCGGACATCCTCAACCCAGGTCATGGCCGCCACCATTTCTGATTCCATCAGAGGCGTGATAACGATCGGCGCCGCCTCAACTTCAACAACCAGCATGGTCGGGCGCCCGAATTCAATGCCAAGGTAGCCCCAAAAACCCGCCAAATAGGCGATTGAGCTTTCGTCAGTGAAGACCGATCGGTTTATGCCCTGCGCGCGCATCGCGACTTGCAGGTCTCGGGTCCGGGCTTTGGCTTCTTCTAGCATGTCGTGCTCCCTTGCATGTGGCCTTAGCTGGCTTTGGGCCAGCTAGTCACAAGCAGCACAAGAGCGCTTGCAGATTAACGACATGCGGGCCGCGGTTGCGCGCCGCCTACACGTTCGGTGCTTATCGGCTGGGCGTGCCTAAATGCAGCGCCCGCCGTCTACCTCCAGCGCGACACCGGTAATCAAGCTGGCTTCATCCGAGCACAGATAGACCGCCGCCAAGGCGATATCTTCAGGCGTCGATAACCGGCCCAGCGGGATTGATTGGCGGAAGGCTTCTCGTTTTTCCGGCGTGTCCTCGCCCATAAAGGTGGCAAGCAAGGGCGTGTCCCCTGCCACCGGGCACAGGGCGTTAACACGAATTTTCCGATCCGCCAGCTCAACGGCGATCGACTTGGTTGCCGTTATGACGGCCCCTTTGGAAGCGTTGTACCAGCTTAGCCCTGGGCGCGGACGCAGACCCGCCGTCGAAGCGATGTTCAAAATGACGCCGCCGTCTTGTTGTTCAAAGACCGGCACACAGATTTGGGTCATGTGGAAGATGGCTTTGACGTTAACGTCAAAGGTTTTGTCGAAGTCGTCTTCGCTGACATCCACCAACGGTTGATTGAGATGCGAAAAGCCGGCGTTGTTGATCACAATGTCCAGGCGATCGTGATCGGCCAACGCCGTTTTCACCAAGTTCGACAGATCCATGCGCGCCGTGACATCCGTGCGGGCGAAGGTTGCCTTGGGGCCGAGTTCGTTGGCCAACTGCTTGCCGTCTTCTTCGTTCAAGTCAGCGATATAGACTGTGGCCCCTTGCTCAACAAACCGACGCGCCATGCCTGCGCCGAAGCCAGATGCGGCGCCGGTGATAATTGCGACCTTACCGTCAAGACGCATGGGAAAAACCTTTCAAGCGGGTGCATGCCGTTTTGGCACGGTTGGGGAGGTGCCTTGGTCACCGCTGCTCGCGATGCCACTGGCTGAAGCCCTGGCCCTTGGCCGCAGCCCTGGCCCTTGGCCTAATTTTGGCTGCGTTTTTGGGGGCCTAGTTCTTGGCTTGGGCAATTTGAGTAGCCAACGCAGCGGCAGATGGCGGCGCAGCTGCAACCGGTGCGCCGGTCAACACCTGTAGCCCCCCGCTGGCCTGCGCGGCGATCAACAAAACCAATGCGAAAAGTGCAAGATAGGAAGCGCGCAAAGACATGCTGCTCATCCTTCATGTGATGAATTGAACAATGAGCGAAGAGTGAAGCCAAATTGGCGCTGGTTTCCAGCACTAGCTGGCCGTCTACCAACCAGAGGGCGGCAGACTTCAAGTCCAAATTGTGACAAGTATGGCAGAACTCAGATATGAACAGCTTGCAGAAGCGACCTAAACGGGCAGCCCAACCCGCGCTTTCACCCCTAGGCCGCGACGCCTGCAAGACTCGCAAGAATATGGTCCACAGAGGGGACGATTTGCCCGACCCATGGGCGCTTGCGGCGGCATAGCAGGCCTTGTCTCAGCCCCGTAACAAGCCTATTGCTGTGCGCTCAGCAATCAAGGAGCACAGCATGCAGGTTCGTGTAACCGTTCGCCTCAAATCCGGCGTTCTCGACCCCCAGGGAAAGGCCGTTGAAACCGCTTTGCACACATTGGGCATGACGGACATCAATCACGTTCGCCAGGGTAAAATCTTTGAATTCGACGTTGATGCAACCAGCGCCGACCAAGCCAGGGCTGAAGCCGAAAAGGCGGCGCAAGCCTTGTTGGCCAATCTGGTGATCGAAGACTTCCAAACAGAGGTGTTGGGCTCGTGAAGGCAGGCGTTATCGTTTTTCCAGGCTCGAACTGCGACCGTGATGTCGCGGTGGCCCTTGAGGCCATAAGCGGCCAGGCCCCGACCATGGTCTGGCACGCTGATAGCCAACTGCCCGACTTGGACTTGATCGTGCTGCCGGGTGGGTTTTCCTACGGCGACTATCTGCGTTGTGGGGCCATGTCTGCCAAAAGCCCCATCATGCGCGAAGTCATCAATCGTGCGAACGAAGGCGTTGCGGTGCTAGGCATTTGCAACGGTTTCCAGGTCTTGACTGAAGCTGGTTTGTTGCCTGGCGCGCTGATGCGCAACCGTGATCTCAATTTTATTTGCCGCGATGTCTTGCTGCGTGTCGAAGACTGCGCCTCGCGCTTTACCCTCAACTATGAAGACGAGCAGACGATCCGCATTCCTATTGCTCATCATGACGGCAATTACTTTGCGGATGCGGACACCCTGGCGCGCATCGAAGGCGAAGGCCAAGTGCTGTTCCGCTATGTTGATGAAGACGGCCAGCCTACGCCTAAAGCTAACCCCAATGGCTCGCTGAACAACATTGCTGGAATCGTCAACGAAAACGGCAACGTCTTGGGCATGATGCCCCACCCTGAGCGCATGATCGAAGACGCCCTTGGTGGCTGTGACGGCCGCCCCATGTTTGAGAGCCTGATGGAGACCTTGAGCGAGCGCTAACCAGGCCAACGCGCCATGCCCCCGACGCTCGCCAGGTCATGCAAGACCAAAGCCCAATTCGCGCCTTCTACTGGCGTTTGTGAATACGGAACCCCACCATGTCTAACTATCACCCAGAGACCTCTGCTGAGATCGTCGCCGAGCACGGCCTTTCGCCCGACGAATACGAAAAAGCTGTTGAGATTATGGGCCGCGCGCCGAACCTGTTGGAGCTGGGCATCTTCTCGGTCATGTGGTCCGAGCACTGCTCGTACAAGTCGTCCAAGCTGTGGCTGAAAACGCTGCCGACCGAGGGCCCGCAGGTCATCCAAGGCCCAGGCGAGAACGCGGGCGTGGTTGACATTGGTGATGGCCAAGCGGTGATCTTTAAGATCGAGAGCCACAATCACCCCTCATTTATTGAGCCCTACCAGGGCGCTGCAACCGGAGTCGGCGGCATCTTGCGCGACGTCTTCACCATGGGCGCGCGCCCGGTTGCCAATCTGAACGCTTTGCGCTTTGGGGCGCCCGACCACCCGCGCACCAAGCACCTGGTCAAGGGCGTGGTTGCGGGGATCGGCGGCTATGGCAACTGCGTCGGCGTCCCAACCGTGGGCGGCGAGATCAATTTCCACCCCGCCTACAACGGCAACTGCTTGGTCAACGCAATGACGGTCGGCCTGGCCGATACAGACAAGATCTTCTACTCCGCCGCCTCTGACATCGGCGTGCCGGTGGTCTATGTCGGCTCCAAGACAGGCCGCGATGGCATTCATGGCGCGACCATGGCCTCGACCGAGTTTGATGAGGACAGCGAAGAGAAGCGCCCTACCGTCCAAGTCGGCGACCCGTTCACCGAAAAGCTGTTGATCGAAGCTTGCCTAGAGCTGATGGCCACCGATGCTATTCTGGCAATCCAAGACATGGGCGCGGCGGGCCTCACCAGCTCTTCATTTGAGATGGCGTCTAAGGGGGGCACTGGCGTGGTTCTGGACCTGGACAAGGTGCCCATGCGCGAAGACGGCATGACGCCCTATGAGCTGATGTTGTCCGAGAGCCAAGAGCGCATGTTGATGACGCTAAAGCCGGGCCGCGAGGGTCAAGCCCAAGCCATTTTTGAAAAATGGGGTCTGGATTTCGCCGTGGTGGGCACCATCACCGATACCGGCCGCATGCAGCTGAAGTGGCAAGGCGAGACCGTCGGCGATTTGCCTATTGATCCGCTGGCGCTGGCCTCACCGGAATACGATCGCCCCCACGAGCCGACCCCCGCTCAAGACGCGGCTAATATCCCCGAAAGCCGCGATCTTTTGGCGGACTTGATGACCTTGGTTGGCAGTGCTGACCTCTGTTCGCGCCGCTGGGTCTGGGAACAGTACGATCACATGGTGATGGGCGACACCATCCAACGCCCGGGCGGTGACGCCGCTGTCGTTCGTGTCCACGGCAAAAACAAGGGCCTGGCCATGAGCGTTGATTGTAGCCCGCGCTATTGCCTGGCTGATCCCAAGGCGGGCGGCGCGCAGGCTGTGGCCGAGGGCTTCCGCAATCTGTCCGCGGTCGGTGCCAAGCCGCTGGCGGTCACCAATAACCTTAACTTCGGCAATCCAGAAAAGCCGCTGATTATGGGCCAACTCGTCGGCGCCGTCGAAGGCATGGGCGCGGCTTGCAAGGCCCTGGACATGCCTGTCGTGTCCGGCAACGTTAGTCTTTACAACGAAACCGAAGGCCAGGCCATTTTGCCGACGCCTGTGATCGGCAGCGTTGGATTGCTGGCAGACATTGATCGCATGGCCACCGTGGCCCTCAAACGCGACGGCGATACCTTAGTGATGATCGGCGATGCAGGCAGCCACCTGGGCCAATCGATCTATGCCCGCGAGTGCCACGCGCTTGAGGCTGGCCCCGCGCCATCGATCGACTTGGAACAAGAAGCGAAGGTCGGCGACTTTGTTCGCGCCCTGATCGAAGAAGGCATGATCGACACCTGCCACGATATCTCCGACGGCGGGCTGTTGGTGGCTTTGGCGGAAATGGCCCTGGCAGGCGATAAAGGCCTGTCGCTGGTCAGCACCGAGACATCTGCAGCGTTCTGGTACGGTGAAGACCAAGCACGATACGTCGTCGCTCTGCCCGATGCTGCGCCGCTTCAAGAGCGTGCCAAGCAAGCCGACATTCGCCTAAACATCATCGCCAAGGCCGAAGGCAGCGACATTTGCCTGCCGTCAGGGCAGAAAGTCGCGTTATCCGATTTGCGCTCGCAACACGAGGACGGCTTTCCCAAATGACCCTTTGTTAATTCAATAAAGAGGTTCTGCCGATGAAGCGTATAGCTCAGGCTTTAATCACTGTTCTTTTTCTTGCTTCTGCCCCCGCCTTTGCTGGTGACATATGGGCCATGCATGCCTTTTCTCGCGCGACCGCCCCGAAAGCCCCTAACGGCGCGGCCTTCATGGCTCTGATGAACCAAGGCAGTGAAGATCTGGCGGTGATCGCCGCTTCCTCCTCCGTCGCGGCGCGGGTTGAGCTGCACACCCATCTGAAGGAAGACGGCGTCATGAAGATGCGCCAAGTGCCACAGATTGATATCCCCGCTGGTGGAGAAGTTATTCTGCAGCCCGGCTCCTATCACGTTATGTTGCTGGGACTGCATGCTCCGCTAAAGCAAGGCGAGAGTTTTGATGTCACGCTAGAGCTATCAAACGGTGAAAGCTTGACCGTTGATGTGCCGATTCAATCTGCTGGCGCTCTGATGGAAATGAGTCATGACGGTATGGACCATGGGGAAATGACGCATGGCGATATGGACCAGGGCGATATGGACCACAGTGATATGGACAACTCATCAATGGGCGGTTCGGGAACAAAGGCCAAGCCTGCGAGCGGTTCCGGCACAAAAAGCGATTCAAACTGACTCCGATTCGCAACAATCTACCGTTTTTTTTCGGCATTGGAGGGCGCGCTGGCTGAAAGCGTTTACATCGGTTGGCGCGGCACCGCCGCTTCTTAGCGCTTTCGCGCCGCCGCTGGGGCGTATCCTTCCCCGCTTTGTGCGCAATTTCCAAAACTCCCCTGGCCATCGCTAAAAAAAGCATGCTAGCGTGACGCACGCCTTATTGACCCCACAAGAAACGGGCGCGCATAGGCATAATTCAGGGAGTAGATACTATGAAATTTAAGACCATCTTGGCCGCTGCCGCAAGTGTAGCAGTTCTGGGCTCAGCAGCTGCAAGTTATGCCGCTGATCAGGTGAACGCCGCGTTCTTCTTGGAGTGGGCGACCCCGAACCAGATCGCCAAGGTCGACAAGGCTTACGACGACGCCATGGGTGTTGACGTGAACTGGACCAACTTCTCCACCGGTGTTGCGATGACCGAGGCTATGCTGGCCGGTGACATCGACATCTCCTACTCACAAGGCCTGGCGCCGTTCGTGACCGCCATTCAGCAGGGCGCGCCCCTGAAAATGGTGGGCATCGCGGTTGTCTATGAGGCCAATGATTGCTTCGTTGCCAACGATCTGGGCATCAACTCTTCCAATGCCTCAGAGCTGGAAGGCAAGACCGTTGCTGTACCGCTGAACACCATGGCGGACTTCTCGTTCCGCAAGCAAATGGCGGCCTTGGGCGTAGACATCGACACCATGACCATTGTTGACCAGGCTCCCGCTGACGGCGCTGTATCTTTGGCGGATGGCTCTGTTGCCATGGCGTGTATCTTCGGTGGCGCTTCTGCGAAGGCGGCTGGCGAAGTCGGCAGCCCCATCATGAGCACTCAGGAAAAGAAAGACGCTGGCATCGGTTCATTCGACGTGGTGTCTGTGACCGAGAAGTTCGCAACAGAGAACCCAGAACTGGTTCGCAGCTTCATGGAAGTCACCGCGGAGGCCAATGCGGCTTGGACCGCAAGCGACGATCAGATTGCCAAGGTCGCTGCTGACGCTGGTATGGACGTTGAGACCACCAAAAACCAAATGGCTGGTTTCACCTTCCCAACAGCAGCAGAACAACTGGCGGACTACTTTGGCGCAAACGGCATTGCGGCAGCTGCGGCAGCGTCTTTGGGCCTGGTTTTCTCAGGCGACTCTGATGGCGCGGCGATTGCCAAGACCATCGACGGCTCTTTCCTAGAGTAAGCTAACCAGCGTCAGCAGCGCTGGGCGCCAAGGCTGCACGCCTGCTCCGCGCTGCCGCGGTTTGGTTTGGCGGGAACTTGGCCGCCGTCGGCGGCTGAGAGGCCGCCCGCGCCAGCCAGCTCGTGCGCCAGCTCGTGCAATCGAGGGGCGTTCTGTCGGACCGCCTCGGCTTGCACCGAGCGAAACAAAAATTTCAGGGACCAACCGCGTGTTTGTCCCTGATTTGCGCTAGGGCCGCCCACACTGACCCTATCGCGCCTTTGTTTCCGCCGGGATGCGCCCGCGCTTCGGCCCTTCATACGAAGAGCAATGGCGGGCTGGCCGGGTAGCGCATACGCCCGATCCAAGCACCTGGGCTGTCTTTTGGACTGCCTTTCACGCCAAATCGACGTCGCCGCGCCTATTCGGCTCCAGGCAATAGCTTTTCTTGCGATATGACCGCCTATCTGGCTGGTTTGTTCCAAGGAAGTTGGCCGCGAGCTGAACCAGGTTTTCGCCCGTTCCTTCGCCCCAACACTAGAGTACCGCTATGGCCGATCTTGTTGCGACCGACCTTTGCATGACCTTCACCAACCCTCAGACCGGGGCTAAGGTTGAAGCTCTCAAGGACGTAAATTTTCGCCTTAAAGAAGGCGAAATTCTCTCCGTGCTGGGCCCTTCGGGCTGCGGGAAAACGACGCTCCTCAATATCGTCGCGGGTTTCATCAACCCCTCAAGCGGCACCGTCGCCCTGGACGATGAGATCATCAAAGGCCCGGGCGCCGATCGCGGCATGGTCTTTCAGCAAGGCGCCCTGTTCGAGTGGCTGCCGGTTGAAAAGAACGTCGATTTCGGCCTTAGAATGAAAAACACCAACAAGGCAGAAGCTGCGGAAAAGGTCGAGCATTGGCTGGACACCGTGGGCCTGCAAGGCTTTGGCAAGACGCCGACCTATCAGTTGTCGGGCGGCATGCAACAGCGCGTGGCCCTGGCTCGCTGCCTGGTCAACGATCCCGAAGTCATTTTGATGGACGAACCCTTGGGCGCGCTGGACGCCCTGACCCGCGAAAAAATGCAGTCGCTCGTGTTGGAGCTTTGGAAAGAGACCGGCAAGACCATCATGATTATCACCCACTCGGTCGAAGAAGCGCTGTTGCTGGGCGAACGTTTGTTCGTTATGGCCCCGCGCCCTGGCCGCTTGCACAAGGAATATAACCTGCCCTTCGCCGAACGAGGCCTGAAAGAATCGTTGCGTGAAATCAAGAAAGACCCCGAGTTTTCGCGGGTGCGCGAAGAAATTCTGACCATGATTTGGGACATGGAAGAGGAGATCATGGGTCGTGTTTGATTGGCTTTCTGACAACCGCGCTCTGATCGCGGCTATCTTGGTATTGCTGGCTCTGGTCAGCTTCGTTGCCTCCATCATTATCGGCCGCAAGCAATCGGCCATCCGCGAAAAGGACGAAGTTTTCGGCGATCCAGAGCGCAACAAACGCGGCTGGTATTGGGCCGTCTGCGGCGTCTCAGCCCTGTTCCTGGTGTGGTTCTATTACTCCTGGGGCACGGCGCGCGCCTTCTTCCCAAACGCTGCGAACGAGTTGTGCCAGGTCGCCAAACTGGATGAGGCTTTATCGCCCATCAATGCCTCCTTGCCCGCCACCTCGCGTTATTACAAATCAACGACTTTGGTCGCGCGTAACCATGAGCAACTGAGCGCTTTGGCCATTCCCTCTGGCATCTTTTCCGCCAGCGAGCAGGCCCAAGCCGAAGCGCTTTACGGCAAAGTCTTCGCCCTTTTGGCGCTGCAATCTGACCCTGCGCACCTTGGACAAGAAGCCCGCGATCAGCTGACCGGGCTAGCCGCAGGGCTATCAGGTTTGGCACAGGACTTGGAGGCCCGCACCAAAGCAGGCAAGGATACACCGTCGGCCGAAGCTTTGGCGCAGCCGTCCTGGGGCACCACCCACGTTGAAATCCCCCTGCTGCCAGAGACCGCGCGCGGCGTGGCCTTCGACGCCGTCGCTGTGCAGGCGAGCGACTTGGCAAAATCATTCACCAAAATCCGCAACCATCCGCCTGAGGCCGCTCTGGTCATTGCAGAAGTGCGCGCTGGGATCGACGCTTTAAAGGCAGCAAAGGCAAGCGATGCCGCCCAACAAGAAGCACGCGACGACTTCCTCAAGGCTTTTGATCGCATTTTCAAACGTTTGGATGATGGCACCATTTTCCCGGCGGCGGCCCTAAATGGTGTCGAAGCCGCAATCGGCGCGCTTGATAAAGCAAGCGCAAAGGCCCAAGGCGGCTTAGGTTGGGTCGAGTTCGCCTTCTTCCCGGGTGGTTCGATCGTTAAGTCACGCACCCAATGTACCGAACAAGGCACGGGGCGCTGGTTGCCCAAACCCACCGACGTTGTGGCTCAGCTTGGCCAACTCGCCAACCCCAACCTTGAAGAAGGCGGCGGTTTCAAAGGCACGACGTTGTTGTGGTGGAAATGGCTCCCCATCGCGGACGTGGTGGCCTTCTTTGTGCCGGACTGGATCGCCGATATCATGCCTGGCGAGTACGCCCGCAACAACGAGCAGGGCGAGGTCAATCCTAACTTCAAAGACCACGTTCTGGCCTTCGCGCAAGGCGACATCTACTTGGGTGCTGTTCCGATGCTGGACGGACACATCTGGGATTCGCTGTTCCGCGTCCTCGTTGCCCTGGTCTTGGGCGTCGTTTTGGGCGTGCCTTTGGGCATCATGATGGGCGTGTCGCGCTTCTTTAAATCCTTCTTTGACCCGTTGATCGAGCTCTATCGCCCAGTGCCACCCTTGGCCTGGGCCCCTTTGATCTTGACGATTTTCGGCATTCAAGATGACGGAAAGATCTTCCTGCTATTCATGGTCGCCTTTGCAATCATGGTCATCTCAGCGCGTACCGGCGCTTCTGGTACCCAACTGTCCAAGATCCGCGCCTCGCACTCGCTGGGCGCCTCCGTGAGCCAGATCTTGCGCCATGTGATCTTGCCGAACGCGATGCCCGAAATCCTGACCGGTATCCGTATCGCTATCGGTGTCTGTTGGGGAACGTTGGTGGCCGCCGAGATGTTGGCAGGCACCACCGGCGTTGGCTTCATTGAAAACGTTGCGCGTACCGTTTCGGACTATGAATTGATCTGGGTGACGATCTTAATCATGGGTGTGTTGGGCCTTGTGTTCGACATGTGCATGCGCTGGGTCATCCACAAGACCATTCCTTGGCGCGGTAAGGGCTAAGCGCAGCGGGCTCCTTTTGCGGGAGCCCTGCCGTTTGGCAACGATGCCGGCTGGCTTCACCCGCAGTCGGCCGGCGTGATTGCGCCATTGCCAAGCCGCCGCGGTCCGCCTGGACCTCAAATGCGGACTCGGCCTGGGACTCGGCCCAAGACTCGGCCCGGAGCTCGGACTGCAGCTCGGCTAGCCCAAATCCGCAGCCCCCTCCCCGACACAGTGTCGGGGATGCAACAGAAGCCCCAAAGCAAAGCCGCTAAGAGGCACACAAGCATTTTCGTATCGCTGGGCCACAGCACAGAACGCGGCCCACACAGTACCGGAGGTCCCCATGGATTCAGCACATTCTGATAACTTCTTCCGCGATGTGGTCGAAGCCGACCGCGCCCGTGTTTGGCATCACCTGTCTCAGCACAAAAAGTATGAGACCGTTGACCCGCTGGTCATTGTCAAAGGCGAAGGTATGCACGTCTGGAATGCTGCAGGTCGCAAGCACTTGGACGCAACGTCAGGCGGGGTCTGGACGGTCAACGTTGGCTATGGCCGCCAAGAAATCGCCGACGCCGTGCGCGATCAATTGGTAGATTTGCCCTATTTTGCTGGCTCTGCGGGTAGCGTTCCCGGCGCGCGTTTTGCCGAAAAACTGATCAGCAAGATGCCCGGCATGAGCCGCGTTTACTATTCCAACTCAGGCTCTGAAGCGAACGAGAAGACCTATAAGATCGTTCGCCAGATCTCGCACAACAAGTACGGCGGCAAGAAGAACAAGATTCTGTATCGCGAGCGCGACTACCACGGCACCACCATCACGGCGCTGTCGTCAGGTGGTCAGAACGAGCGCAAAGACCAATACGGCCCCTTCACACCTGGTTTTGTGGAAGTGCCGCACTGCCTGGAATACCGCAATCAGTTTGGCGACGAACAGGACTATGGCGTCGCAGCAGCCAATGCCATCGAAGAGGTCATCCTGCGCGAAGGTGCGGATACCGTCGGCGCCCTGATATTGGAGCCGGTGACCGCAGGCGGCGGCGTCATCGTGCCGCCCAAAGGCTATTGGGAGCGCGTGCAGGAGATCTGTAAGCAGTACCAGGTTTTGTTGATTATTGACGAGGTTGTCTGTGGCGTCGGACGGACTGGCAAGTGGTTCGGCTACCAGCAATTCGGCATCCAGCCCGACATGGTGACCATGGCGAAAGGTGTTGCATCAGGCTACGCCGCGATTTCCTGTACCGTCACCACTGAAGAGGTCTTCAACCTGTTCAAAGATGATGCCGACGATCCCATGTCGTTCTTCCGCGATATCTCGACCTTTGGCGGCTGTACTGCAGGCCCAGCGGCCGCGTTGAAGACCATGGAAATCATCGAAAACGAAAACCTGCTGGAGAACGTAACCTCCATGGGCGAGTACTTCCTGGAAGGCCTTGAGCGCCTGGCTGGCAAGCACGCGGTAATCGGCGATGTCCGCGGCAAAGGCCTGTTCTGTGGCGCAGAGCTGGTCGTTGATCGCGGCAGCAAGCAACCGCTCGATGAAAAACTGGTGCAAGCCGTTGTGGCGGACTGCGTTCAAAATTCTGCCGTTTTGATTGGTGCAACTAACCGATCCCTGACCGGCTTCAACAATACCCTGTGCTTTAGCCCGGCCTTCATTGCAGGTCAGAGCGAGCTGGACGAAGTGCTGGCTGCGGTTGACGGCGCTCTTGCGCGTGTACTCGCTTAGCCCCGGCCTCTGAACAAAAAAGGAAACCAACAGATGAAAATGACCACTGAAGAGGCCTTTGTTAAGGTCCTGCAAATGCACGGTATTCGCCACGCATTTGGCATTATTGGCTCCGCCATGATGCCGATTTCCGACCTGTTCCCGAAGGCGGGCATCACTTTTTGGGACTGCGCGCACGAGTGCAACGGCGGCATGATGGCCGACGGCTACAGCCGCGCGTCTGGCAAAATGTCGATGGCTATTGCCCAAAACGGTCCCGGCATTACCAATTTCGTGACGCCGATCAAGACGGCCTATTGGAACCACACCCCTTTGCTGCTGGTCACTCCGCAAGCCGCCAACAAGACGATCGGCCAAGGTGGCTTCCAAGAAATCGAGCAAATGGCCCTGTTCAAGGACATGGTCTGCTATCAAGAAGAAGTGCGCGACCCGACCCGCGTTGGCGAAGTCCTGAACCGCGTGATTGAAAAAGCCTGGCGCGGCTGTGCCCCGGCCCAGATCAACATTCCGCGTGATATGTGGACCCAGGTCATCGACGTTGATTTGCCTCAGATCGTTCGCTTGGAGCGCCCTTCAGGCGGTAAGCGCGCCATCGCCGAAGCAGCCAAGCTGCTGTCCAGCGCCAAATTCCCCGTCATTTTGAACGGCGCTGGCGTGGTGATCGGCGGCGCTATTGAAGCGTCGCGCGAATTGGCCGAGCGTCTGTCCGCGCCGGTCTGTTCGGGCTATCAGCACAACGACGCCTTCCCAGGTTCGCACCCGCTGGGCATGGGCCCCTTGGGCTACAACGGCAGCCGTGCGGCGATGGAGATGATCTCTAAGGCCGATGTGGTGTTGGCTTTGGGCACCCGCCTTAACCCCTTCTCCACCCTGCCGGGCTATGGCATCGACTATTGGCCCAAAGAGGCGAAAATCATCCAGGTGGACATCAACTCTGATCGCATCGGCCTGACCAAAAAAGTCAGCGTCGGCATCCAAGGCGATGCCAAGCAGGTGGCCGAACAGATCCTGGCGCTGCTGAGCCCGGATGCCGGTGATGCGGGCCGCAAAGAGCGCGAAGCTGCCGTGGCGCAAGCTAAGTCAGCTTGGCTGCAAGCTCTGTCATCCATGGATCACGAGGACGATGATCCCGGCACCAACTGGAACGAGCGTGCCCGTGCAGACAAGCCCGATCACATGTCACCACGTATGGCCTGGCGGGCGATCCAGTCGGCCTTGCCCAAAGAAGCGATCATCTCCTCTGATATCGGCAACAATTGCGCGATCGGCAACGCCTACCCGACCTTCGAAGAGGGCCGAAAGTACTTGGCACCGGGCCTGTTCGGCCCTTGTGGCTACGGCCTGCCCGCCATTATCGGCGCAAAGATCGGCCGTCCTGACGTGCCGGTAGTCGGATTTGCGGGCGACGGTGCCTTTGGTATCTCCATGAATGAAATGACCGCGGTTGGCCGCGAGGAATGGCCCGCGATCACACAGGTCATCTTCCGCAACTATCAATGGGGCGCGGAAAAGCGCAACTCGACCCTTTGGTTTGACGATAATTTCGTCGGCACCGAACTGGACGAAAACGTCTCCTACGCCAAAATTGCTCAGGGTTGCGGCGTTAAGGGCGTGCAAGTCATGAGCATGGAAGAGCTGACCGCAGCACTGAAAACGGCCATCGACGAGCAGATGAACGAGGGCGTCACGACCTTCATTGAGGTTCTGTTGAACCAAGAGTTGGGCGAGCCCTTCCGCCGCGACGCAATGAAAAAGCCGGTCGAGGTTGCAGGCATCAGCGCGGATGATATGCAAGACCAGGTCAACGCTTTCGTGGCCTAGCCTGGCGACGTGGAGCGCTGGCGCATCGACGGCCAGCGCTGTCTGCCGGACAGCACAATCGACGAAAAATCCCCGCCAGCGGATGGCTGCGCGGGGTTTTTTGTCGGTAGACGGCGCGGCAGGAGCTGCCGGGCCGCATGAAGCCAAGGTGCCTACAGCGCTATAGCGCGTTTCGTTGTCTTATCTTCACGGCGCGCGCTCTCTATTTGATATTGCCGCAAATGCACCTTGCGGATCTTTGGCGGGATCCAGGGCGATTGCTCGGGCTTTGCGCTAGGG
>JAUIHE010000060.1 GCA_030432195.1 Alphaproteobacteria bacterium
CTAAAGGCAACCCTTGAGGCAATCGCCGCGGGCCACCCCGCTAGCAGGCTTGACGAATTGCTGCCTTGGAACTTCCAGCAGTCAAGATGAAATCCCTGTGGGACCCAGGCAACGCATACACTTGGGCTGCCCGCCCCTGTCTCTGGAAGAGGACTAACTATTTGGGTGCAGTCAGCAACAGCACCAGTTTGGCCTCCGGCTCCGGCCAAGTGCCAGGCTTTCGCCCTCGCTGGTCGGCTGACTCTGCATTCTGCGGGCCTGTTGTGGCGGTCAGACGTCCCCTGCGCTGCGGGCCTGCCGCGCATGTCAGATTGCCCTGGAAGGTTGTCCTGGAAGGCCCCCGCGCGCCGCGCCCAGGTGCTGGGGCTTCTGGCAGGGCATTCTCTGGTCAATTCCCGCCGAGCCAATGGTCAGACGGAATGACGAGGCCCAAAAGCCCCAAAAAGCATAACAGGCCCAGCCCTGGATCGGACTCGGCCTGGCATTGCTTCGAGCGAAACCCGAGCAACTATCTGCGAGCACGACGGCGCCTGTGCGCGACAATCAAGCAGAAGGAGCGTGACGGCCGAGTGCTATCCGACAAGCCATGCTCGCGGCCCGCTTGACGGTGGGCGATACAGACTGCCCTAGACCCTAGCCCGGATAGCGCCTAGCCCGCACAGGCTGATGTCGGCACGATCTATGTCAGCGCAGAACCTGGCGACCAGCGAGAGGCTGGAGGATCTATGCCAATGTCCACTGGTGCGCAACGCAGCCTTGCCTTCGGAACCAAGACCGACAAGCAAGGCACCAAGTCGCGCGCTAGCCTTCTTTGCGAGGACGTCCGCGCTTGCGTTTCGGCAAGACGCCATCTGGGCCAAGAACAGCCGGCATGGCATCTTCGCCAGGGCCCAAGCGCTTCATAAAGTCAATCAAAGCGCGACGGGTCGCGCCTTCTTCAATTTGGAAGAAGACTTTCAGCAGCTCGGCCGCTTGCGGATGCGCCATCAGGTCGATGCCGTAATCCTGCTTTTCTTCTCGCAAGATGCCCGCTTCGCCCACGTCGTCGCCCGGCAGCACGAACACGTGCGGCGGCAAGCCATCGAAGAAATACTCGACCGGCACGTCCAGAATGCGCGACAGCTTATACAGGCGCGCGGCGGAGATACGGTTTTGAGCATTCTCGAACTTCTGGACCTGCTGGAAAGAAACAGACATCTTCCCGGCGACCGCCGATTGGCTCATATTTTTTTGAATGCGCCGAACGCGCATGCGCTGACCGACGTGTACGTCGATTGGATCAGGACCGTCTTCCTGAATCGTCATGAGTTCTACCTTTATACCAGTACGCAGTAAGAGTTGGATCTCACCTGAATGTGAACCAGCGTTCTGCCGCTTGTTTATAGCTAGACGTATCCATATGTGAATACCAGACTCAAGACAAAAACAAGGCACAATTTAGCCGAATGCGCGAACTCGCCTATACAAACGAGCGTTTCCTAATGGTAATTGCAATATTCGCTACTCCAAAGAGCAACCCAACAAAGATAAGTGCAGCCACATTACCCACTCGGGAAAAAACAGTCGTTTTATCCGAACTCTGCGGCACTCGAGAGATGTCGTATGACTGTAGCCCCAGGTCAATCGCGACAACCTGTCGCCCAAAGCCATCAAAAACACCCGATATTCCCGGATTTGAGACCCGAATTAGCGGCCGACGTGCCTCGACAGCACGCACCCGCTGGATCGCTAGGTGCTGATACGGGCCTGTGGATAACCCGAACCAACCGTCGTTTGTGAGATTCAAAATGAAAGCGCCCCCTTGCTTCAAGCCCTCTCGATGGAAATTCGGCACGACTCCCTCATAACAAATGGAGGGCAAAAACGGCAGCAAACCTTTCACTTTTATAGGGTTGATGTTAGACCCGCTTGACGTGTTTATGAAGCCTCCTGTAATAGATGGGAGTCTATCTAAAAGGGACTTTAACGGTACGTATTCACCAAACGGTACCAGGTGCCTCTTATTATAATGCGCAAGTTCGCGCCCCATGTGGTCCAATACGTCAAAGGAATTGTAGTAAAGAGGCTCGCCTTTTGCGTTCGACTCGAGCCTAATACTACCCGTTATCAGGCGCGTATCGGTGGGTAGGACACGGGCCAAATATCCTTGCAGCGCGGGTCGGCGATGCAGAACATCGGGCACAGCAGCCTCCGGCCAAATAATGGCGGCGAGCCTACCCGCTTGACCGGAGGCGCTCTGCTGCTGGGCCTGCGCAACGGCGGCCCGGCTCAGCATCAACAGCCGCTCAATCACCCGGATCTGCTGGGCATCGCTCTGTAGCACGCCTTGGGCCGCATTGGGCTGAATCAGCGCCACGCGGTCCTGCCCATCAAGCAGGGCTTCCAGGCTGGGCCCGGTCAACAGCACTGCCGCGCTATAGGCTAGATTAACGGCCACAGCGCCCAGCCCAATTGCCAAGCCCGGATGCGGCCGCAGCCAAGCCAAGGTCAGACGCTGCGTCTTAGGCACGGGCCTTTCTGCCATCGGGCGATCAAACCCCATCCAAGGCGCCAGCGCGAACAACAGCGCCAAGGTCGAGAGCAACCAAATCCCCCCCAGCGATGCAGGCTGCATCAACCACGGCGTGAACGCGAAGCTATAGCCCAGCAGGTTCCAGGGAAAACCGGTGAAGATCCAAAGCTTGACCCATTCGACCAACAGCCAAGCGGCCGCAAAGACCATGGGCCCAGCCCAAGGATGGCGCCACCAAGGGCCAAAGGTGACCAGCAAAGCGCCACCGGCTTGCAGCGCCGCCAAAAAGGCGGGCAGCAAGATCACCGGCACCGGCAAAAACCACCAAAACGTCTGCCAATCGCTGGTTACCGCGATGCCGATCCAATAGAGGCCGGCGACAAAGAAGCCGAAGCTAAACCACCAAAGACGCGCGAAGGCTTGCCAGCGGCTTGGTGCTTGCTGCCAGGCTAGATAAGCAGGCCCCAAGCACAGCGGCAGCAGCCAAAAGAAGAAGAAGGGCGCCATCGACAGCGCCATCACAGCGCCCAAGCCAAGCATGAGAGCGGCCATCCGCCACCCTTGCAGCTGGGCTAATCCGTTGCGCAAATAGCCTTGAACGCCCCCCCACGACATTAGGTCGTCGATTTCACATCGCGCGCCTGGCTCACCAAGCCTTTGGCACCGGCCAGCGATTTGGCACGCATGCGCAGCCGTTTTATGCGGCGCGGATCTGCGTCCACGACCTGAAAGCGCATCCCCGATGCATGCTCGATCAGCTCATTGCGGGTCGGCACACGCCCAGCAATGTGGGTGAGCAGTCCACCCAGCGTATCTATGTCCTCTTCTTGCTCGTCCGCGGTCAAGAAACCGCCGATGAGCTCCTCTAGTTCATCAATACGATAGCGCGCGTCGATGATCCATGTACCATCCGTTTGAGGCACCAAGGCGGGCTCGCGATCGGTGTCATATTCGTCCGAAATATCGCCAACGATTTCTTCAACCAGGTCTTCGATAGTCACCAAACCGTCGATCCCGCCGAATTCATCGACAATCAATGCCATGTGGTGACGCTTGACCTGCATGTCCTGAAGCAATTGCAGAACCGGCATGGACGGCGCGACGAACAAGACATCGCGCATAAAATCCTGAACTCGGAACGCTTGCTGATCGACATCGCCCCACAGCAGGTCCTTGATGTGGATCATGCCCAGCACTTCGTCTTGGCTGTCGCCTATGACGGGAAAGCGCGAGTGGCCAGCGTCCTTGGCCTTAGCGACGATGTCGTCCAGGCTCATATCGTTGGTGATAAAGGTGATATCCGCGCGTGGTACGCGCACATCTTCAACGCGCGCAGTGCGCAGAGCGCGAATGTTGTCCAGCAACAACAGTTCGGCGGCGTTACCAACGGCGCCCGTTTCTGCAGCGTCGCTGTGGCTTTCTGGCATGGCCGGGTGTTCTTCTTCGCTGGTTGCCGCATTGTGCCAGCGCAATTCGGGGCGCGGCAGGCGCGACAGAACCTTGGCGAGGGTGCGCGCCAGGCGCTTTGTGATCACAAGCACCTTGTGCCAAAACACAAGGCTAGACGGCGACGAGGCGGGGGAACGATCGGACAAAGGCGGCCGTGTGGGCGCGTCACGGTCGGAGCCATAACTCCCGCCGTTTTGGTCGCGTTCTGCGGTTTGATCGCCAGTGTGATCACCTGCACGTACTTGGTGGGACGGCTGCACTGTCGCGGGCACTGTCGCGTGCGCGGTCTCGGGCGCGGTCTCGGGCACGATCTCGGGCGCGGTCATGGACGCAGTGGCGGGCGCGTCGTGAAGCTCTTCGTGTTGAATCGCTTGTTCAGCAGATATGTCCACCGCTTTTGCAGCGCTTTTCTCGGCCGGTTTTTCCTCGGCTTGCTGCCCCGCCTGCGACAGGGCCAGGCTGTGCCCATCATCAAGCTTGTCAGGCTCTGCTTGCCTGTCGCTTGAAGCTATCAACGCTTGGTCCAGCAAGGCAGTCTTGGCGGGGGTGCGCACGATTTCGCGCTCCAACAGCCCGCCATCCAGGGCCTGCAAATTGGGTCTGTTGGGGCCAGGGACAACAGCAGCCGGCGCATTAGCAGAAGGGCTTAGGGTCGCCGCAGTGGCCAAGGGTATCGGATCGGGCTCTGGCTCGGGTTCGCGCGTTTCGCGCGTCGTACTCGCCGACGGAGGCTCTGAGGAAGATTCGCTCTCTTGCGAAGATGCGCCCACGAAGGGCGCCGATTGAATTGTGCTGGTCATGTACGTTTAAATAGGTGGTGTCTGGAGTGACTGTGAGGCAAATGGGAAACGATTTCCAGAAAGAAAAGAGGCACTGTCCCTTTGGCTACGCTATCTGTCGCTGATCTGTGCAATTTTCATGAAACTACAGCGGGCGCCGCGGGTCTGTGGCCACATTCACGCCTTATTCGTCGATTGGAGCGTAAGGGTCGGGCCAACCAAGCTCCGCTAGAACCGCGCGCTCTAGGCTTTCCATGCGCTCAGCGTGCGACTCGACCTGATGGTCGTGTCCCAACAAATGCAAGCAGCCGTGCACGACCAAGTGTTGCAAATGAGCCGCCAGGGGTTTGGACTGCGCCTCGGCCTCGCTGCGGCAGGTCTCAAACGCCAGCACAATGTCGCCGATCATCCAGGGCGGGCCGCCCGCCTCAAGCCAGAAGTCGGGCAAATCGCATTCGTCTTGCGGGAAGGAGAGCACATTGGTCGGCCGGTCCTTGCCGCGATAATCTGCATTCAACCGCTGCACGTCATCGTCACCGCTCAGGACAAGCCCGCCCTGCCCGCCAGCAATGGCGATTTCGGCCTCGCCGGGGCTCAACCCGTGATCGACCAGGCCTGCCAGCAGCGCCTTTTGTGCAGCGGCCTCGCACAGCGCTTGTGCATCGTCGAGCGCTGCCTTCCACGCCGCATATTCAATCATGATTTCAAGCATCGCTAGCGCTGCTCTTGCGCGTCGCTTGAGCCCGATCGCAAACGGCGCTGCGTGTCTTGGCCGCCCTCTTGATCTTGCAAGCTGCTCTCGTTGCTCTCATAGGCGTTCAAGATCTTTGCCACCAGATCGTGCCGCATGACATCGGCGCTGCTAAACTGCATCATCCCGATTTCGCGAATGCCCGACAGCTTGTTGCGTGCATCGCGCAGACCCGAGGTCTGACTGGGCGGCAGGTCCACCTGACCCAGATCGCCATTTATGACCATGCGTGAGCGGTGACCCAGCCGGGTCAAGAACATCTTCATCTGCATAGCGCTGGTATTTTGAGCTTCATCCAAGATGACGAAGGCTTCTTTGAGGGTACGTCCGCGCATAAAAGCCAGCGGCGCGACTTCGATTACCCCCGATTCCAGGGCCTTTTGCGTCTCGCGGACCCCCATCAACTCATTGAGGGCGTCATAGATCGGCCTCAGGTAGGGATCGACCTTGTCTTTCAAATCGCCAGGCAAGAAACCAAGCCGCTCACCAGCTTCGACCGCCGGGCGCGAGATAATCAGCCGCTGCACTTCACCCATGAACAAAAGCTGGATGCCTTTGGCCACCGCCAAAAAGGTCTTGCCCGTGCCAGCCGGACCCAGCCCAAACACCATTTCATGTTGGTCCAGCATGCGCATATAGTGATTTTGCGCCGGGTTGCCAGCAACCACCGTTTTGCCGCGCAGGCTCCAAGACTGGCGCAAGTCGCCGTCGCTCTCATCGGCTTGGCTCGCAAGACCTGGTGCTGCAGGGCTCCGGGCAGCAGGTGCTGGCCCCTGTGAAATGCTGCCGCTTATTGGCAGTGATGGGATCGGGGCAGCCTGACTAGAGCCCTGATCGCGCGCAAAGCGATAAGCGCTGTCCACATCCTCGATGCCGATTTCCTGGCCCTTGCTTGCGCGGGTTTGCAATTCTGCCAAGACGGACAGCGCGAGATTTTGAGCGCCCTCTTCGCCGTCGATTGAGACCAGAGCGCCGCGCGAAACACAATGCGCGCCCGTTCGATAGTCCAAGCGCATCAGATTTTCGTCGTGCGCTCCGCAGACCCTCTGGGCCAGCTCGTTGGTCTCGAATTCAAAACGCAGAGCACTGCGCGCGGTTTGTGTCATGCGGCCTCGGTTTGCTTGGCGCTGTGGGTGATGTCGGACGTAACAACCTGTCCAGAGATAGAGTTAGCCCCGGCGTAGGTTACGTCAATATCAACGATAGAGCCCAACAGCCGCTTCGGCGCCTCGACGTGAACCGCCTGCATATAAGGGCTGCGGCCAACCAACTGGCCGTCAACGCGACCTTCGCGCTCCATCAGCACCGACAAGCGGCGCCCTTTGGTGGCGTAGTTGAACGCTTCTTGCTGTGCGTTGAGCAGCTCTTGCAGCATCGCCAAGCGCTCAGACTTGACCACTTCTGGAACCTGTTCGGCGATCCCTGCGGCCGGTGTCCCGGGGCGAGAGGAGTATTTAAAGGAATAGGCCGCGGCGTAGGAGACCTGCGTAACGATGTTCAGGGTCTCTGCGAAATCCTTGTCGCTCTCACCGGGGAAGCCCACGATGAAATCGCCGGATATTGCCAAATCAGGGCGCATGTCGCGCAGGCGGGCAATCACATCCAGGTATTGTTGACGGTTGTGTTTGCGGTTCATGGCCGCCAAGATTTTGTCCGATCCCGCCTGCACCGGCAGGTGGAAATAGGGCATGAGCTTGGGTTGATCGCGGAAGGCCTCATAGAGATCGTCGGTCATATCGTTGGGGTGGGAGGTGGTAAAGCGAATGCGCTCCAGCCCCTCGATTTCCGCCAAGCTGTTTATCAGCTGCCCCAGCCCCCAGGTCTGCCCAAACACCGTTTCGCCATGATAGGCGTTGACGTTCTGCCCCAAAAGCGTCAGCTCGCACACGCCTTGATCGACCAGACGCTTTGCTTCATCCATGACTTGGCCGACGGGACGAGAGAACTCCGCGCCCCGGGTGTAGGGCACGACACAAAAACTACAGAACTTATCGCAGCCTTCTTGAACCGTCAGGAAAGCCGCAGGACCCTGGCTTTGGACATCAGGCACCAGCTCGTCAAACTTCTGCTCAACGGGAAAGTCTGTATCGACCAGCCGCAGAGGCTTGCGTTTCTTGCTGCGGCTCAAATTTGCCTCGGCGCCGCTGTCTTGCAGGGCTTGGCGCTCGGCACGATCTTGTTCAACCTGACGCAAGAGCTCTGGCAATCGGTGGTAGGTTTGTGGCCCAAAGACCAGGTCTACGCTGGGCGCGCGACGCACCATCTCCTGCCCTTCGGCCTGCGCGACGCAACCAGCCACCCCGATAATCAAGTCTTTGTCCTGCTTGAGTTTCTTCAGGCGGCCCAGTTCTGTATAGACCTTCTCCGCTGCCTTTTCGCGGATGTGGCAGGTGTTCAAAATAATGAAATCGGCGTCTTCTGGCCGATCGCCCAGCTCATACCCTAACGGGGTGAGCGTATCGATCATGCGCTGACTGTCATAGACGTTCATCTGACAGCCGTAGGTCTTAATAAAGAGTTTCTTACTCACGAAGGTCTCATGTTTGACGTACTTGGGCAGGACAGCAGGCACTGCAGCGGTCCCGAAAATGACGAATAGCGCCTTTAGCCAGCGCGCTGGCAGCGGTCTGCCGCTAGGCCCGCGCCAGAGGTCGCGCCAGAGGTCGCGCCGCTGACCGCGCCCACCATGGCACAGCTTGCGCCACAAAAAAAGGGAGGCAGTCGCCCCCCCTCTATTTTAGCCAGGGCTCAAGAGCAAGGATTTTAGTCACCTGCTTCCAAACGGCCCCAAATGCTGCGGTCTCTAGCGACGCTTGCCTTTTGGCTTATTGCCCAGGCCAATGGTCTTTGCCAGCTCTGAACGCTGCTTGGCGTAGTTCGGCGCAACCATCGGGTAGTCTGACGCCAAGCCCCAACGCTGGCGATATTCATCGGGTGTCATGTCATAAGCGGTCTTCAAGTGGCGCTTTAGCATCTTGAGCTTCTTGCCATCTTCCAGACAAACAATGAAATCAGGCTGAATAGATTTCTTGATTGGCACCGCAGGCTGAAGAATTTCTTCCACTTCCTCAGGTTCTTGATTGATAGACGTCAAAGTGGCGTGCACATCTTTGATCAAATTGGGTAGGTCGGCCATAGCGACAGAATTGTTCGCAACGTGGGCTGAAACAATCTCAGCGGTCAGCTCCAGAATGCGTTCCTCTGGCATGAAGTCTTCCATAGTTTGACGGATCTCTATTTGTTATCATAAAAGTTTTATCTAGCGGCGCACGATAGTGACACTTGTTTAGCATGTAAAGCATCAATCTGGAGATTCAGAACATATCTTCTAGCACCATAACAAGCGCATCCGTCTTTTTACCATCTTCCTTGTGGTAATAATTTTTTCTGAACCCAACCTGTTTAAATCCAGCGTCTTTATAGAGACCTATAGCCGCGTCATTATCAGTAGCGACATCCAAGACAATCTTACAAATACTTAAGTTTGAACAAATATGCAGTGTTTTTCTAAGCAACTGCCGCCCCAGTCCTTGACCTTGTGCGTCTGGCAAAACGCCGATCGACAGCAGCTCGGCCTCCTGGTCAACGATCTGAAACAAAGCATAGCCAAGCGGCTTGCCATCGCGCACCACCATCCAGGCTCTATGTCCCGGCAGCGCCAACAGCTTGCCAAACGCCTGCGCGCCCCAGGCCTGCGCAAAGCAGGCCGCTTGCAGGTCTGCTAGCACATCAAGATAGTAAGCATCTGCTTCTTGTATCGTTGTTCCTGGTGTTTCGATGCGGGCAGCCATTAGGCGGCAGGCGTAGCAACCGCGCGTTCGTCCGATGCCGTGATCAGGCCCGCTTTGGCCGCCGCCGCCGCCTTGCTGCCCGACAGAATAATATTAAGCGAGCTAAGATTGAAGGCAACAAACCAAGACTCCCGGTCGCTTGCGAGCTGCGCGGTATTGAAGTCTTTCAGGTTATTGTCGGAAATCAAGCGCTTGATGTTACGAATGTATTTGCTGCGCTCGGTCGAATAGGCCTGCAAGTGGGGCATTAGATCCATGCCTGACGGTTGGGCCTGCTCTTCCATAATCACCTGACGCTGCAGGCGCATGTCCGAATACTTGTGGTGGCGGTTCAGGTTCAAGGCATAAGAAGCGATGGACTCCCGCAGGCTCTCAAAGCCGCGAACCTTGAAACTCTCATCTTCGTCGCGCTGGTAGGGGACCAGGCCGTCGGCCTCATCGTTCCACACCCGCTGACCAAACAGCGCGTTGATCTTTAGGGCAAACCTGGACGTACCCCAGCCCGTTTCTTCGATGGATTGCGCCAAGATCATATCAACGGGGATCGGCGCAACCTTGCTCAACAGCGTCTCAATGCTACCGTCCATCTCGTAATACTTTTCCGCCAGCGCCTGAACCCAAGGATCATCGATCATCTCAATGCTGCCTTGGTAACCCAAGGACAGCAGGCGGTCGCGTTCTTCTTGAATGCCCGTGTTGACGGCTAGCGCGAGCGGCAACACGATCGCAATGTAGGCCTGCTTGCGGGCTTCAATATCGGTCATATCAGACAGGTTGTAGGGCAAAGCATCAAAGAAGATCGGCTTCACGGGCTGGCCAGCGCGGGCTGCCGTAACATCTTGTTCCGCGCGCGCCAACAGCGCCGCAACGTCCTCGCGGTCGTTGTCTAAAACAAACTCCGTGCGAGTCGACGTCTGCCCCAGCCCGCCAACGGCCGCGGAAACACCACCCGCCACACGCGCAAACCTTGGCAACGCGTTTTCGCCATCCGGGGTCAAGCTGCTGCTGCCGTCGGCCACCAAGGGACGAAACGCCCGGGTGCTGGAATATGCAATCTGCGAGGCCTGAGGCGCCACGCCTTGGTCTTGTGCCTTGCGACTTTCAGCTTGGGCCAGGACAGTTTGCGCCCGAGCGAGCGCATCGTCCCAGCTTGTACGCGGCACAAACATGCTGGAGACCAACGGCGAACAGCTGGACGCGAAGGTCATCCAGCCCAAGAAACTCACGGTCATGCCCCACTTGGTCCAGCGACCAAAACGCGACGCCTGCGGTTGCACAGGCGCATAAGCGCGGGGGTCGCCATAGGGACCACCAGCGTGCCAGGCGTGTGCCTGAGGGTCAACATGTGAGTAAGCTTGGCTCTGCGAGCGCGTAAAACGACGTTCCGTCGTCCAACCACCATCCGCAGCGCTTTCAAATCGCGCTGACTGGCTATGGTTTGGACGGCGGGTGTCCCCACGCTTCGCCGATTGTTCGTACCTCGAAACCAAGTACTTGATCCCCAATATTCATTATTGAGGATCAAATTACGGCGGTTGCAGCTGGGGTGTTACTAAAGCCTTACAACCTTAACAAGCAGAAGATCGGGTGCTGCGAGTTATGGGTACCAGAAGTTTATTAATAATCACCCAAGGACTACACCGGGCGCACTTCTACCACTTCAGGTATGTAGTGTTTCAGCATGTTTTCAATGCCGATCTTCAAGGTTGCTGTCGAAGAAGGACAACCTTGGCACGCACCATGCATGCTAAGGTAGACGACTCCAGCTTCAAACCCGCGAAAGACGATGTCTCCGCCGTCCATAGCCACCGCTGGGCGCACCCGCGTATCGATCAATTCACGGATCTGTGACACCACTTCGCTATCCAGGCCATCGCCCTGCTCGTCGCCATCACCACCGCCTTGCTTTTCCGCCAACATGACCGGGCGACCGGCTGTGAAGTGCTCCATGACGGTGCCCAAGATCGACGGCTTGAGCAAAAACCACTCCTTGTCCGCGGCCTTGGTTACGGAGATGAAGTCCTGCCCCAAAAAGACACCCTGAACGCCGTCAATCGCAAACAGCGCCTGGGCTAGCGGTGAGGTCTCGGCCTCATCGACCGTGGCGAAGTCCGCCACGCCTTGTTCCATCACCACGACGCCGGGCAAGAACTTGAGCGTTGCCGGGTTGGGGGTCTGTTCGGTTTGAATAAACATTCGAGTGTCCTTTCTCGTCACGGTTGGGCGCAAGCAGCATCCGTTGACGCTTCTCAGCAAAACCATCAGCGCATGCTGCGGCCTCAATTCTAGGTCGAGATCTCACCAGCCGTGAGGTCGTGTCATAGAGCCAGTAATAGCGCGGTTCACCGCCGGTGCCCCGCTGCATCGCTCTGACAAAGACATAAGCGTCGCCTCGCCAATGAGCAAGGGCTGTTTGCCGCTTCAAGGCCGATATGAAGCGACACGTTCTTGTGTTTGGCTCAGGGCGACTTGGCGCCGCCGGGCGGATCAAGAAACTAGGCGATGGCGTCGATTTGATCGTCGGTCAAATTGCCCGGCACCAAGGTAATCGGCACGCGGCAGCTTGCAAATGACCGGCTTGAGAAAGCAGAAACCAGAGGCCCCGGCCCCCCGGACCCGCGCGCATCGGCCGCCAATACAAGCAATTTGAGCTGCTCTTCTTCGCGTAGCAAACGGTTGATAACCTCGACCGGTTCGCCTTCACGGACATAGGTCACGGGCGGTTGGCCAGACCAAGCCTCTGCACGTTCAGACGCTTCGGCCAACAGAGCTTCGATCTGCTCGCGCGCTTCTTCTTTCATTAGCTCGCCGACCGAGACCCAGTGAGCAAAGTTATTTGGCGTGATGATGCCCAGCAAGGCCACACGGCCGCCAACCGACTGCGCCCGCCGCGCGGCAAAGCGCAGGGCTTTAATCATCTCCTCGCTCTTGTCCACCACCACCAAGAAACATTGTTCTTGAACCAGCGGATCAACGGAAATCGTAAAGGGATCTATGCTCATGGTCATCCATCAGGTCGATTAAGCAGCAGGCACTATGCTTGCTTACTTCGATCATCGACGCAAGAGCCGTGCCGCACCAAAGCCCGAAATGACCGCCAAAACCACGCACAGCAAGCCATAGGTGGCGGGCTGATCGACGGCCAAGGCGAACAAGTTGGCGTTCAGCCCGGCGCGGCGAATTTCCAGGTAGGTGGTCGAGCTCACAATGATGCGATCACTGCTAAGCTCGTGGACACGTACCCGATAGCGCCCCGGCGCAACATTGGACGGCAAATTGAGGCTTGCGCGAAATAAGGTCTTGGATTTCCAATCTAAAACCTGAGCGTTTTGCACAATCAGCTCTTTGGCCTCGGCGGTATCCAGATAGGCCTGTTGCCATTCGTCAAGTTGCACCAAATTGCGCTCGCTTAGTCGAACGTCAGGCTCAAGTTCGGGCTGAAACATGATGGCGGTTGCACCGATATCAATGCCGGGCGTCGCGAACACCTGAAAATAGGAGGACACCCCCTCCAATATGCGCGAATCCAGGTTGAACCAAAGCCCCAAAAGGCGGCCCTTGCGGCGCACCATGGCATTGACCGGCGGTCCTTCGATGGTCATCACTAGGCCGGTTGTCTCGTCGGTCGGGCGCACCGCGCCGAACAGCAATAGTTGCGTACCGCCAAAAGTGATGGTCACATCAATATCGTTGCGGTCCAAATCCACCACGACGTTTGAACCCCAAGCAGGCATCGCGGCGGCGGCTATCAAGCCGAACCAAAACACGAATGTGAGGATCAAACGCTGCATGGCTAGCCCTTTAGCTCCAAGCTGTAGAGCGAGCCCGGCGTCAAAACCAACTCAAAGAAAATCTTGATCGCCACCGCTAAAACGATCATGGCCAGCAAAATACGCAGTTGATCGCCGCGCATCGCCTTGCCGACCCGCGCGCCCACTTGCGCACCGACGACACCGCCGATTATCAGCAGCACCGACAGCATGACATCGACCGACTGGTTGGCATAGGCTTGCAAGAAGGTCACGTTTGCAGTCACGAAAATGATCTGAAACAGCGATGTTCCGACCACCACCAGCGTCGGCATCCCCAATAGATAGATCATGGCCGGCACCATGACAAAGCCGCCACCGACCCCCATCAACGCGGTCAGCATGCCGATGCCACACCCCAAGCTGAGCGGCAGCAGTACAGAGATATAGCGCCCCGAGACCGGGAAACGGATACGAAACGGCAGACCATGGATCCAACCGTGATTCTTGCGCTCACGCTTGGGCGGTTTGACCCAACCCAAGAACACCGCGTAGGCCCGCAAGCTCTCGATAAACATCAACAGGCCAACGATGCCCAAGAAGAAGACGTAGAACAGTTTGATGGCCACATCGACTTGCCCCAGCGCAATCAGCACCTTGAGCACAGTCACACCGACCGCCGAGCCGACAAAGCCGCCGACCGTCAGCACGGCCCCCATTCGTAGGTCAACATTGCCTTCCTTCAAGTGTGCCAGCACGCCCGATATGGAAGCCGCCATGATCTGATTGGCAGAGGTTCCAACGGCGATCGAGGGCGGAATGCCGACCATGAACAGCAGGGGCGTCAGCAAAAAGCCACCACCGACCCCGAACAGACCCGACATGATCCCAATCACCACACCAAAGCCAATGATGAGGAAGGGATTGACCGACATCTGTGCAACGGGGAGGTAGAGCTCCAACATGCTTCGGGTTCCGGCTTAAGGTTTCAGCAGCCCGACCCGATCATAGGCCCCGCGCAAAATAGGTTCAGCGATCGCCGCCGCACGCTCGGCGCCATCGCGCAAAACGGCATCGACTTCAGCTCTGTCGTCCATCAAGCGCTTCATCTCGGCACTGATGGGGCTAAAGCGCTCGACCACAACCTCGGTCAAATCTTTCTTGAAGTCCGCGAAGGAATGGCCCTGCTTGGCCTCAATGACCTGAGCTAAACTCTGATCGGACATGGCCGCATAGATCGACAGCAGGTTGGCCGCCTCCGGGCGCTCGCTGCGCAGGGCATCGCTCAGCCCCTGCCCGTCTTCGCTCAATGCCTCGCCACCCGGCAAGACCTCGGGGTCTGTTTTCGCTTTGCGGATCTTCAGGGCAATGGTGTCAGCATCGTCGGTCAGGTTGATGCGGCTCATATCGGACGGATCTGACTTCGACATCTTCTTGCTACCATCACGCAGGCTCATGACGCGGGTCGCCGTGCCTTGGATAATTGGCTCGGTGATCGGGAAATAGCCCGGTTGGTCGGCGCCGCAGAAGTCGTGATTGAACTTGGCGGCAATATCTCTAGTCAGCTCAAGGTGTTGCTTTTGATCATCGCCAACCGGAACATGGGTCGCCTGATAGGCCAAAATGTCGGCCGCCATCAGCGCCGGATAGGCGAACAGGCCCAGGGCTACTTGTTCGCGGTTCTTGCCCGCCTTGTCCTTAAATTGGGTCATGCGATTCATCCAGCCCATGCGCGCGACACAGGAAAAGAGCCAGCCCAACTCTGCATGCGCGCTGACCATCGACTGATTGAAAATGATCGAGCGCTTGGGATCAATGCCCGAGGCCAGGTAGGCCGCTGTGATCTCGCGGGTCTGGTTCGCCAACTCCGCCGGGTCTTGCCAAACCGTAATTGCGTGCAGATCTACCACGCAATAGATGCACTCCATTTCGTCTTGCAGGCGTACAAAGTTGCGGATGGCTCCCAGATAGTTGCCAAGGGTAATGGCGCCGGACGGCTGCACGCCCGAAAAGACGCGGTTGGGAAATTCGGTATTGGCAGATGCGGTGGTGTTGGCTGTGGACATGTTTTCGGTCGTAATTTCAAATTCTTTTGGGCCCTGCCCGACAAAGGAACGGGCGGCCTGGCCCGTTTTGCTTAGTCCGCTGGAGCAAACCACGCAAGGCGCATGGGCACATGGTTTCAAATTAACGATGAGGCTAGCCTTGGCTCGCGACCGATCCGGGGCCGCATTATCGCCGAAATGCGGCTTTTAGCTCGGCGAGGCTGGTTGCACGCAACCCAAGCGCCGCGATGGCATAGGCGATGACGCCCAAAACAACTAGCACCAACGTAGCCGTCAACGCCTGGAGTCGCCCGCCGTCGAGCAACCAAGAATTCAGCGCGACTTTGGCAAGGACCAGAGCCAGAGCCATAGCCAGAGCGGCCAAGCTGCAACGCAACACACGCACCCGCAGTCGGGCATCGGGCCGCCAATAGTCCCAGCGCAGCAGGGTCAGACCTTGCAAGGCCGCCATGACCCACATGGACAGGCTGATCGCCAAGGCCAATCCGATGTAGCCCATGACCTGAAACAAGGCCAAGCCCAGCGCAACGCTAATTACCACGGCGACCACCGCGTGCTTCATGGGAGTTTTGGTGTCTTCACGAGCAAAAAAGCAAGGCATGAAAACCTTGGTGAGCACCGAAGGCGGTACGCCCAACCCAAGCATGAGCAGCGCCCAGGCCGTCGCGTCTGAGTCTTCCCGTGAAAAGGCGCCCCACTCGAACAACCCAACACAAAGTGCTTGCGGAATGGCGACCAGCGCGAAGGCGGCTGGCAAGGTGAGCAGCAAGGCAAACTCGATGCCGCGATTGAGCGAGGCCACGGCTTCTGCCTCTTGGCCTGCGCGCAAAGCCCGCGAAAGACTGGGCAGAAGAACCACCCCAAATGCCACCCCGATCAACCCCAAAGGCAGTTGGTAGAGCCGATCAGCATAGTATAGATAAGATAGTGCCCCGTCTTGGGCCGAAGCGATAACGGAGTGAGCCAAGGTGTTTATCTGCCAAACTCCCGCCGAGATGATGCCTGGACCCATTAAGACCGCCAGCTTGGCCAAATCCCGGCTCCAGCCAAAGCTGGGGCTCAAGACTTGCAGGCCCTGACGGCGCAGCCCCCAAACCACCACGGCGACCTGCAAGACGCCCGCGATCGCCACCGACCACGACAGCAGATAACCCGGCATGCCCGTGAAAGGCAAAACACCCAGCAAGGCGGCGATTATCACTACATTGAGCATGGTCGGTGCGGCTGCGGCGGCAGAAAAGCGATCATGCGATTGCAGCACGCCTGAAAACAGGGCCAGAATCGCCATGGCGACCAGGTAGCCAAACATGATGCGCCCGAAATCAACCGCCAGCGCCACCTTGGCCGGATCATCGGCGAAGCCGGGCGCCATCAGTGCGATAACCGCTGGCATGCCCCAAATGATGAGCCCGCACAACGGCACCATGACGACCAACAAAGCGCCCAGGGCCTGGCGAGCAAACTCCAAAGCTTGCGGATCGCCCTGCTCCTGGCGCACGCGATTATAGACCGGCACGAAAGCGGTCGAAAACGCGCCTTCAGCAAAAATGCGCCGGAACATGTTGGGCAGCCGGAAGGCCAAGACGAAGGCATCCGTCACGGCCCCGGCCCCAACGAAGGCCGCGATCAACTGGTCCCGCAGCAATCCCAGAATGCGCGACAGGAAGGTGAAGCCTCCCACCGTGAACAGGGATTTCAT
>JAUIHE010000222.1 GCA_030432195.1 Alphaproteobacteria bacterium
GGAAAACCCGCAAAAGTCGCCATCGTCGCAATCATGCGCAAGCTCATCGAAACCGCAAACGCCTTGGTCAAAGCAGACCGCGTCTGGCTGCCAAAAACCTCTTGATCAAGACGGATACTCTAGAGGCAGTAGTGGCGGCGGATGCAGCGCCAGCAGTGCGAAATTCCGACGCTATGAGAGCCCCAAAGCGTTGGTTCGCGGATCAAAGGGGTGCTACATCTCCTACGGCGGCAATTCGGTTGCAGCAGCGCGCCGTCGGGCTCTCGCCTACTGCCGGCGCAAGGGCAGCACTGGCTGCAAGGTCGTTCATTCGCAATAGGGCTGGAGGCTCTGGGCGCGCTGACGGGGCGCGCTGACGGGGCTCGCCTCGTGGCACTGAAATGAGCTGGGCACAACCGGGACATGTCGCGCTTGACCGCTCAGCACAGAGCGACCACAACAGGGTGGGGGCCTCGTTTGGGGCCGAGCGCCTTTTTTTGTTAGACCTTCAATCTTGATCGACTTGCTGTGGCAGACATTGACTTTCGCTTCTATCATCTGACTGCCAGCACGGTAGAACAGACGGTCCCGCTGTTGCTTCTCAGGACTCTCGAGAGGGGAAAACGCGCCCAATTGCGCTTCCCATCAGCGGAGCGGCTAGAAGCGATGAACCAGCACCTTTGGACGTTCAATGATCGCGGCTTTCTTCCCCATGGCGGCCCCAAGCAGGGCCAGGCGAGCGATCAACCCATCTGGCTGACCTGTGACGTCGATAATCCGAACAACGCCGAATATCTGTTTTTGCTCGATGGTTGCCCGCCTGATGCCTTCGAGGAATTCGAAATGGTCGCCCTCATGTTTGACGCCCGCGATGACAGCGCCGTTGCGCAGGCACGAGGCCACTGGAAAGAGCTTAAGGAAATCGATGACCTGAAGCTCTCCTATTGGCGCCAAAGCCCGCAGGGAGCTTGGGAGAAGGCCGCCTAGGCGACCGCGATTGCAGCACACGCACCGGGCAAATCCGTTTGCCCGAATATTTACCCTATGCGCTGGCGCTGCGACGGCATGCGCGGTGGCGCGTTACAGGCCAGCCTAGAGCATCGGGCGCTGGCCTTGCAACAGCCCTTCCGCTCCAGCTGACTGATTTCTAACGCAAGTCCATGCTCATTCGTATTGCCACTCATTCGCGGCTTGCTCTAGGACAGAGTCTCTGGGGCTTTGCGAACCCCAACCCATCCAACTGACGCCAACAAAAAAGGGCCCACAGCATGCTGCGAGCCCTTTTCTTGATCGTCTTGAAACGATTAACGCTTAGAGAACTGGAAGCTACGACGTGCTTTACGGCGACCGAACTTCTTACGTTCAACAGTACGGCTATCGCGGGTCAGGAAGCCACCAGACTTCAGGACCGGGCGCAGGCCGGGTTCGTAGTTTACCAAGGCACGAGAGATGCCGTGACGAACCGCGCCAGCTTGGCCGGACAGGCCGCCGCCTTTGACGGTACAAACGACGTCGAACTGACCTTTACGCTCTGAAACCGCGAAGGGCTGAGCCATCAGCATGCGCAGAACGGGGCGGGCGAAGTAGGTTGATTGGTCGCGACCGTTGACGGTCACAACACCAGAGCCCGGCTTCAGCCAAACACGCGCAACAGAGTCTTTACGACGACCCGTTGCATAGGCGCGGCCCAGCTTGTCGATTTTGGGTTCAGCGGCCACGGTTTCGGCAACGGCGGGGCTCGCAGCAACGGCAGCAGCCAGGTCTGCCAAGTCTACAGTAGTTTCGCTAGCCATTAGAATGCACTCCGCGCGCTGTTCTTAGAATTCAGGGCCTTGAAGTCCAGGACTTCAGGGTTTTGGGCCTCGTGCGGATGCTCAGAGCCCGCGTATACACGCAAGTTCTTCATCTGGCGACGACCCAAGGGGCCACGAGGGACCATGCGTTCAACCGCTTTGACGATAACACGCTCCGGAAAACGACCGGTCAGCAATTGACCTGCTGTGCGTTCCTTGATGCCGCCGACATAGCCAGTGTACCAGTAGTACTTCTTGTCGCTCAGCTTGTTACCGGTCAGGCGAACCTTGTCGGCGTTAATGATGATAACGTTATCGCCGCAGTCTTGGTTCGGCGTATACGTAACTTTTGTCTTGCCGCGCAAGGTGTTAGCGACAAATGAGGCCAGACGGCCCAAAGTGACGCCCTCGGCGTCGATCAGCACCCACTTCTTTTCAATATCAGCTGGGCGCGCAGAAAAGGTCTTCATGACAGGCAATCCTTTGCGTGTTTGAAGCGGCGGTATAGAAGCAGAAAGTCAAAAACACAAGCGAAAAAGTGTGTGTTTTTAGAATCTTATCGCTACGGTATTATTGTACCGTAATTTTAATGCCTTCTTTACCAGCACGGTCTTGAATGAACTGCCAAGCCACCCGTCCGGAGCGCGCGCCGCGCGTCGTCGCCCACTCCAAAGCTGCTGGTCGCATCGCTTCAGCGCTTTCCTTCAGACTAAAATAGTCGGCATAGCGCGCGATCATGGCAAGGTATGTGGCCTGGTCACAACGGTGGAAGCCCAGCCACAAGCCAAAACGATCGGAGAGCGACACCTTTTCTTCTTCTGCCTCACGTGGATGAATGCCTGAGCGCGCTTCATTTTCGATCATAGAGCGAGACATCAAGTGACGCCGGTTCGATGTTGCATAAAAGACCACGTTGTCCGGACGGCCAGCAAGGCCGCCGTCCAGGACCGCCTTGAGCGCCTTATAGGTAATGTCTTCATGTTCGAACGACAGGTCATCGCAAAACAGAATGAAGCGTTGCGGCAAGCGGCCCAAGCCTTCAAGAAGCAATGGCAGGGTCTGCAAGTCCTCGCGCTGGATTTCGACCAGCATGAGGTCCGATGCTTGTGTCATAACTTCACGATGGATTGCTTTCACCGACGAGGACTTGCCGGTACCGCGCGCACCCCACAGCAGCACGTTGTTAGCAGGCAGACCTTCGGCAAAGCGGCGGGTATTCGCGCTAAGCTGGTCTAGGGTTGCATCAATACCAACCAGCAGCGACAAGGGCACTCGTGCGACG
>JAUIHE010000061.1 GCA_030432195.1 Alphaproteobacteria bacterium
CGAGTTGCTGCGCAGGGGCTATGACAAGATCATGGTGACGGGGGTCATCCAAGCGGGCTCTAGTTTGGGGATTCTAGTGCCGCCCTCGGTGGTGTTGGTGCTCTATGCCATGATTGCCCGCCAGCCGGTCGGCCAGCTCTGGCTTGCTGGGGTCTTGCCAGGCCTCATGATGGCTGGACTGTTCATTGTTTATATTTATGTGCGCTGTCTTGTTCAGCCCCACCTTGGCCCGGTTCTGTCCGAAGAAGAACGCAACATTTCGCGTGCGGAAAAGCTGCGCCTGCTGCGTGCGGGCTTGCTGCCGATCGGCATCTTTGCCGCCATGATGGTGCCCTTTGTCAATGGTTGGACGTCGCTGGTGGAAAGCTCGGCCCTTGGCGCGCTTGCGGCCTTTGCGGCGGCCATCTTGAAGGGGCGCATGACCCGCAAGGTCTTCCAGACGACCGTGCGCCAGACCTTGGCCATCTCCTGCATGTTCATGTGGATCATTTTGGCGGCCTTGGGCTTTGGCGCCATCTTCGACGGCCTGGGCGCGGTGAAAGCCATCGAAAACTTGTTCACCGAACAGCTGGGCCTCAATCCTTGGATGATCCTGATCCTTATGCAGCTCAGCTTCATCCTGATGGGCACCTTCTTGGACGATACGGCCATGCTGGTCATCGTGGCACCGCTGTATGTGCCGCTGGTCAAGGCGCTGGGTTTTGATCTGATTTGGTACGGCGTGCTCTACACCATCACCACGCAGATTGCCTACATGACCCCGCCGTTCGGTTACAATCTGTTCTTGATGCGGGCCATGGCACCGCCAGAGATTGGCCTCAAGGACATCTACCTCTCGATTATCCCCTTCACCATCGTAATGGTCTTGGCGCTAGCGCTTGTGATGATCTTCCCGAACATCGCGCTATGGCTGCCGCACTACGTTTACAACCAATAACCCAAGAGAGCCCTACCAATAGGGCCGATTGTCGACAAAGGAGAATATGTCATGACATCAAGAAGAAAGTTCCTCAAAGCGGCGGGCGTCGGTGCGGTCGCTGCACCGATCGCAAGCTCGCTTGCCACCCCGGCGCTCGCGCAATCAACCATCAAGTGGCGCATGCAGACCTATGCAGGCCCCGCCTTGGCCGAACACGTGATTAAGCCAGCAATCGACATGTTCAACAAGATCGCGGGCGACCGCATGCAGATCGAGTTGTTCTTTGCCGATCAGCTGGTCCCAACGGGCGAGCTGTTCCGCGCGATGCAGCGTGGCACCATTGATGCCGTGCAGTCAGACGATGACTCTATGGCATCGCCGACAGAAGTCACGGTCTTCGGCGGTTATTTCCCCTTCGCCAGCCGCTATAGCCTGGACGTGCCCGTCCTGTTCAACCAGTACGGCTTGAACGAGATTTGGGACGCTGAGTACTCAAAGGTTGGTGTCAAGCACATCAGCGCGGGCTCATGGGACCCCTGCCACTTTGCAACCAAGGACCCCATCCACAGCTTGGCGGACTTGAAGGGCAAGCGCGTCTTTACCTTCCCGACAGCGGGTCGCTTCTTGAGCCAGTTCGGCGTCGTTCCTGTGACCTTGCCTTGGGAAGACATCGAAGTTGCCGTGCAGACCGGTGAGCTGGATGGCATCGCTTGGTCAGGCATCACAGAGGACTACACCGTCGGTTGGGCCGATGTGACCAACTACTTCTTGACCAACAACATTTCGGGCGCCTGGGCAGGATCATTCTTTGCCAACATGGGCCGCTGGAATGAGTTGCCGGAAGACCTGCAGACCTTGTTCCGCGTTTGCTGTGACCAGTCACACTACTATCGCCAGTGGTGGTATTGGGGTGGTGAAGCCAGCCTGCGCGTGAACGGCACCAAGATGCAGCTGACCTCGATTCCTGACGCCGAGTGGGCTCAGGTTGAAGATGCAGCGGTCAAGTTCTGGGATGAAATCGCTTCTGAAAGCCCCACCAAGGCCAAGGTTGTTGACATCTTTAAGAAGTACAATGCTGACATGCAGAAAGCTGGCCGTCCGTATCGCTACGGCTAAGCGCCATTTGGCATTATGATCGACAGAGCTCCGGTCCACTTGGGCCGGGGCTCCTTTATGACAGGAAAGGCAGCCATGGTAGGCACTTCGACAGCTCCCCTTAGTCTGGACGCCCTGCGCGAGCAGGTTGCGGCAGGCAACGTTGATACCGTGTTGGTCTGTATGGTGGACATGCAAGGCCGCTTGATGGGCAAGCGCTTCCACGCGGGCCATTTTGTCAATGGCGGTTGGGAGGAGACCCATTGTTGCAACTACCTGTTGGCGACCGATCTTGAGATGGCTACCCCTGACGGCTACGCTAGCACTAGCTGGCAGGCGGGCTATGGCGACTACATCATGAAGCCGGATCTGGCGACCATGCGCCCGCTGCCTTGGTTGGAAGGCACGGTTTTGGTGCTCTGCGATGTGCTGGACCACCACACCCACGCCGATGTCCCGCACTCACCGCGTGCGGTGTTAAAGCGGCAGGTCAAAGCGCTGGAGGCCATGGGCTATGACGCCAAGATGGCGACCGAGTTGGAGTTCTTCATTTTTGAAAAGAGCTTTGAAGAAATCCGCAAGGAAAAGTGGCGCGATCTGGAGCCCATCTCTGGCTACAACCAAGATTACCACATCTTGCAGACTACAAAGGAAGAGCCCCTGATGCGGCCGCTGCGCAACCACTTGTGGAACGCAGGCATTCCGATCGAGAATTCCAAGGGGGAAGCCGAGACCGGCCAAGAAGAGCTGAACATCAAATATGCTTCAGCCATGCTGACGGCGGACTATCACACTATCGCCAAGCAGGCGATTAAGGAGATCGCTTGGCAGCAAGGCCGCGCGGTGACCTTCTTGCCCAAGTGGCACCACGATAAGGTGGGCTCGTCCAGCCACGTTCACCAGTCGTTGTGGCGCGATGGCCAGAACGCTTTCTATGATCCCAGCGATGCCTTAGGCATGTCGGGGCTGATGAAATCCTACACCGCTGGATTGCTGAAGTACGCGGCAGACTACACCTATTTCATGGCGCCTTACATCAACAGCTATAAGCGCTTTGTGAAGGGCAGCTTTGCGCCGACCCGTATCATTTGGTCTATCGACAATCGCACCGCGGGCTTCCGCCTGTGTGGTGAGGGCACCAAGGGCGTTCGCATGGAGTGCCGCGTGCCGGGATCGGACATCAACCCCTACCTGACCATGGCCGCCATGCTGGCCGCGGGCATCGCGGGTATCAAAGAAGGCTTGAGCCTTGCTGCCCCCGCGAGCGGCGACATCTATGAGGGCAACAGCGGCTTCTTGCCCATGACCCTGCGTGAGGCGCGCCAGGCTCTCAACGGGTCGGCCATGTTGCGCCAGGCTATGGGCGATGATGTCGTGGATCACTACACCCGTGCTGCTGAGGTGGAGATCGAAGAATTTGACCGCGTGGTAACAGATTGGGAGGTCGCGCGCGGGTTTGAGCGCGCCTAACCGTCGTCGCCCTCCAACCGCTAGCCAGGTCGTTGTGACATGGCCACGCTGCGAGCCGAATGCGGTCGCGAACCGATTTAAATCCTCCCTGTGGCTCGCCCGCTGATCGGCGGGGAGCACACGGGGGCTCAATAGACCTACATTTTGGAGACCCGGCATGGCCGATCTTTTGCGTTGTATTTCCCCCATCGACGGCTCGGTCTTTGCCGAGCGCCCTGCATGGGACCGTCAGGCCGCGTTTGCTGCCGCTGCGCGCGCGCGCCAAGCGCAAGCGGGGTGGGCTGCACGCCCCTTGCAAGAGCGGATCGACCTGGTTATGGCAGGGGTCGCCAAGGTCGGGGAGATGAACGAGACCATCGTCCCTGAGCTGGCCAAGATGATGGGTCGGCCTGTGCGCTATGGCGGGGAATTCGGCGGGTTCAATGAGCGCGCTAGCCACATGGCGGCTATTGCTGAAGAGGCCTTGGCGGATATCGGCGTTGAGGATTCGCCCACTTTTAAGCGCTATATCAAGCGCATTCCGCACGGCGTCGTCTTTGTGGTTGCGCCCTGGAACTACCCTTATATGACCGCCATCAACACGGTGGCCCCGGCCCTGATTGCCGGTAATACCGTGATCTTGAAGCACGCGACACAGACCTTGCTGGTGGGCGAGCGCATGGCAGAAGCCTTTCATGCGGCGGGCGTTCCTGACGATGTTTTCCAGAACGTGTTTTTGAACCACGATGTCACCAGCGAGCTGATTGCTGGCCGTGCGTTCAACTTCGTAAACTTCACGGGCTCGGTCGGCGGCGGCGTGGCCATGGAGCGCGCTGCGGCGGGCACCTTCACGGCGGTCAGCACAGAGCTGGGGGGTAAAGATCCGGGCTATGTCATGGACGATGCCGATTTGGATGCCGCCGCTGAGACCTTGATCGACGGCGCCATGTTCAATTCAGGCCAATGCTGCTGTGGGATCGAGCGGATTTATGTGCAGGCGCCGCTTTATGACGCTTTCTTGGAAAAGGCCGTGGCCATTGTTAAGGGCTATAAGCTGGGCGATCCGCTGGACCCCGCGACCAGCATCGGCCCTATGGCCAACCGGCGTTTCGCCGACGAGGTGCGCGCCCAAATTGACGAAGCGGTTGCCGCTGGCGCTGTCGCACACATCCCCAAGTTCGATAGCGATGATGGCGGCACCTACCTGACGCCCCAGATCCTGACCAATGTGACTCACGATATGCGCGTCATGTGCGAGGAGAGCTTTGGCCCCGTGGTCGGCATTATGAAGGTGGAGAGCGATGAGGAAGCCATTGCGCTTATGAACGACAGCGAGTACGGGCTTACTGCCTCGCTGTGGACGCGCGATGTGGCCCGCGCTGAGCGCGTCGGCGCTGCGGTTGAGACCGGCACCGTCTTCATGAACCGGGCGGATTATTTGGACCCGGGCCTGTGCTGGACTGGCTGTAAGAATACCGGCCGTGGCGGCGGTCTGTCGGTAATCGGCTATCACAATTTGACCCGGCCGAAATCCTATCACCTAAAGAAAGTCACAGGCTAAACACTTCGAAAACTTTGCAGTTCAGCAATTGATTTATAAGGATAATTCGACATGAGTCTGGTTGGTAACTGGTCTTATCCAACGGCGATCAAGTTTGGCGCTGGCCGCATCAAAGAGCTGCCGGACGCTTGCGCGCAAGCCGGAATGCTGCGCCCGCTTTTGGTCACCGATCGTGGGTTGGCGGGCTTGCCCATCACCCAAAATGCTCTGGACATATTGGAGGCGGCGGGCCTCGGGCGCGCCCTGTTCAGCGAGGTTGATGCAAACCCGAACGAGCTGAATTTGGCGGCGGGCGTTGAGGCCTTTAAGCAGGGCAACCATGACGGCGTGATTGCTTTCGGCGGCGGCTCGGGGCTGGACCTGGGGAAAATGGTGGCCTTTATGGCGGGCCAGACGCGCCCGGTTTGGGATTTTGAAGACATCGGCGACTGGTGGACCCGCGCCAATGCAGAAGTGATTGCCCCCATCGTCGCGGTGCCGACCACGGCGGGCACGGGCTCGGAAGTGGGCCGCGCCAGCGTCATTACCAACAGCCAGACCCACGTAAAGAAGATCATCTTCCACCCCAAAGTTCTGCCCGCGGTGGTGATCGCTGACCCTGAGTTGACGGTCGGCATGCCCAAGTTCATTACGGCCGGCACCGGCCTTGATGCCTTCGCGCACTGCGTCGAAGCCTACTCAAGCCCGCATTTTCACCCCATGTCACAGGGCATTGCCCTGGAAGGCATGCGACTGGTCAAAGACTACTTGCCGCGCGCCTACGCCGATGGCACCGACATAGAGGCACGCGCGAACATGCTGGTGGCCGCCGCGATGGGGGCGACGGCCTTTCAAAAGGGACTGGGCGCGATCCACGCCATGAGCCACCCGGTCGGGGCGCACTTCAACACGCACCACGGAACGACGAATGCGGTCTGTATGCCCGCCGTATTGCGCTTCAACGCGCCCGCCATTGCCGAGCGGTTCGAAGCTGCATCGGCCTACCTTGGCATCAAGGGCGGCTTTGCAGGCTTCCAAGATTTCGCGCAGGAATTGAACGATTCGCTTGCAATCCCGCGTGGGCTGAAGGATTTGGGCGTCACGGCTGAGGCGATCCCGGCGCTGGTCGAAGGCGCGGTGATTGATCCATCTTGCGGCGGCAATCCGGTGCCCTTGACCGCTGAAAATTTGACCCAGCTTTTCCAGGCCGCGCTCTAGAGCGTTTGTCGATCTGGACACACCTCGGGGTCCATAGTGAAGGCAACGAGCACGAAATAGATGGAAATGCCTTTCCCAGGCCGAGCGTAATTCCGCAGCGCATCGAAACGCGTTCCGACGTTGTTTGCAGCTTGCAGGTCGCGATGTTGTGCGAAAAGCTCCCTTGAGCGGTCGCTAATTTGTGTCTAATAAGAAGGCTATTGATGCCGTTATTAAAAGTATATTGAATGGCCACAATACAATGCTTGGTATTAATATTTTAGCTAGAGGAAAATCTAAATCTAATTTTTTGAATTGATCTTTGTTAGCTCTATTTTTAATGTGTTTATTATACAATATGCCTAGAATGAAAAATGTGGTTGCTACAATTATGCCTATATGCGTCACAAATACTAAAATAACTATAAATAAATTTGATATATTGAAGTTGATATCATTTTCTAAAATTGCTGATATTGTCAATATTAATAAGGTGCTCGCTAAGACGAAATTGGCCGCAAATTTTGACATGTATTTATAGCCTAATATGGAACCCGACAGCAGCAAATCTGCTAGCCCGTCCAGCACCACGTTATCCTGGCGGGCCTTCAATATCGAATCGATAGTCGCTTTTAACATAGTCATTCCCAGCCTCGATACTTGCGCTCGAGGTATTTTTCATCAAAGTTCAGTTCCGCAAAAAAAAGATTTCTTGCGCAAAGACCAAGGCCATAGCTGCCAGACCAATCAGATACAAACCCCTTGTGGCGTCGGGGACAAGGCTCTTTGCACGACGTGTATACGCCATTGTATTGCAGTTCAGCACGCCAAACGGTAAAAGCAATCTGGAGACAGGGTTTCAACGCGCTGTTCGCAGACTACGAAGGCACAGTTGGGTTGGCTATAGGGGAATGCTAAATCCTAGGGGCGCGCCAGACGCTGAATATAGGGGCCATAGACGTTATACAGCACTTTGCGCCCCAAAACCAGCCATGGGCCAGCTGCGCTAGTCCGTGCGACGCGTTTCGGGGTGAAGCGAGGTGCCCAAAATGTGCGCTGAGCGGTGGATGACGTGGTCGGCAGATCCCACAATCAACGGGTCCGGCGCGCAGGCGATCTTGGGGTTCTTGCCGGGATAGTCCAGGCTATTCAAGAAGTGGCGCATGCAGTTGATGCGCGCGCGTTTCTTGTCGTCGGACTTGATCACAGTCCAAGGTGCGTCCGCCGTGTCTGTATAGAAGAACATGGCCTCTTTGGCCTCGGTGTAGTCGCTCCACTTGTCCAGGCTGGCGCGGTCAATGGGCGACAATTTCCACTGTTTGAGAGGATCGGTTTCACGGCTCTGGAAGCGGCGCAGCTGTTCTTCGCGCGTGACCGAAAACCAGTATTTGAACATTAGGATGCCCGAGCGGGTCAGCATGCGCTCCAGCTCGGGCGTTTGGCGCATGAATTCCAAATAGTCATTGGGGTCGCAAAAGCCCATGACCCGTTCGACGCCGGCGCGATTGTACCAACTACGGTCATAGAAGACCATTTCGCCCGCGGTCGGCAAATGATTGATATACCGTTGAAAAAACCACTCACCACGCTCTTTTTCACTGGGTTTGGTTAGGGCTACAACACGCGCTTCGCGCGGGTTCAGGTGTTCCATGAAGCGCTTTATCGTACCGCCTTTGCCCGCCGCATCGCGGCCTTCGAACAGGACGACGATTTTCTGGCCGGTTTCAGCGACCCATTTTTGCACCTTTAATAGCTCAACTTGAAGGGCAGCTTTCTGGCGCTCATAGCTGCGACGACTGAGGCGGTCATCGTAGGGAAAGGCGCCGCTCTCAAAGGCATCACGGATGTCAGATTCCGAAGGCGGGTGCTGTTTTGTGAGGACGGCGGAGAAAGGGGAGGCCTTTGGCTCGTCCGGGTTCACATGCGTCTGGGAGGTTTCTGGTTCTCCGACAGCCTGGGCTCTGTCTGCCTGGGCGTCGTTCGCCTGTGTGTCCTTGTTGTGCTCCGGGGTCGAATTCGTGTCGCTATCCATGCCAGCTCCGCCTGAAGGTCCGTGGGCCACGACCCGTCCAACATGGGGACATGTCTGCCACCAAGGAGAGTGTTTCAGCGCGCCATATGGTCCGCATTGATGTGCAACAAGTTCAATTCGGTTACGTTTTTCACGGTGGCGCTGCCGCTGGGGCTAGACCGCTTGTGTTTCAATTTCCAGGGCCTGCGGACCGCGAACCGATAGTCCGGGCTTGTAGATCGGCTGCTCCACAAGTGCGATCTGGCGCAGGCGCTGATTGAGCGCCGTGAAGATAATCTCCATATCCAGGCGCGCCAGGTGATTTCCCAAGCAGAAATGCGCGCCGCCACCAAAGGCGATATGACGGACGGGTTGGCGCCCAACATCAAACTGGTGGGCGCGCTCGAATTGCTCGGGATCGCGGTTGGCCGCCCCATACAGCAGCCCAAAGCGGGTGCCGCGAGGAAAGCTTTGCCCAGCGACCACGGCCTCAGTGGTCGAGAAGCGGTGGAAATAGGGCAGGGGCGATTCAAATCGAAACATCTCGTGCACCGCGCTGCGCATCAGGCCTGGATCACTGCGCAAGCGCTGGTGCTGGTCAGGAAAGCGCAACAAACTGTGCAGACCTGAGCCCAAGACATCAATCGTCGAGCCGTGCCCGGCCATCAAAATCAGCATGGCAAGCGAGATGGTCTCGTCCGCATCGGTGCGCCCAGCCTTTTCGTGCTCGACCAGGCGGCTCATGAGGTCATCGGTGGGGCGCTTGTGTCGCTGGGCGATCATGTCCGACAAGTAAGCGTGAAACTCGCGCACGGCGGTCTCGGCCTGCTGCTTTTGCACCGCGGTGCGGCCCACGTTGTAATAGCGCACGACATGCTCGGACCAGCGACGAAGCTGGGGCGAGTCCGCCTCGGGCACGCCCAGGATATGGCCGATGACGTGGCCGGGCACATGGGCGGCAAAATCATTCACGAAATCAAAGCGTCCGGCCTCAATCAGAGGGCCCAGCAAGCGGTCAACCAGCGACTGAATGTAGGGGCGTTGGCGTTCGACCAGCGCTGGCGTGAAATCGCGAAACACCAGTTTGCGTTGGCGGTCGTGCTTCTCGCCTTCAATATCCAACATGTTTTGCTGCACATAGCGCTCGTGGTAGGGCATGTCGTGCATGCCGCCCTTGATTTGCAGCGCCCGTTGCTCTTCGGGGCTCACCAGCCCCTCGACACTGCGGAGCATGGTGTCATCCAGGGCCAGTGCCCGCACATCGGCGTATCGGGTGAGCATCCAGGTGTCTTCGGGCGCGTAGTAGTAAGGACGCCGCAGGTCGCGCATGCGGGTATAGCTGGCGTGCGGATCGGCGGCGAAGTCTGCGCTTAAGGGATCAAATTCAAAGGGCGGTGCTGCGTTGTCTGGCATGGTAAGCGCTCGCATGGCAGGGGTTAGAACAGGCGCAATGCTAACCATTCCAAGCGGGCGAGGTCCACCGGTAAATGCCCGCATGCTTGGTGGCGATTTGGGGGGGGCTTGACAGAGTACAACTAAAGCGAGAGGCTAGATCTCTTTAGCCGCAGGAGCGCCCTATGTCATTTATGTCTGGACCTTCCGCGGCCATGATGCGGGCAGTGGCAACCCCTTGATCGTGCGCGGTTGGGAGGAATGGGAGCTGGACGCAGAAATGATGGTTAGCTTATCGCGCGGATGGTTCGACGCTGAGGATTACGCACGACAGGTCGAAGGCGGCTAATCCCCAAGCCGCGTTGCTCCATGTCAAGCAAGACAGCGATTTGGCTTGTATTGCAATAGCTTAGAAAGCAGCAGAGTGGTCAACGCGGCGCAGCGTCCGTATTACTGGTTGTGGTTTCTAGCAATTCTACAGCAAGGATCGTGGGCAGATGGCGGACGATTTCCTGCCAGTTTTCCCCCTCGTCGGTGCTGGCGAAAATCGAGCCCGAATTGGTGCCAAAGTAGAGGCCTGCGGGGTCTTGGGTGTCCCCGGTCATCGCCTGTCGCAGCACGGTGAAATAGCAGGCTTCTTGCGGCAGACCGTTGCGCATGTCTTGCCAGCTCTGCCCGCCATCGCGCGAGCGCCAGACCGCCGCCGCCGCGTCGGGTGGAAAGCGGCCTGCCATATCGCCGTTCAAAGGCAGCGTCCAAATGGTCTGACCATCGCGCGGGTGAACGCGGATCGGGAAGCCAAAGGTTGACGGCAGACCTTCGGTGATATTGTCCCAAGACCGTCCGCCATCAGAAGAACGCCAGACTCCGTGATGGTTTTGTTGATAGAGTAGATCGCCGTCGCCCGGCGCGCGCATCATGTTGTGGACACAGTGCCCGGTCTCGCCATCACGCGGGGCGGCAGGGTGGTTGCTGTGCTCGCAGGCTTCAGCGTTGGACAGGCGATTGCGGCGCTGCCAGGTTTGGCCGCCGTCCTCGGTGGCAAAGACCCCGGCGGCAGAGATGCCGACCCACAACTTTTCAGGATTGTCAGGGTCGCTGACCAGCGTGTGCAGGACTAGGCCTGCGGCGCCGGGGCTCCAGCTCTTAGATGACGGGTGGTCGGTAAGGCCATCAACCCGCTGCCAGCTCTGCCCTTGGTCCTCGCTTACCAGCAGTTGGGCGGGCTTGGTGCCCGCATACAGCTTACCGTGTGCGTAGTGCAGCGACCAGACCTGTTTGAAGTCTTCGCCGAAGGGCAGGGCCTCAGGGCTCCAACCGACCATCTTGGCGAAGTCGGCGTCGTTGGCTGCCCATTCGTCCATCATGCCCTTGGTGAGGCGGGTAAGTTGCCAGCTGTTGCCTAAGTCGTCAGAGCGCCAGACGCCAGCCCCGTGAAAGTCGCCACCACCGCCGGCCCAAATTCGTCCGGTCTCAGGATCGCCGACCAGGTGGTTGATGGGCGCGCCGTCGCAAAACGGCCCGCTGACCTGCCAGCCGCCACGCTGTCCGTCATCGCGCACCAAAAACGCCCCTTTGGTCGTGCCCACCAGCAAAGTTGTGTTGATCGCCATAGCCCTGTCTCCCCTCATAAGCCTGCGTCGGAACGTCGCGACTTTAACAAGCAGAGCCAGTATTGGCCAGCGCTCTTTGCTTTGCCTTAGTCCTCGGTGTCGTCGCCGACCGGCTTCAGCTTCAAGGCAAGTGCGGCTTCCAAGAAAGCGTCGATGTCCCCATCCAAGACCGCACCAGAGTTGGAGGTCTCGTGTTGGGTTCGCAAATCCTTAACCATTTGATACGGCTGCAAAACATAAGATCGAATCTGGTGTCCCCAGCCGATTTCGGTCTTTTGCGCTTCGGTATCGCTGGCGGCATCCTCACGCTTTTTCAGCTCGGCCTCATAGAGGCGTGCGCGCAGCATGGACATGGCCGTCGCCTTGTTTTTGTGCTGCGAGCGGTCGGATTGGCACTGCACCACAATACCAGTCGGTTGGTGGGTAATGCGCACCGCTGAATCGGTCGTGTTGACGTGCTGCCCCCCGGCACCCGACGCGCGATAGGTGTCAATGCGTAGGTCGCTATCGGCAATTTCGATCTCAATATTGTCATCGATCACAGGATAAACCCAGACCGACGCAAACGAGGTATGGCGGCGGGCTTGGCTGTCAAAGGGCGAAATGCGCACCAGGCGATGCACACCGGTCTCGGTCTTGGCCCAACCATAGGCGTTTTCGCCTTTGATCTTGATCGAGATGGACTTTAGACCCGCTTCTTCGCCGGGGCTCTCTTCCATCAGCTCTGTCTTGAAACCGCGCTTGTCGGCCCAGCGCAGGTACATGCGCGCCAAGATTTGACACCAATCTTGCGCCTCGGTGCCACCCGCACCGGCGTTGACTTCCAAGAAGCAATCGTTGCCGTCTGCCTCTCCAGATAGGAGCGATTCAAGCTGGCGTTTGGCGGCCTCAGCTTTCAGGGCGAGCAGGCCTTCTTCGGCCTCAGCAAGGGACTCCTGATCCTCTTCTAGCTCTGACATTTCTATCAGATCCATGAAGTCTTGCTTGTCTTGTTCGATTTTCCGGGTGGCTGTGATGGCAGCATCCAGCTTTTGCCGCTCCTGAAGCAGCACGCGGGCCTTGTCCGGGTTAGACCAGAGCTCTGGATCCTCGCTTAGGGCATCTAGTTCTTCGAGGCGTAGGACAGCATTGTCCCAGTCAAAGATGCCTCCTCAGCAGGCCCAAGGACTTATCAATGTCCTCGACCGCTGCTTGCATTTCCGCGCGCATGGCGTTCTCCAAATCTTGTGTGGACTGCGGGTATAAAAGCGGGGCCGCGCCTTGGCAAGGCTCTGACGCCCCCACAAACAGAAAAGCCGTGGCTACAGCGGCGGCGGGATCAAGACAAAACTACCGACGTGGGTTTTTTGCAGGAAGGCTGCTTGCGCGTCTTTAATCTGGTGGAGCGGATAGCGGCCCGCCACAAGTGGCTTCAAGCCGCCTTGTCCAAGAACCTCCAGCAGGGCCGGAAAGGTCGCGGGCTCGTAGGCGGCAGAGCCAAAAAAAGACAGGCTTTTCAAGTATAAAGTGCGCAAATCAAGATCGACCTGAGGGCCCGCAATAGCGCCCGGGGTGACATAGCGCTCGCCTCGTTCCAGCAGATCCAGAAGCTTTGGAAAAATGGCACCGCCAACGACATCAGCAACCAAGGTGAAGGCGCGCTTACCGCTGGCGGTGCGGGCTTGATCGGCCCAATCGGGCGCTTTGCTGTCGATGACGACGTCAGCGCCAATGGAGCGCAGGGCCTCGGCTTTGCTCGGATCGGCCAGCGCAATAACCGTCGCGCCCTTGTGTTTGGCGATCTGGACCAAGAAGCTGCCAACGCCACCGGACGCGCCGGTCACAAGCACGCGATCACCCGCGCAGATGCTGGCGGCCAGCAGCATATTCATGGCGGTCCCGCCTGAGCAGGGAAGGGTCGCGAGCTGTTCGGGGCTGAGCTCGCTAGCCGGAAGTCGGCAAATCTGGCGTGCGGGCGCGGCGGTGAATTGTGCAAACGCGCCGTCATACTCAGCGCCCAAGAAACCGACGTTGTCGCGCCAATTTGGATTTTTTGGATCATAAAAATAGGGCTGTATCAGCACGGTCTCCCCCAGCAAGCTGGGATCGGCCTTGCTGCCAATCGCCACAACGCGGCCTAAGCAATCTGCGCCCTGGATACGCGGGAAAGCAAGATCACCCGTCCAATCGCCCATGCCACCTTGCGCAACGTCGAAGCCCTGCGATCCGCCTGTGGCCGTGGTGCCGCTGGTCACGGTCTTGGCATACCAGCCAGTGCGCGCGTTGATGTCGGTGTTGTTGATGCCAGCCGCGATGACTTGGATCATCACACCGTCGTTTGCCAGCGTCGGCAACGGGAGGTCGGTTCGATACGCCAGGGCCTCAAAGCCGCCGTAGCCGTTTAGCTGGACGCCAGCCATGGTTTTGGGGAGGTCGATAAGCTGCGCAGCGGGCATGAAACGCTCCTGGTTAGCGTTGCTTGCGTTTCCTCAGCCTTTGCCGCCCAACGGCCCGCCGTGTTCTTCGATGACCTGCGCCATGGGGACGGTGGGTTTATAAAAAGAGGTCCGCACGGTCAAAGATGTCTTAACGTGGCCCACGTTGGGAGCGGGCGTAAGCTTGGAGGTCAAAAAATTCTGAAAGCTCTCCAGGTCTTGCGCAACAATCTTGAGCAAAAAGTCGATCTCGCCCGACAGCATGTAACAGGCCCGAACTTCATCCCAGGACTGCGTTAGCTCCTCGAAGGCGCGCAAGTCCGCCTCGGCTTGCGATTTGAGGCCGACGTAGGCGAAGACGGTCACCTTATAACCCAAAAGCTCGGGCGAAAGATCGGCGTGATAGCCTTTGATAAAGCCTTGTTCTTCCAAGACGCGCACGCGGCGCAAGCAGGGCGGCGCAGAGATGCCCGCGCGCTTCGCCAGCTCGACGTTGGTCATTCGTCCGTCGTTTTGCAGGTCGGATAGGATCTGGAGATCAGTCGGGTCCAGCTTCCCTCTGCTCATGCGCGTTTCCTCGGTTTGGGGGTGATGGGGGCAGGCGTCTTGCGACCCTTTGTCATGGGCGGTGAAAGAATGTTTCACGAAAGTCTCCAATAGGCAAGAAGTTTGCTCAATTGGTCAAGATGCTGTCTTTTTATGTCGATTCGTCCTCAGGGAAGGGGTGCTGTGTTGCGAGTTTGGGTTCTCTACGATCACAAGATCGGCTCCAAAAACCAGTGTTTGGCGCTGGCGGAAGCGCTGCGGAGGCAGCGCGGCGCGTCGGTCGAAACCAAGTCCGTAAAACTGGCGTGGCCCTGGCGCTGGTTGGCACCCAGCATGCAACCCTTGCGTTTGGGAATTGTGTGCGCTGACGTTCGCGCGCACCTGACGCCGCCCTGGCCTGACGTAGTGATTGCTTCGGGCTCAAAACTGGCGGTCCCGGCCTTGGCCATCAAGGCGGCTAGCGGGATGCAGACGCTTGCCATCCAGATTTTGGACCCTCAGGCTTACCGCAGGCGCTTTGATGCGATTATTACCCCCCAGCACGATCGTTTGAGCGGGGACAATGTGATCACAATTTTAGGCGCTCTGGCCGATGTCGATCAGGCGCGCTTGGCCGAAGGCCGCGCTTTGATGCAGCCAAGCATGAGCGGCGCAGGGCCCCACGTCAGCGTGATGATTGGCGGGCCAAATAAGGAATTTGACCTCGATCTGGCTTCGATCGCGGAGCCGGTAGACCAGCTGCTCGCGAGCGGGGCAGGGCGGGTATATCTTTGTTCGTCGCCGCGCTCGCCGGCGGCTGTGATGCAACAGCTGCATGAGCGCTTTTCAGGGCGCAGCGATGTTTGGGTTCGCCAAGACCATCAGCCCAATCCCTATACCGGCCTTCTTGCCTTGAGCGATCTGGTTTGTGTGACCCAAGATTCGGTGAACATGATGAGCGAAGCCGCGCGCCTAGGGCTGCCGGTGATTAGTCTGCCCTTACCAGCAAAGCGCGGCGCGGCGCGTCTTATTAGGCGGCGATCCAAGTTTGCTGCCTTCCACGCCGCGATGCAGCAGGCGGGGCACGTGCGACCTTGGTCTGGGCAAATGGAGGTGTGGCAGGCGCCCCGCTTGGACGATATGGCGACCGCCTTGCAGGGCCTGGACCCTCTTTTGAGGGCCTGGCCGGTCCAAGATCCAGCCGTTGGAGACAAGCGTGGCGGCTGACGACAAGTGCCTCCTGATGAAGCCATGCAGAAGGCGAGGCAAAGGGCTAGGCACAAGGCCGCGACCACCTGCGCGCTGACAAGAACCGCAAAATGGGCCCAACTGACTGCCACTTGAAACCACGACCTAGATATCCAGCAAGCAAGTCCCTATGTCTGAGCTGATTGCCACCCTGTTAGGAAAAAGAACCGTGCCAGAAGCCGCCAACACCCCCCTGCCAGTCCCCGCCGACGCGACCCATGCCAAGGTCTTAATTATTGGTTCGGGCCCTGCGGGCTACACTGCCGCGATCTATGCCGCGCGGGCGAGCTTGGAGCCGTTGTTGGTACAAGGGCTGCAACCCGGCGGCCAGCTGACCATTACCACCGATGTTGAAAACTACCCTGGCTTTGCGGATCCCATTACCGGCCCCTGGCTGATGGAGCAAATGGCCAAGCAGGCGGAAAACGTCGGCACCAAGACCCAGTTCGATACCATTGTCGATGTCGATTTCACTCAGCGCCCCTTTGTTGCAAAGGGCGACAGCGGAACCACCTACACCGCCGATGCCGTGATAATCGCCACCGGCGCCCAGGCGCGCTGGTTGGGCCTGGAATCGGAGACCAAGTTTCAAGGCTTCGGCGTGTCCGCTTGTGCTACCTGCGACGGCTTTTTCTATCGCGGCAAGGAAGTCGCGGTCATCGGAGGCGGCAATACGGCGGTCGAAGAAGCGCTCTATCTGACAAATCACGCCAGCAAGGTGACGCTGATTCACCGCCGCGACGAGCTGCGATCAGAGAAGATTTTGCAGCAGCGCCTATTCGACAATCCCAAGATCGAGGTGATTTGGGATCATCAGGTCGATGAGGTCTTGGGTGATGAAGATCCCCTTGGGGTCACTGCATTGCGTCTGAAGCACGTCAAGACCGGCGAAACGCAAGAGTTGTCCGTTCACGGCATGTTTGTCGCCATCGGCCACAAACCCGCGACCGAGGTGTTCAAGGGCAAGGTTGATATGGACGAAGCAGGCTATGTCATTTCAGCGCCGGACAGCACCAAGACCAATATT
>JAUIHE010000062.1 GCA_030432195.1 Alphaproteobacteria bacterium
GGTTCAATCCGCATGTTCACATCTGAATCGCTGGAGCCTGCCACGTCAAGGAAAACGCGGATCTCTCAGGAATCGGAGTATAGTTCATCTGCTAGCCTCCATGCCTGCTATTGCCGCGCTGCCTACAGGCAGCGGGCCACAAGCATGCCGCCTGGCACCTGCGATGGCAAGACAAGCTTCAGCTGGCACGTTAGCCCCTAGCCTTGGTCGGCTAGCTTTTCGCGGATCAAAGCGTTGGTGTTGGCCAAACCATAGAGCGCGGCAAAGGAACCAAATCGCGGTCCTTGGTCCTGGCCCAACAGCACCTGGTACAAGGCTTGGAACCAGTTGCGCAGGTTTTCAAAGCCCGCTTCTTTGCCAACGGCATAGACCTGTGATTGAACGGTCTCTGCGTCGGTCTCGTCGCCCAAGGCTTCAAAGGCTTCCACCAGCTTCTCCATTGCGGCGCGCTCCTGGTCGCTGGGCGCGCGATAGGTCTTTGTTGGCAACACGAAGTCCTGGTAATAGCGAATGGCATAGCCCGCCATCTTGTCCAGCATGGGTGCGTTTTCGGGCGTGGCACTGGGCTCGTACTTGGAAATAAAGCCCCACAGTACCGCCGGATCGTCTGAGTTGACCACCGCCGCTAGGTTCAGCAGCAAAGAGAAGCTGATCGCGTTCTCGCGCGCGGGCGGTTGGCCGCCGTGGATGTGCCAGGCGGGGTTTTCGATCTGCTTGTCCAGTTCTTGGCCCGGGAATTTTTCGACAAAGCTCAAGTATTCATCCATGGTTTTAGGGATGACATCGAAATAGAGCCGTTTGGCCGTGCGTGGCTTTTGGTACATGAACAGCGACAGGCTCTCGGCCGGGGCATAGGTCAGCCAGTCCTCGATCGACAAACCGTTGCCCTTGGACTTGGAGATCTTCGATCCTTCTTTGTCCAAGAACAGCTCGTAGTTGAAGCCGTCCGGCGCGCGGCCGCCCAGGGCCTTGACGATTTTCGCGCCCTGCTTAACACTGTCGATCAAATCCTTGCCCGACATTTCATAGTCAACGCCCAGCGCGAACCAGCGCAACGCCCAATCGGGTTTCCATTGCATTTTGACGTTGCCGCCCGTTACCGGCACTTCGACCTGGCTGCCGTCCTCGTCGGTAAAGACCACGGTGCCGCGCTCAGGGTGGATTTCATCCATGGGAACTTGCAGAACTTTGCCGGTCTTGGGCGACAGGGGCAGGAAGGGCGAATAGGTGGCGCGGCGCTCCTCACCAAGGGTGGGCAGCATGATGGCCATGACCTGCTCATAGACTTCCAGCATGCGCTGTAGCGCGGCATCAAAGCGCCCGCTGGTATAATAATCGGTCGATGAGGCGAACTCGTAGTCAAAGCCGAATTCGTCCAGGAAGCTGCATAAGCGCGCGTTGTTGTGGTGAGCAAAGCTCACGTGCTCGCCGAAGGGATCGGGCACCTTGGTCAGCGGTTGGCCGATGTAGCCGCCCAGCATATCTTGGTTCGGCACATTGGTCGGCACTTTGCGAAAGCCGTCCATGTCGTCGGAAAAGCAGATCAGCTTGGTTGGGATATCCGGCGCCAGCGCCTGAAAAGCTTGGCGGACCATGGATGTACGCGCAACTTCGCCAAATGTGCCAATGTGCGGCAGACCCGACGGTCCGTACCCGGTCTCGAACAGCACATAGCCTTTATCCGGAACCTGGCCTTTAGTGCGTGCCAGCAATTTGCGGGCTTCTTCAAAGGGCCAAGCCTTGGCCGTTTTGGCTAGGTCGCAAAGACTGGTCATGGACGAGGGGGTCTCCAATTTAGGGCGGGCTCAAAGGGCCGTTAAGCAAAACAGAACCAGGCGGGCGGGACTAAGTCCGGCCAACGCTGGTCCTGTCTTTTGCGCTGTTTGTGGCCCAAAGGCCAGCAGCTTAACGTTGGGTCTAGTGCGTCAAGTGGTCTGCACCACCGAAGTCGCGGCGGGCCGAGCGGATCGAAATTGTGAAGCCCGCGACAACATCAACGAACATCATCATAATGAGCAAAAAGAACTCGGAGGTGCTGGCTTGCGGGATAATGAAGAACAGCACCAGTGAGACGATGAAGATCACCATGGAAAAGACATGGTTGACGATCTGCGCGGCAGACGAGCGCGCCGACAATGACACCTCAATATAAAGGGCGACCAAGCCCACGGTCAGCAGAATGGTGCCCCAAGTGATGTGCCACACCGCGCCCGAAATCATGGTCAGTTGCAGGGCTTGCTGATCCCAAACGCTAAAAATGCCGCGCGCCATAGTTTCCTCGTTGATGCCGCCTTGTCCGGCAAAAGTGCCGACAAAGTACATGAGGACGACGACAATCATCAGGGGCATGAAGTTGAGAATTCGAAGCATGGGTCAGTCCTTATTCTAGTCTTTGTGAGGTTCTGATTTCTGGTTTGAGCGACGGCGAGCAAAACTCACCTTGGTCTCATGCAAGTCCTAGGCTTTGTTGGGCACGGGATCGGCTGCCGCGATAGGCCGTCGAGTGAGACCGCTAAGCGCGCAAGATCCGCCAAGAAGTAGAGCTGTTTTACACCACCCTAGCAAGAATACCAATGCGCAATTTCGCGGTTTTGGCCGGAAAAGCCCTGGCAGATTTCAGGCGCTAGACCACGCCGAACTGCATCAAGTCTTGCAAGTGCACGATACCCACCGGGCGGCGGGCGTCATCGACGACAAACAAGACCGAAATCTTGTTGCGTTGCATCTCGGCCAGGGCGTCGGCGGCCAAATCTTGCGGCCCAATGGTCTTGGGCGACTGGCTCATGAGGGCATGGGCGGGGCGTAGAAGGTCCTGGCTTTGCTGGAAAGCGCGGCGCAAATCGCCATCGGTTACGATGCCGTTGAGGCTGCCGTCGTCGTCGATGATGCCGACACAGCCTTTGCGTCCGCTGGTCATGGTCAACATGAGATCGTGTAGGCTGGTCGCCTCAGAGGCGAGCGGCAGTGGCCCCACGGATTTATCGATAATCTGCTGAACGCGCAGCAGTTGGGCCCCCAACTTGCCGCCGGGATGAAAGTTGCCGAAATCTTCGGGCGTAAAGCCTTTGAGTTGCAACAGAACCAGGGCCAGCGCGTCACCCAGCACCAAGGTCATGCTTGTTGAGGTCGTAGGAGCCTTATCGAGCGGGCAGGCTTCTTCGGCCGCTGGCAAGGTCAGGCAGACCGCTGCGTGGGTGGCCAGGCTTGAGTCGGCTTTGGAGGTTATGGCGATCAGCGGAATATCAAAGCGCGCGCAATAGCGCAGCGTGTCGGTCAGCTCGTGGGTCTCGCCGGAATTTGAAATGGCGATCACCACGTCATTTTGCGAGATCATGCCCAGGTCGCCGTGGCTGGCCTCGCCAGGGTGGACGAAGAAAGCGGGCGTTCCAACCGAGGCCATGGTGGCCGCGATCTTCCGCCCGATGTGGCCGGATTTGCCCATGCCGGTTACCACAACCCGCCCCTTTACAGAGAGCAGCAGGTCCAGCGCGCGTTCGAATTCGGCGCCCAGGCTGTCGCGCAAGGCGGTAATGCCGCGCAATTGAATGTCGATCGAGGTCTTGGCCAACTCAAGGGCATCAAGCGTGTCGGTAGGGCGTGCGTTCATGAGGGCTCTTGCGGCAGGAGGGGGGAACCAGGCTTGTAGCGGCCTGGGTGGGTTTTGTCAGCCCTTGGCTGAAGAACTTGGGGACCAATTCGAAGTCGCTAGTCCACACGACAGCCCATTAGCCGATGTGTTGGCCGCCGTCGATCTGGATCTCAGAGCCGTTGACGTAGGAGGCGGCGTCCGAGCACAAGAACATGACCACATCTGCCACCTCTTTGGGGTTGCCAATCCGGTTCATCGGCACTTGTGTTTGGACGATTTTGTCGGTGCCCGCGCTCAAAATCGCGGTCTCGATCTCACCGGGGGCTACCGAGTTAACGCGCACCCCTTGGCGGCCGAGTTCGAACGCCATTTCGCGGGTCAAAGCGGACAGAGCAGACTTCGACATGGCGTAGGCCGCGCCCGCGAAGGGATGGATCCGCGACCCGGCAATTGAGGAGACATTGACGACCGCCCCTTTGCCGCTTTGCAGCAGGTCCAGCAGACCGCGGGTCAGCAAAAGAGGGGCGTAGACGTTGACCATCATCACCTTTTCGTAGGTCGCAAGATCGGTTTGGGTTGCATCCAAGCGCAGGCCCTGGTCGTTCTTCGGCGAGATACCCGCGTTGTTGACCAGCGCATTGAGCGGGCGGTCGCCAAGCTGTTCTTTCAAAACATCGACCGCGATTCGAACGGAGGCTTCGTCTGACAGATCGACGGAAATGTGGTGCGTCATGCCCTCAGCCCAGGGGCATTTGCTGGTGAAGGGCGTGCGCGCCAGGGTGTAGACCTTCCAGCCATGCTCATAGAACTTGCGCACGATGGCGTGGCCGATGCCCTGGCTTGCGCCCGTGACAACCACCACGGGTTGGTCAGCCGCGTCGGTTGAATTAACGTGCGACACGGGGCAGGCAAGAGCGCCCTCTTTGCTGGTGGCGCGGCTGGGGGCTTTAGCTTCTATGTCGCTGGCCGTGGCTGGCGCCGGGATAGCGGCGGCTGGATTGGTGCCCTCTTGATTAGAGCCACCGTGATCTACGGCCTTGTTCTCGTCGTGGAAGGGGCAACCGCTCATGGCATTGTCTTTCGTTGCAAGCTAACCGGGCAAAGCTGGCGTTATTGCCGAAGGCCCCAGTTGCCTACCGAGGCGCGTGCCCAATAGCATGTCCAGCCGCATATCGGGCAGTGTGAGCCCGCGTGCAGGCTTTGACCTGGGCCCAGCTTTGTCCCATATATGAGCCAAGATTCCCGCCTAGACAATGGGTGAGACAGATGGCTAGCAATTACCAAGCCACAGTTTTTTGCAGGAGCGCCCAGCGATGAGCCGACATGCCGACGCCGAACTTGATGCCATTGATCTCAAATGTCCCCTTCCTGTTCTTAAAGCGCGCAAAGCGTTGAAGGCCTTGGAGCCTGGCCAAGTCCTGAGAGTGACCGCCAATGACCCCAAGGCGCCTCAAGACATGCAAGCCTTTTGCGAGACCACGGGCCACGCCATGTTGGCCATGCAAATTAGCCAAACCCCCTTTGAATTCTTGATTGAGAAACGTGCATGACCGCCACAGCTCAAGCCGACAGCCATACCAGCCTAGTTTTCACCGACCCTGCCTTTGCCCGCCACGATCCCGGCGCTGGCCACCCGGAGCAAATGGCGCGCGCGGCGGCCTTTGAGCGCGCTTGGCGGCAGGTGCCCGGATGTCTGGAACGCCCCATCGCCGCGACCGACGAGTCCGAAATCTGGCCGCTGATCGAAAGCCTTCATACGGCTGACTACCTGGCCAGCCTCAAGCAAGCCCATGCGAAAGTCAGCGCCTCGCGGGGTCAGCGACTGTCGCTAGATGCCGATACCCACATCATGGCTGAAAGTCTGCCCGCCGCGCTTGCGGCGGTTGCCGGGGCTATGCAGGCGGTCGATGCCCTCATGGCTGGCCAGACCCAGCACGCCTATCTGGCCGCGCGCCCGCCTGGCCACCACGCCGAACCCCATCGCGCGATGGGGTTTTGCCTGTTCTCGACGGCTGCCCTGGCCGCGCGCCATGCCCAGCTTGCGCACGGCAAGCAACGCTGTGTCGTGCTGGACTTTGATGTTCACCACGGCAATGGCACCCAGGCCTGTTTTTGGGATCATGCCGATCTCATGCTAGTCTCAAGCCATCAAATGCCGCTCTATCCGGGCACGGGCGCAACCGACGAGCGCGGCGCCCACGGCCAAATTGTCAATCTTCCGCTGCCGGAAGGCTGCCAGGGTCCAGCGTTCCGTCAAGCTTGGAGCCAGGCGCTGGACAAGGTGCGTAGTTTCGCGCCCGAATTCATTGTGGTGTCCGCCGGGTTTGATGCCCATCGCGATGATCCACTGGCCGGGCTGCTGCTGGACGAAAGCGACTTTGCTTGGTGCGCGCGCGAAATCCAGGCCTTGGCGCGCGAGCTGGGGACGCCGGGACTGTTGTCGTGCCAAGAGGGCGGCTATAACCTAGAGGCTCTTGAGAGCAGCATCGCTGCCTATCTTGGCGCCTTTGATGCGCCGCAGTGAGGTCGTGGCGCCTGCGAGGTGCTGCGCGGATGGCCCTTTCGCTCAGCGCGTCCGCTTTCCGCGCCGCGGAAAAGGGGTAGGCTTGCGCCCATAAACCCCCCGTGATCGATCGCGCGCTTGCTTGTGGGCTTGATTCAACCGAACCGCGAGGTCATATGAAGCCCTAGCTGTTTCGTTGATCTTCATCGTCGGGCTTCACTGCAGGGCCGCAAAGCCTTGCCACTCCCTCCTTTAACCCGTCCGCGCAAACAAAGAGTTTCATGGATTTCACCTCCATTCTGGCCTTGATCGCCGGACTAGTCATGCTGGCCGTCGGCGCTGACTTCCTCGTGGTCGGCGCAATTTCTCTGGCGCGCCGCTGGGGCGTCCCCCTGCTGATTATCGGACTAACCGTGGTCGCTTGGGGGACTTCTGCGCCCGAATTGGTGGTGTCTGTCGAAGCATCGCTCACCGGCCATCCAGGTGTCTCCATCGGTAATTTGGTGGGCTCGAATATCGCCAATCTCATGCTGATTGGCGGGATCTGCACGACCTTGATGGCGTTGGGGCTGTCGCGCACCGAGTTTCGCCGCGACGGCGTGGTGTTGTTGTTGGCGACGCTGTTGTTCATCGGACTATTCATTGATGGCCAACTTGCTATCTGGAAGGGCGTGGTCATGCTGGTCGCGGTCTTTGCCTACAGCCTTTGGATGACCCTTGATTGCATTTGCTGCGATAAGCTGCCCGATGAGCTGCAAGAACCTTTGCTGCCGCGCTTTTCTGCTGCTTGGCGCGTTCTGTTGGGTGGTGCGCTGTTGGCCTATGGCGGCAAGTTCTTGATCTACGGCGCGGTCAGCTTTGCGGAGTTTTTGAACGTCTCGGAAGCCGTGATTGGCATGACCGTTGTTGCGATCGGGACGTCGCTGCCCGAGCTGGCGGCCTCCTTGGCGGCTGTGCGGCGCAAGCAAAGCGATATTGTGCTCGGCAATCTGATTGGCTCGAACATCTATAACATCTTGGCCATTATGGGCGTGGTGTCGCTCATTTCCGGCAATGAGGCCATGCCTGCGGGCGTGGTCGAGCGTGATATGTGGGTCATGGGCGCCACAACCGGCCTGACCTTGGCCCTGCTTTTGGCCATGCAGCGGCTGCCGCGTTGGTCGGGTCCTGGCATGCTGGTGATATATTTCGGCTTCCTCATGCTCCAGGTTAAAGGGCTCTGATGGCGGCGGCGCTTGTCACAGCTGGTGCGCGCCGACTGGGCCGAGCCATGGCGTTGGCCTTGGCTGAACGCGGCTATGATGTTGCGATCCACTACCAATCCAGCCAAGCCGAGGCCCAGGCGACTTGCGCGCAGATCAAAGCGCTGGGCCGCACAGCGGTTGCTTTGCAAGCGGACCTCGCGAGCGAAGCGGCGACGCAGGCCTTGGTGCCGCGCGCGGCGCAAGCGTTGGGACAGCCGATTTCGCTCCTGGTGAATAACGCGAGCCTTTTTGAACGCGATGAAGCGCTGGATAGCGAAAAAGCCCTGTGGGATCGGCATATGGCCATCAACCTGCGGGCGCCATTCGTCTTAAGTCAGGCGGTAGCACGTGGATTGCAGGCCTCGGATTTAACAGCAGGAGATTTGGAGGCGCCGACTCTAGAAGAGTTGGACCAGCCCAACGGCTTGATCGTCAATATGTTGGACACGCGGGTGCTGAACCTGACCCCCCACTTTACCAGCTATACCCTGTCAAAGGCGGGGCTCTACACCTTGACCCAGACCCTAGCGCTGGCGTTGGCGCCGCGTGTGCGGGTCAATGGCATTGCGCCCGGTTTCACGCTGCCCAGCCCCGGACAAACGCAGGATCAATTTGATTGCCGGGCGGCTCAACAGCCTCTGGGCAAGCCAGTGGACCCGCAAGACGTTGTAACGTCGTTGCTTTGCTTGCTGGACGCTCCTAGCTTGACGGGCCAGGTCTTGGCCCCGGACGCGGGTCAGCATCTCAATTGGCGCCCCTAAAGCACCAGGGGGGTGCCCATCAGGCCTTTCGCACACCGTTACAAGGAAGCAGTCATGCGGCTCTTTATCGAAATCGAAGCCCTCAGCCTGGAGGCCTGGGTTGGAATCTTGCCGCAAGAATACCAAGCCCCCCAGCGGCTGATTGTCGATTGCAGAGCAGAAGTGCGGCCGCGGCGCTGGCCCCTGCAAGCCTTGGACGATAGTGTGTCCTACGCAGCGGTGGCAGAGACCATATCCGAGGTCGTGGCTTTGCAGCATTGGCCCTTGTTGGAGGAGTTGATCGAGGCACTGCGCACCCGCCTCGCCGCCGATTATCCCTTGCTAGACAGCCTAGAGTTGAGGTTGCGCAAGCCAGACATCCTAGAGGCGGTAGCAAGCGTTGGCATCTCATTGCAATGGCAACGCGAGCAGGCTTGACAAGCGCACGCCCAGTCAAGTTGTGCACAAGCGATTCATCGCCTGGAATCCGGGTATAAACTGGCAAGCGATTCCTTAAAAAGTTTTCGAAACCCCATTTGCCTGGTATAAAAACAGTGTAATTTCAATGCTTTACAGCGCCTGCCTAAAAAATAGACAAAGCAAGGCAAGCCCTTGAAAACACGCGATTCTCTGGGATAAGCCAATGAATAACCACAGACTTATCCACGAAATTTGGGGGTAAGTTGACGGCAGCTGTGATAAGACGACAGCCGACCGATTCTAACCAGTGTCAAGGCGTTTATTTTCGGGCCAGCCGCCCGGCCTTGACCCCGCATACCAAAAAAATATTAAGCACGATTATGACCAGCACCCCGCTGCCCGCGCGCAGTGCCAAGGCAGCGGCCATTGCGACCATGCTGACCGCCACCCTGTTTATCGCAAGCTCTTTGTTGTTCGCCAAATTGGCCGGTTCCGGCTGGGGCGCGCCGACACCTGAGGCCGCGTTGCATCCCTTACAAATCACCGCCGGGCGCTTTTTATTTGGCTTCTTAGGGATCGCCGGTTTTGTCGCCCTGCGTCGGCCCGCCTTTCAGCGCCCTGCCCTTGGCCTGCACATTGTGCGCTCTTTGTTTGGTATGAGCGGGGTTGGGCTCATGTTCACCGCCGCGCTTCTGATTCCGCTGGCCGAGACAACGGCTATCAGCTTTTTGAACCCCATATTCGCCATGCTGCTGGCGGTGGTATTTTTGGGTGAGCGGGTCGGCCTGCTGCGCTGGTCTTGTGCGGTCTTGGCCTTCATCGGCGCGTTGTTGCTGGTGTTGCGCGCGGGCTTTGAACCCCGCCCAGAAGCGCTGGTCGCCCTGGGAGCTGCCGTCTTGCTGGGCGCCGAGGTTATCGTGCTCAAAAAGCTGAGCGGTCGCGAGCCCGTGCCGCAAATCCTGTTGCTCAACAACGGAATTGCCCTGCTTGTCATGATGAGTTTGGCGAGCGTGGTGTGGGTCTGGCCTAGTGCAAAACAATGGCTGGTTTTGGGGGGCGTGGGCCTGACCATGGTCTCGGCTCAGGCACTGTTTACCAGAGCCATCCGCCTGACCGAGGCCAGCTTTATCGCGCCTTTCAGCTATGCAACTTTGATCGTCTCCAGCATGTTGGACTTGGCCGTATTCGGCACCTGGCCCAGCCTGCGTTCATGGCTGGGCGTGGTCATCATCGTGGCGGCCGGGCTGCTGCTGTCTTGGCGCGAGGCGGTGCGCGAAAAGCGGCAAGCGCAGGCGGTCGCGGCGACCTAGCTGGTCATCAGAACATCGCCAGAATAGAGCCTCAGCAAGCTGGCATCATCGCGGCGCAGCAGCAGTTGGCCTTGCTCGTCGATGCCCTCGAACACCCCGTCTTGGTAGTCCTGCTTGTCGGCCGTCGTGCCTAGGCGCACGCACTGGCCCAGTCGGTGAGCGCGCTGCAAAAAGCGTTGGCGAAGGGGCTCGAACCCGCTGGCGAGCCAGGTTTGCAGATTGACGGCCACCGCCTGTCGCAGGGCCTGCACCAACAGCGCAGGATCGGGTGGCAGCTGGCCTTGAGCCACAAGGCTGGTCGGTGGATAGAGGGCCTGGCTGGCATCGGGGGCGTGGCGCAAGTTGATGCCAATGCCCGCGATGACGTGGGCGGGCAGGGCACTGCCGCGCTCAGCCGGAGCGCTGGCTTCAAGCAGCATGCCTGTCAGTTTGCCGCCGTTGAGCAAAATGTCGTTGGGCCATTTGATCTCCAGCTTTTGGTCCGGGTCGATCTGCGCGTGCAAGGCCTCGTGGACCGCCAGAGCCACGACATAGACCAGTTGCGGCACTTCGGGCCAATGGCGCTGCGGGCGAAATAGGATCGAACAATAAACGTTGCCCGGCGGTGAATTCCAGACCCGCCCGTGCCGTCCGCGCCCTTTGAGTTGTTGATGCGCCCAGACACACGATAAGTTGGGCGCGCCGTGTTCAGCCAGCGCGCGCAGGTCGTCGTTGGTGGACTGGGTGGCTTCTTTTTCGAGCACCACCGCATCGGCCGGCAAAGAGGCGCTCACCCGATCAAGCCTTCTTCGATTTTGCGCAACTCTTCCAGCTTTTCAGGGTCGTGCTTAAACTGTTCTTCCAAAACTTGGTTGATAATCAGCTGAGCATCCAGCGCGGTAAAGCCCAGGGCTTTGCGCTCGTATTCTAATTTGTCGCGACCCTCAAGGCTGATTTCCTGGCCGCCATTGCGCTCTAGAGCGATTTCAACCGAGCGCCGGAAGGCATCTTGGCGCTTGAAGCGGGCGAAGGTGAAACCAGAGGCCAGGACGCCCGTAACCATGGCCACCAACAGCACGCCTGCGAGCGAAATAATCAAGCCGAAGGCGCGCCCGGCGGTCGTCTGAGGGCCGGCGCCCGCATCGCCAAATCCCGAGAGATTGGCCACCGCCCAGCGCATGGCGCCCGGAATGGAGCTGAAAGCTTCGTTGGTCTTGCCTTCTAGGGCGAAAATCGTGCTGGCGGCCATGATAATGACCAGCAGGAAAATGAAGCCGATGGTGCTGAGGGTCGGCAACTCGGCGCGCAAGACTCCGAAAACGTTGTCCATGGTGGGCGAGTAGCGGGTCAGCTTGAAGGCACGGCGCAGGCGCATAATCCGCAAGAAGCGCAGATCGACGAAGCTGTCGAGGCCGGACAAAATGATAAAGAAGGGCAAGATCGCGACCAAATCGGTCAGCGCCATGGGGGTGAAGATATACCGCAGACGCCCCCAAAAGGCCCCCCGCTTTCCAAAGCGTTCATCTTCAATGCAGCTCCAGACCCGCAGCAAATACTCGGTGCCGAAAACAACGACCGAAAAAGCCTCGAAGACAAAAAACGGCGTTGCAAAGGCTTTGGAATAGCCGCTGACGCTCTCCAGCATCACCGCCAGGACATTCAACACGATCATTGAAACCAGGAAGATGTCAAACAAGCGGGACAGCTTGTCGTCCGCATCGCGTGAGACCGTGAGCAGCTCGTGAACACGCGCACGGGTATAACGGGTTTGACGGTGCTGTTTCCAGGCGGCACCTAAGAAGGCGGCGGTATTGACCAGTGACTTGGCGATCATGCTTTACGTCCAGCTTGATAGTGACCGACGGGTTGCTGGGCGAGGCGTAAGCAACCCTTTAGGGTCTTATACCAAAGATTGTGAACGTTTTAAGCCGCATCTTGCGTCAATTGAACGAAGGTGTCTTCCAAGTCCGATTCCTTGGTCGAAACATCGGTGATTTCCAGCTCGGCGTGCCGGATGGCCCGCAGGATCTCGTTCACCGGCGACTGGCTGGGGCGATAACTGAAGATCAGCTTGTTGCCGCGCAGCTCAGGTTGCCAAGGGGCCAGCAGCTCGGGCACCTTGTCCAAGGTCTGGTCTAGGCGGACCTCCAGCACCTTGGCGTCGAACAGGGCAAGCAGGCCCTGGGTGGTGTCTTGAGCGATGATCTCGCCGTGGTTGATGATGGCGATTTCATCGCAAAGCCGCTCGGCTTCTTCCAAATAGTGGGTGGTCAACAGGATAGTCACACCGCGCGCGTTGAGTTGGCGGACCTGATCCCAAAGCTGGCGCCGCAGTTCGACATCAACGCCCGCTGTTGGCTCATCCAAGACCAGAATCGGCGGGCGGTGAACCATGGCTTTGGCGACCATCAGGCGACGCTTCATGCCGCCGGACAAGGAACGCGCATAAGCATTGGCTTTGTCTGCAAGGCCGACCACCGCCAGGATGTCCATGATGTTCCGCTCACCTTTGGGGACCCCATAGAGCCCGGCTTGCAGCTCAAGCGATTGGCGCGGCGTAAAGAAGGGGTCGATGGTGATTTCTTGGGGGACGACCCCGATAGCCGAGCGCGCCATACGCGACTGGCGGTCTATGTCATAGTCCCAGATCTTCACCTGACCGCTGGTCTTGGTCACCAGCCCCGCCATGATGTTAATCAGGGTCGATTTGCCGGCCCCGTTTGGCCCCAACAGACCGAAAATGGACCCGCGCGGTATGGCCAAGTCCACACCCTTTAGCGCTTGCTTGGGGGTCTTGCCGCTATAGGTCTTTGTTAAACCTTGGATTTGTATGGCGGCGTCGGGCAGGGGCTTGGTCATGGCAGGGCCTAACTTGGGAAGCGAGGAGGAGGAATGCAGCAGCGTTGCGGTGACGCGCTAGCGCGTGGAGGCTTGTCATCTCTTGCTGTGCCACGTAAATAGCCCTTGAAGCAGGTCACGACAAGACGCCAACGCCTCGCCTTGGGCAAGTTTGGCGTGCGAGAGCGTCGCGGCCAAGCCCAGATGATGCCTCTTTTGTTTTAGTTTGCCTTTTGATTTGGAAGTCAGCACCCATGAGCGCCACAACTGCCACCGGCCAAGCCCAACCCATTGAGACCAGCGACAAGACCGTTGCCTGCAACGGCGGCGGCGGCGCTTTGGGCCACCCGTTGACCTACTACACGTTTGGCGACAAGAAGCAGATCGACTGCCGGTATTGCGGTCAGGTCTTCGTCAAGAAGTGAAGCCGCAAAAGCACATTTGTTTCGTCGGTGCCTCGACGGTCGAGGGGCTGGGCGATTCCACGGGCCAAGGCTGGGTCGGACGCCTAGCCGCACGTTATCGCGGAACAGCGCAGGCCTTTGTGCCCTACAACTTGGGTGTTCGCGGCAACACGGTTGCCATGATGGCCGCCAGAGCGCCAGGCGAATGCCAGGCGCGCTTCTTTCATCGAAAGTTGGCGGGCATCGTGCTGAGTGCGTCGGTCAACGACGTGGCCTATTTGAACGGACAAGGCCCGCGCACGCCGTATCGGTCTATGATGCGCTCGTTTGAGGGCCTGTTGGATAGCTTGAGTGCCTTGGCGCCCTTGATCGTGCTGGGGCCAGGCCCGGTGATCGAAGAGCGCCTGCCCATGTTGTTCTACGGCTATGATTTTTCTTTCAAAAACGCCGATATTGAAGAAGCCGAGCAGGGTTTTGCCCAGATCTGTCGCGATCGCAATCTGCCCTTCTTGCCCAGCTTTAGCGCTCTGCACGGCAATCCGGCCTATCGGGCGGCGCTGGAAGCAGAAGACGGCGTGCATCCCAACGATGACGGCTATGCCATCATGGCCGAGCAAGTGGCGGGCTGGCAGGCCTGGCAGGATCTGCTGTAGCCAAGGCGCCGTCGGTCTCGATGAACGGGGGCCGCGGGCTTATCAGGGCCGTGGTCGGGTAAGTGCGCAGCTAGGCCAGCGCAGAGGCCAAGCAGTGGGTTGCCTTGGCGCCGAGTCTATGTGGGGCATGGGGAAGAACAACAAGCGCGTTGCCTTGTCGTGTCTTCACCCGACGCGCTCTGTCTGTTTGATATCGACGCAAAATGCGCGTTGCGGATCTTTGGCACGTTCCAGGGCGATTGCTCGGGCTGTGCGTTAGCGGGTTTTTTCAACGATACTGCCACCGTTCAAGCTAATGGGCGCTTGGTCTTGCGGGCCCAAGGGGCGGATATAGGTGAAGACCAGCCGATCGCTGGTATAGCGGCCGGTGGGTTTGCATTTGTTGTGGACCTCGCGGCGACCAATCAAAATGATCTTGTTTTCCCAGCGGTGTTCGCCCGTGACACCATAGGCCAAGGGCGCGCCCGGGCAGTGTTTGGAGAAAACGCGGGCCGTGCCGGAATAGCTGTGGCCTTGCAGCTGGCCGTTGAACAGCAGCGTTCCGGGACGCACGCCCGCGTTTTGCATGAGGCGGCGCGGCTCCCAGTATTCGAATATCCGCTGATCGCCTTGCGCATGCAAAATCATGACCGATCCGTTGTGCCACCACAGGGATTCAGAGCGCGCTTGGCTTGCGTTGGCGGCCGCCAGCATGAAACCGGCCAGGCTCAAAGAGATCAAGAGCCTGGCCACTTTGACAGTGAGGCTCGACAGTTTCGATAGAGGAGTAAGAGACATAGGCGGGCCTTTGCAAGTGGCATGTGTCCGGGATGGGGCGGTGGCTATCTCCTCGCCCAAGCGCGGGGGTGGCGCGCGTTCGATGCAAGTGAGATCGGCGACCTGAACCAGAGCGCAGTGGAAGGGTTAGGCGGTTTTTCGTTGTGTTCGTGGTGCAAACCAAGGCGGCCGCTAGCCTGCCAGAAAAAACCACTGAAGCCCGAAAATCACTCTTTGCAAGAGCAACATTCTGGACTACATAACGGGTGCGTGCGGGTGTAGCATAGTGGTAATGCAGCGGCCTTCCAAGCCTCTGAGGTGGGTTCGATTCCCATCACCCGCTCCACGATCCTCCTGAAAATGTGTTTGATTACAGCGCTATTCCCAGCGCATTCTTGCTTTGTGTCCACATTTTCGATACACAAAAGCTAGACATTCGATACACAAAGACGGATCAGCTAAAGTGTCAAGCACCCTGAAGCAAAGAGGAAAGAGCCAGACATACTGGTATCGTAAAAGGGTTCCATCTGACGTCGCTAAGGCCTTTGGCCAGGTCGAAGTGAATAGGTCGTTGGGGACCGACGTTTTGTCAGAGGCGAGATACAGGGCGGCAAGGCTGGAGGCAGAGCTACAGGCAACTTATCGACGACTTAGGGGTCAAGAGAGCCTAACGACAGAGACGCTGCGAATTGATGCATTGAAGGAGCTCAAGCGCTGGGATTTGGAGCCAAAGCCAGAGCCCAAATTGTCTGACTTCATTAGCAAGGTTACATTCAAGAAAGTGCAAGTTGAGCAACGCGATCCTAAAAAATTAGGGCCTTGGGATGTCTCTGAGCCTAGTTTGGAACCTGATTGCGAGAACATCGATAGCTACTTTGAAGGCGAAACTCTTGCCCAAATGAGAGCTTTCCTACAGAGTTGGCAATCTTGGTGGTTAGATCGAGAGCTGACCGAGGATATGGTTGTCGAATCCATGGATGCTTTGGTCGGGCATCGTCGGGGCCGTACTTTAGATTCCAATGAGGAAAACGCCCTAAGACGGCGAGAGGCGCAGCTTGCTGCACTGGCAGGCGGAACAGTTGAGATCAAGCCTACATGGCGAAATGCTGTCGAAGGTTACATAAGATACTACAGCAGTACGCGAGATACGCTCAAGCAGGTAACAAGAGGCTATCAGTCGCCAGAAGATCAGCCCTTTAGAGACTTTGCGGAGTTCCTGGGAGGCGATGACGCAGCTCTGGGGTGGGAGTTTCTGCTTGAGGACCTTGATGCCAGGCTTGGAGAAGATTTTAGGGATTGGTATCGCTCCAGGCACCCTGATAACGCTAATGCGACCTGGAACAAGCGAATGCACATTCTCCAAGCTGCATACAATCATGCCAGGCGAAGACACCAAATTCCTGATAAGAAGCCCTTCGAGCGTTTGTCGTTGCCAGAAGGAAGCGCTAAAAAAAAGCGCAGGGGGTTCACTCCTGTGGAATGGCCAATATGGCAAGAAGCAGTGGCTCAGCATAAGAATAGGCAACTGAGCTTGATAACCAAGATAGCGAACTACACCGGTTGCAGGTCAGGAGAGGCTAGAGGTTTAGCCGTTGAAGATGTAGCGCTTGACCTGGAGCTTCCTTTGGTCCGATTTACCGAAAATTCATATCGGCGACTCAAAAGTGAAAACAGTGAGCGGACCCTGCCGCTGCCGAAAGACCTTGCGGAGGAGCTAAAGAGCTACATCAACGCTGCAAAGCTGCCTGCCAAAGGCTCACC
>JAUIHE010000063.1 GCA_030432195.1 Alphaproteobacteria bacterium
GTGCTGGGCATGGTCTTGGGCGCGATCATGATCGAAAAGCTCACCGCGGGTGCCAGCCGGGTTAAGACCTGGTGGGATCTGGTGGATCGCCCCGTCTCAGGCACCTTAGCGGTGGTCATCGTACTGCTGGTTATCGGCTCAATTATTCTAGCGCGCTTCGAAAAGCGCAAGAATACCTAGCAGCCTCGGCGGCTAGGGTCCTTTCGACTTCTTTTTCACTTCAGGGAGAAAAACATGAAAAAGATCGTATCAGCCTTTGCGGGCGCTGCTGTGGCTCTGACCATGAGCGCGGCCGCCTTTGCAGGCTCGCACTCCTACCCTAACGGCCCCGTGCAGTTCATCGTTCCTTGGCCTCCAGGTGACTTCGAGGACATCCTGACCCGCATGATCGCAGCGGAAATGCAGGCGTCTACCGGTCAGCCCGCGTCTGTCGTTAACCGCCCCGGCGGCGGCGATGGCCCGTTCCCTGGCGCTCTGGAAGTTCTGGAAGCCCCGGCTGACGGTTCTGTGGTTGGCTCCTTTGTGATCGGCGTTCCGCTGGTTGGCCCCAAGTTGGGCATTGGCATCGAAGAAGACTCCTTCGAGCCGATTGGCATCTTCTTGACCTATCCGTTTGTGTTGGCAGCTGCTGGCGACGCGCCTTATTCGAACATGGCTGAGCTGGCGGCACACGCCAAAGACAACGACGTTGTTTTGGGCCACTTCGGCGCAGGCTTGACCCCAACAGCGGCTTCTTTTGCTGCGGCGGCCAAGATGGGCTTTGCGTTTGCCGACGATTCGGCTTTCGATATGCTGGACTGTAACACCCTGTCTTCTGGCGATGCTGACGTCATCAATACGACGCTGGCTTTGATTGAGCCTTGCTTGAGCGAAATCAACGTTCTGGCCAACGTCGGCGAAGAGCGCATCGGCAAGTTGCCTGAAGTTGGCACTTTGGCAGAACAAGCGGGCATTCCCGATCTTGAGCTGTGGAATGGCCTGTTCGTCAAGAAAGGCACCCCTCAGAACGTTAAGGACAAGCTGGCTGAGATCGCCAAGAAAGCCATGATGAGCGAAGAAGCTCAGACCCTGGCCAAAGAGACCGGCGCGCGTGTTTACTGGCAGGACGCTGATGCCTCTGCCGCGCGCATCGTGACAGACGGCAACAAGAACGCCGAGATCAAAGCTTTGATCGGTAACTAAGACCGCTGTGCTAGGAGGAGGAGCGCTCGCACGCTCTTTCTTCGGGCCACGCGTTTCTTGTCAAACTGGGCCGATCGCATGGTCGGCTCAGTCTTCCTTCCTCAAGAATTGCACTCTCTAACCAAGGCTAACAAGTCGATGGACCGTATCCGTTTGGGCATCCTGCAAGTCAATCATGACAAGTCTGACGAAATCGGCGATCATTTCCCCGATGATGCGCACCGCTTTCGTGACTTGTTCGACCAGTTGGAACAGCGCTTTACCTATCGCGTCTACATGACGATTGGCGGCGAGCTGCCGCAATCGGTCGATGAACAAGATGCTTACCTGATTACGGGTTCGCCTTTGTCGGTCAACGACGGGCATTTCTGGCTGCCCGCGCTTTACGATTTCATTCGCGCCTGCGATGCGGCCAAGAAGCCCCTGCTGGGCACTTGCTTTGGTCATCAGGCAATCGCCGTCGCTCTGGGCGGTGATGTCGGCTATTCCAGCGATGGTTGGAATTTGGGCGTCGAGCCGACCCATTTTGCGGCGCAAAAGCCCTGGATGGCGCCCTTCCAAGACCTCAATTTCTACTGCTCGCACAAGGAGCAGGTGACGAAAATGCCCGAAGGCTGTGAACTGCTCGGCAGCTCTGAGCGCTGCCCGATCGCCAGTTTTTCCAAGGGCGATCACATCTTCACCACCCAAATGCACCCAGAATTCAGCCGCCCCTTCATGGAGGCGGTAATGGAACTCACTCGGGAAGAACTCAGTCCCGAGGACTATAATTCGGCCAAGGACACACTAGCATGCCAGCCCGACGGATTGGTATTTGCGCGTTGGGCCGCGCGCTTCTTTCAACAAAAAGGACAAGAAGCATGACCGCAGTTGTAGACGACGGCAACCTTGATATCTCCAATCACGACAGCTTTGCAGGTGGGGTTCCGCATAAGACCTTTGAACGTCTGCGCCGTGAGGATCCTGTGCATTGGACGCCCGAGCACGACGGCGGCCGAGGCTTTTGGTCTTTGACCCGTCGCGCTGACATCCTGGCAGCCAATGGCAACAACAAGGTCTTCTCGTCGGCTCAAGGCATCCGCATTGAAGACCAGAGCCACGAAGAATACATGGCGCGCCGCACCTTTCAGGAGACCGATCCGCCCGAGCACCGACTGACGCGCAAAATGCTGAACCCCGCCTTTTCCAAGGTCGCGGTGGCCAGCTATGAAGAGATGATTACCGAACTGGCGGTTGATATCGTTGACAAGGCGCTGACCCTGGATGAATTCGACGGGGTGGAGCAGATCGCCAAGCAGCTTCCTATGCTGATGCTGGGCCGTATTCTTGGCCTGCCGCGCGAAGATCTGGACTGGTTAGTCTCAAAAGGCGATGCCTTGATCGGTAATACGGACCCCGATTTTGCTCAGGTCTTGGTCGATAAGGTCGATACCAGCGAATACCGTTTGATGCCCTTCCGCTCGCCCGCAGGCGTGGAGCTCTACGACTACGCAGAGGCCATTATGAAGGGCGAGAAGGCCATCGATCCCGACGGCCTGTTGCGCAAAATCCTAGACCAAAACGAAGCGGATGCCGTCATGGACGAGCGCGGCTTTAAGAACTTCTTCTGTTTGTTGGTGGCAGCGGGCAACGATACCACCCGCTATTCTATCGCCATGGCGCTGTATCAGCTTGCCAAGAACCCGGCCTTGCTGGCCCAACTCCGTGAAGGCGAGGTCTGGAACACCGCCGCGGATGAATTCATCCGCGTTGCCTCGCCGACCATGCACTTTCGCCGCACCGCGACCGAAGATGTTGAGATGGGCGGCAAGCACATCAAAAAGGGCGATAAGGTTCTGTTGTGGTTTGTCTCTGGCAACCGCGACGAGGAAGTGTTTGAAGACCCCTTCGCTGTCAAGCTGGATCGCGTGGCCACAAACCACGTCGCCTTTGGCCAAGGTGGCGTTCACGTCTGTTTGGGGATGTGGCTAGCGCGCATGGAGCTGAAAGTTTTGCTCAAGGTTCTGGCAGACAAGGTTGAAAAGTTTGACCTGCTGAGCGAACCCACATGGACGCGCTCCAATTTCATTTGCGGCGTAAAAAAGCTGCCGCTGCGCGCGCATTTGCGCACGTAAAACAATGACATGGCAAGGCGGGTCTGCGGATGCGCCATGCCAATCCATAAGATACTAAGGGAAGAAATCCTCATGTCTCATACCCGTATTCGCCCCCTGTTCAGCGACCTTCTGGGGTTGCCGCGCGGCAAGTTCGTGCCGCCGCACGTGGCCGATGGTGGCAAAGTTGGCTTTGCCGGCGCCGTCTTTGCTGTCACCTATGATCGGGACTTGCTCAATGTGCCTGGTGCGGGTGTCTTTGAGGGCATTCCTGACGTTCACCTGAGCCTAGACACTGAGCGCCGCAAGGCCTGGGAGCCGCATGTCGAGATTGCTTTGGGTGACTTGTACAGTGCCAAGGGGGAGTTTCCGCTCTGCCCGCGAACAGCGCTCAAGCGCGCGATCGCTGCCTGGGGTGAAAGGGGCCTAAAGCCCATGGTCGGTTTGGAACTGGAGGCTTACGTTTTCCAGCGTGATGAAGACGGTGTTTGGCGCCCCTATGAGACGCCGGGTGCTTTCGTTTATGGCACCGGCCCTGCCAACGATCCGGGCGGGCTGGTCGAAGACATCTGGCAGGCGGCCTATGATTGTGATCTGCCGATCGAGAGCATGAACGGCGAATATGACAACGGTCAGTTTGAGCTGACCTTGTGCTTTGCTGATGCGCTGAAGGCCTGTGATGATGCCTTCTTGTTCAAGGCTCTGGCGCGCGAAGTGGCGCTCAAGAAAGGCCTGATCTTGACCTTTATGCCCAAACCTCACCCCGAGCGCGGCGGGTCTGGCATGCACATCAACTTCAGTTTCGTTGACGAGAGCGGCGCTAATGTCATCGCGCCCCACGGCGAGCTGTCGGACATCGCCAAGGGCTGTATCGCAGGCATGTTGGAGCACCACGAAGGCCTGTCGGGCCTGGTGGCCCCAACCGTCAATTCCTATGCCCGATTGGCGCCTGGCTCCATGGCGGGATATTGGGCCAACTGGGCTGAGGATCACCGCATGGTGACGGTGCGCTCATCAACCAGCTCGCCCAAGTCAGCGCGCTTGGAGCATCGCACGGCAGATTGTTCCGCCAACCCCTATATCGCAGTGGCCGCCGTCTTGCAGGCAGCTCTTCTGGGCGTCGAACGCGGCTATAAAATGCCCAAGGCTGAAGATTTGGACGGCATTGAGAACGTGCGCGCGACCCGTCACGTGCCCAATGGTCTGGTTGCCGCGATGGACGCCTTGGAAAAGGATAAAGCCCTGTGTGCAGCGGTGGGGCAGACCCTTTGCGATGCGCAGGTCGTGATGAAACGCGATGAAGCCGAGCGCCTGAAAGGCAAGAGCATCGACGATATTCGCGACTACTACCTGCCGTTTGTCTAAGCTGAGCACCGCGATTTTGGGAAAAGCACCACTCTTGTAACGGATATCCTCATGAGCCCGCAGCCAGAAAATGCCAGCACCGGTGCCAAAACCATTTTGGTCATCGGTACCTACGACACCAAGTCGGACGAGCTGTCTTATTTGGAGGCCTGCATAAGCGCGCAAGGCGGCCAGGTCATTTCTATGGATGTCTCGGTTTTGGGTGACCCGCCAGAGCCGACGCGCATCTCAAAGCACAAAGTAGCCGAGGCGGCGGGCTCCAGCATTCAGGCGGTGATCGACAGCGGCGACGAAAACAGCGCCATGCAGATCATGGCGCGCGGCGCGACCACCATCACCGAGGACCTGTATCGCCACGGTCATATTGACGGCATGATCGCGATGGGCGGCTCCATGGGCACCGATTTGGCGTTGGACTGCGCTCAGGCGCTGCCGCTGGGGGTTCCCAAATATATCATTTCAACCATCGCTTTTTCCCCCTTGATCCCGCCAGAGCGGCTGGCCGCCGATATTCAAATGATCTTGTGGGCTGGCGGCCTGTATGGCCTCAATTCGATTTGTAAGTCCTCCCTGTCGCAGGCCGCCGGTGCGGTCCTTGGTGCCGCGCGGGCGGTCGAGCGTCCCGACGATCAGCGCCCTTTGGTGGGCATGACCAGTCTAGGCTCCTCGTGCCTTCGCTATATGAAGAAGCTGAAACCGGCGCTGGAAGAGCGCGGCTATGAGGTGGCGATTTTCCATTCTACCGGCATGGGCGGCATGGCGTTTGAGAACTTGGCCGCCCAAGGGCGTTTTGCCTGCGTGATGGATTTTTCCATGCAAGAGTTTGCCAACGGCGTTTTCGGCTCGCTGGTCAGCTCGGGCGCCGCGCGTCTTCGCTCGGCCGGGCGGAGCGGCACGCCGCAAATTGTAGCGCCTGGCGCGGCTGACTTGCTGGATTTTGCGGGCTGGCAGGAGATCCCGTCACGCTTCGCCGATGATCCGTTTCACGCCCACAACCGCCTTATCAAATCGACCGTTCTTGGCCCACAAGAGCGGGTCGAAGTGGCGGAGGCCATGGCGGCTTGCCTTCGCGAGGCCCAAGGGCCGGTGCATTTTATTCTGCCCACCGGCGGCCACGAGGAATGGGACAAACCCGGAGGCGACACCCATATGCCCGAAGCCTTGGCAGCCATGAACGCGGCCCTGCGTCGCGTGATGAAAGATCCGATCCAGATGACCGAAATTGACGCCCATATCAATGACCAGGCCTTCGTCGATACCGCGCTGGCCGTCTTTGATGACTGGCGCGCCAAGGGGATAATCAAGGGCTAGCAGAGATAGCCTAGAGGGGGCCGCGCGGGCACGGGCTGGCTTGGGGCCGGTCCGATTTTCGCTACGGCTACCAGGCTTGACAAGACGGTTAGACCTATATTATTAATATGTTAATTAATTAGATCGAAGGTAATTGGCGGACACCGCAATCGCTAAGTCGCCAGACCAGAGGAGGAAGGCCACGTGACCCGCTTTTCAGCGACCTTACCCATGATGCTGAATGCCACCTTGGATGCGGTCATGCCTGCCTACCGCGAACTGTTCGCTCGTTATCAGTTGACCGAACAGCAATGGCGAATCCTGCGCGTTTTGTGGGAAAACGACCGTCTGCCCACCGCCGAACTTGCTAAGCAGACCCTGCTGCCCGCGCCGTCGCTGGTGGGCATTTTGGATCGGCTAGAGAAAAAGGGCCTGGTCCAGCGGTTGCGCTCAGAAGAAGATCGCCGTGTTGTCTGCGTTAGCCCGACGGACGCTGGCCGTGCGCTGGAGCTGGAAATTCGCCCGCAGGTCGCTGAAATCCACCAGAGCCTGACACAAATGATCAGCCCCGAGGAGTGGGAGCAGCTCAGCCAAATCTTGGACAAGTTGCAGGCGCCTGCGCGGTTGGAAAGGGCCCGCAAGGTCGCTGCCTAACCCCAACGAAATAATAAGTCGGCCTTTGCGGTCGGCATCCACGAAGTAGACACACAACCAGGAAACTAACCCATGATTAAATCTCAGACATTGCAAGTCTTTGAAGCTAACAAAGGCGCGTTTGCGGGGCACCCAAGCGATACCGGCACCGGCATTCGGACCGGCGCGCAGTACCTGGCGGGTCTGCAAGACGACCGCCAAGTGTGGATGGAAGGCCAGCAGGTCAAAGACGTGACCCAGCAGCCTGGTTTGATGCGCTGTGCGGCGACCATGGGTGAATTTTTGGATCGCCAGCATCAAGACGCCTACAGAGATACGGTCACTTATTTGGACGAGGACGGCGACCGCGTTGCCACCGCTTTCTTGCCGCCGAAGTCCAAGGACGATGTAGCCCAGCGCGGGCGCGCCTACTACGAGTGGGCCACCTGGTCGAACGGCATGTTCGGACGCACGCCAGACTACAAGAACGCTTCGGTTATGGCCTTTGCCCACGCCCAGCCCTTCTTGAGCCAAGGCAAGTCGGACTACACCGATTTTGCCGCCAACATGGTCAACTACTACAACTACATCCGTAAGAATGACCGCATTCTGACCCACACGCTGGTCAACCCTATCACCAACCACAAGCTGGCTTCTGAGGGCAAATTCGACGAGACGGTCGCTTTGCACGTGGTCGAGGAGTCGCCCGAAGGCATCGTTGTGCGCGGCGCGCGCTTGCTGGCAACCCTGGGCCCGCTGGCAGACGAGATTGAGGTCTTCCCCTCGACGGTTCTAAAATCGTCCCCTGACAACATCCCCTTCTCGTTTGCCTTTGCTATTCCAATCGCAACGCCGGGCCTGACCTTGCTGTGCCGCGACTCTTACGATGAAGGTAAGTCACACTTTGATGCACCGCTGGCGTCCCGCTTTGAAGAGATGGACTCGGTCGTGATCTTTGACGACGTGTTCGTGCCCTGGGAGCGCATTTTCATCTATGGCGAGCCTAGCTTGTGCAACCAAGCTTTCGGTGCCTCAAACGCCGTCATTCACATGATGCACCAGGTGGCTTGTGGTAAGCTGGCCAAGTCGGAATTCCTGGTCTCACTCATGTGCGCCATTGCAGAAGCCACCGGCAAGGACCGCGATCTATATGTGAAAAACATGATCGCAGAGGTCATGACCATGTCAGAGACCGTGCGCGCGTTGCTTTACTCTGCCGAGTCCCAGGCACACGAAGACCAGTTCGGAAACTTTGTCCCCTTGCGCCTGCCGTTGGAGACCTCACGCAATCTCTTCCCCAAGATGTATCCGCGCATCATTGAGCTGATTCAGCTGTTGGGCTCTTCGTCTTTGATGGCGACACCGACCGAGGCCGACTTCTCAAATGCGCTGGCCGCCAGTGTTGAAAAGTACTTCCAGACCGTCAATCTGGAGAGCCGTGATCGTGTTGCGCTGTTCCGCCTGGCGCACGATGTGGCGATTTCGGGCTTCGGTTCACGTCAATGCCTCTATGAGCGCTTCTTCTTCGGCCCGCAGGCCTTCATGGCGGCGGCCTACTATGACCTGTATGACAAGAAGCCGGGCGTTCAGCGCATCTACGACTTCTTGAAGCAAGGCTGAGATCATGAGCGAGACTTCTGAGACGCAAGCGTCCTTCAGCGGGCGCGACTTCCGGGACGCCCTGTCATCCTTTGCGACGGGCGTGACGATCGTCACCGCGCGCGATGGCGAAGGACAGCCCGTGGGCATGACCGCTTCCAGTTTCAACTCGGTGTCGGTCGATCCGCCACTGGTCTTGTGGAGCGTCACCAAAACTGCGCTGTCGGCGCCCGCCTTTCGCGACGCCCAGCACTTCAGCATCCATGTGCTCAAGACCACGCAGACCGAGACTTCGGGCCGCTTTGCCAAGCCAGGCACCGACAAGTTCGCAGGTTTGCAGATTGGCGAGACCGAAAACGGCGTACCGATTTTGCCCGAGGCTCTGACCCGCTTTGATTGCCGTCAGTGGGCGGTCTATGAGGGCGGCGACCACTGGATCTTGGTTGGCGAGGTGCTGGACTTGAGCCTCGAAAAGGGTCAAGGGCTGGTGTTTTCTGGCGGCTCTTACGCGCGCGCTGAAACCTTGCAGTCCAAGGCCGTCGAGGAGAGCCGTTTGGGCAGCGAGCACCCGCTGGAGACCCTGGCTTTCTATCAGCTCTCGCGCGCCTATCACGCTATGGCCGATCGTTTCCATCACCAGGTGCTGGACGCGGCCCTCACGCTGGGTGAATGGCGGGTGCTGTCGTCTTTGTCGGGCCCCGAGGCGTTGGGGCTAGAGGAGCTGGCGGTGCGCACCTACATTCAGCCCTATGCGTTGGATGATGTGTTGGCGGGCTTGCAGGCCGACGGCCTAGTGAGCTTTGATGAGAAGGTCGCGCGGGGCACTGACAAAGGCCGTGAGCGGGTCGCCGGGCTTCTAGCGCTGGCGCGGGCCAACGACGAGACCGCTATGGCCAGCATGGATGCCGAGCAGCGCGCCGCTTTCAAAGACCAGCTTCAGGCAATCCGCGACTAGGCATACCCGGTCGCAAACGGCTGACAGATCAACACCTCCAAGGCCCCGGCTTTGGGGGTGTTTTCTTGGGTCTCGAACGGGACATAAGTCGGGAGGTAATTTGGGGGCGCTGTTCAGGTGCGACAACTTGTGCTAGTATAGGGCGCTCATCCAAAGGGAGAACGCCTATGTCGGTTACTTTGCAGGTCCTCTACCCCGTCGGGGAAGGCACGACTTTTGATTTCGACTACTACATGTCAAAGCACATGGACATTGTCGGTCAGAATTTCGGCCAGCATATCGAAAGCACCTTGGTGACAAAGGGGCTTGCCGGTGGTCCCGATGTCCCTGCGGGCTATCACGCCATTGCCAGCATTGTGTTCGCCGATCAAGCGGCGCTGGATGCGGCCCTGGCCAATGCTGGCCCTGCCTTGGCAGATATTCCAAACTTCACCAATTCGCAGCCGGTCATGCTGATTGGTCAGCGATTGGACGGCTGACAGTGGACGGCTGACAGTGGACGGCTGACAGTGGACGGCTGACAGTGGACGGCTGACAGTGGACGGCTGACAGTGGACGGCTGACAGGGAGCGCTTATACGAACGCCGCGCCGTAGTGACCGCTCTGCTCCTTTCCAAGGTGTTGCAATACAAGCAAAATCGCTGTTTTGCATGGCACGGAGCGACGCGGCTTTGGTATTAGTCGCCAAGGTTTCAACAGTTCCCGCCGTGGGGGAGAGGGGAGCGGCCTAGGCGCCTTGAACGAGAGCAAGGCGCCGCCGCTTCTTTATTATGGCCCCTATCAAATAGAGCGCGCGCGTTTAGTGAAGATGAGACAACGAAACTTTAGGCGAAGTCGATCGCGACTTCTCCGAAGGCACCAAAGTCAGCATGAAAGCGCGAACCGGCGGGGGCTTCGATCGGGCGGATGAAGGAGCCCGATAGTACCACTTGGCCGGCCTTAAGGCCCTGGCCGATGGTCGCCAAGCGCTGAACCAGCCAGACCATCGACGTGACCGGATCATTGAGCACGCCCGCGCCCAGGCCGGTCTCCTCGACCGTATCGTCGCGCTTGACGATAGCCCCGACCCAGCGCAGATCGAAATCATCGACGCCGTGGCGCTTGTCGCCCAGAACGACGCCCGCGTTGGCCGCATTGTCTGAGATGGTGTCAAAGATCTTGCGCGCGACGCCGGTTTGCGGGTCTTTGCGCAAAATGCGGGTATCCAAGATCTCTAGACAAGGTGTCAGGTAGTCGGTCGCCGCGATAACTTGCTCGCGGGTCACGTCCTCGCCCGCCAGGTCGGCGCCCATGACGAAAGCGATCTCTGCCTCAATGCGCGGCTCGATGAAGCGTCCCGCGGGCACGGTCGAGCCGTGCGCAAAGTCCATGGATTGCAGCAAAAAGCCCGAGTCCGGGGTCGTGATATTGAGCGCCATCTGCATGGCGCGCGACGTCAGCCCGATCTTCCAGCCGATCTGCGGGTCACCCGCCGCCATTTTGGCGGCCACCACCGCCTCTTGGATCAGGTAGGCCTCGGCCAGCGTTATCTCGGGGTGCTCAAGCGAGATCAGCCCGGTCTGGACGCCGGTCTTTTCGGCCTCAAGCAAGCGGGCCGCGGCGGCTTGGGTCTGTTCTTGGGTTAACGCCATGGCCTAGGCCTCGTCCGCAACGGTATTGCGCAGCTCGCCGATGCCTTCAGCAGCGATGACGATTTCATCGCCCGGCTTCAGGAAAATCGGCGGATCAAAGCGGGCGCCTGCACCCGTGGGTGTGCCGGTGATGATGACATCGCCGGGGACCAGCGTCGTAAAAGTCGAGATGTAGGCGATCTGAAAATCTATTGGAAAGATCATGCGCCCGGTACGGTCCTTCTGGCGCAGCTCGCCGTTGACGTGGGTGGTCAGCTCGACGTCTTGCAGTTGGGCTTTGTCCGTAAAGGGCACCAGGTTCGGGCCAATGGCGCCCGACTGATCGAAGTTCTTGCCTTGGGTCACGTTGAATTTCGCATGGCGCACCCAATCGCGCAGGGTGCCTTCGTTGCAAAGGCTCATGGCGGCGATGTGGTCCCAGGCGTCTTCGCGCGCGATATGGCGTCCACCCTTACCGATGACGATCGCGATCTCACCCTCATAGTCGAGCTGATCGGAGGCCTTGGGCCGGATCAGCGGCTGATTGTGGCCGGTAAAGCTGCGGGCAAATCGCGGGAACAGCGAGGGATTGGGCGGCAAGTCCTTGCCATCCTTGTATTCTTCGTTGCGCGAGGGAAAGTTGACGCCGACGCAGATTATTTTCTCCGGCTGCGGGATCGGAATGTCATAGGTAAAGCTGCCGACAGGATGCGTCACAGCGCGACCTTCGCTCGCCGCCTCCAGCTGGCCAAAGCCGTCGGCTTCGATGACCTGGCGCAGGGTCGGCCATTGCGGGAAATCAGCTGACAAGGCGATCATGCCCTCGCCGGTATCGATGCCGTAGAATTGCTGGCCTTGGGCGCTAAAGGTGGCGAACTTGCTCATGGCTTGGGATCCTTTGTCGGGAAAAGGTGTCGGTTGCAAATACGAAAGCAGGGCCGAGGGCTTATTCCTCGACCCTGTTTGGTGCTTAGGGCGCGATTATGGGCGTGGCATTTAGCTCTGCGGCGCGCGGTTCGACGCCTTCGAACAGCGAGCCGTGCTCGAACCAGGAGCGCGGCGCGGGTGCGCCCCACAGGGTCTGGCGTTGCGGGTCTTTCAGATCCCATTTGATCGGCTCCAGGTCCGGGTCAATGGTCTGGTAGTCCGAACAATAGATCTCAATCCGGTGGCCGTCGGGGTCCAGGATATAGAGGAAGAAGGCGTTGGAAATGCCGTGACGACCGGGGCCGCGCTCGATATTGGCGACATAGCCAGAGGTAGACATGAGGTCCAGCAGGTTGATAATGTCCAACGGGGTCGGCACCCAAAACGCGGTGTGGTGCAGGCGCGGGCCCAGACCGTTGGTAAAGGCCATGTCGTGGACGCCGCCCTTGCGGTGCATCCAAGCGGCCCACAGCTTTTTGCTCTCTTCGTCCTCGGTGTATTCGGTGACGCGAAAGCCCATTTCGTTATAGAAAGCCACGCTCTCATCGACATTGGGCGAGAAGCAGTTGAAGTGGTCGATGCGCAGCGGCTTGACGCCTTTGTAGAGCGCGTACTGCTGGTGAATGTGCGGCAGGCGCTCCATCTTGAAATAAAATTCCAGCGGGATGCCGTGGCAATCTTCGGTCAGCAGGGTGCGGCCTTGATAGGGGCGCTCGATCCAGCTTGTCGGCTTGCCGCGCTCTTTGAACCAGGCCTCGGCCTTGTCCAATTCTTCTTCGGCAAAGACCTTGAAGCCCAAAGCACCGGCATAGGCCTCGTCGGCCTTTTGCAGCACGATGCAGTGGTGGCCGCGTTCTTCCATGGCGCGCAGGTAGATGCGATCGTCGGTCTCATCGGTGACCTGCAGGCCGATCATGTCGGTGTAGAATTTCTTGGAAGCGGCCAGATCCTTGACCTTGAACTCGACGTGAGACAGGCGCAGGACGTTGAAATCCGGGTAGAGGTTATAGGCGGGTACGGGCATGGTTTATCCTCCCAACTTGGGCACATTGCGAGGCTTAGTCGCAAAGGCGATGTTTTTAGTTTCCATGTAGAAATCGAACGACCAGTCGCCACCGTCGCGGCCAATTCCCGAGGCTTTGACGCCGCCAAAGGGTGAAGGAAGATGGCGAATATTTTCTGAGTTGACCCAGATCATGCCGGCTTCCATCTGCTCGGTAAAGCGCAGGGCGCGGGCCAAATCGTTGGTCCAGATGTAACCCGCAAGGCCATAAACAACATCATTCGACAGTGCCAGCGCTTCGTCTTCATCGTCAAAGGCAATGGCCGTCAGCACAGGCCCGAAGATCTCTTCTTGAGCGATGCGCATGTCGTTGGTGGCGTTGGTGAACAGGGTCGGCGCGACATAGCAGCCTTCCAGGCCTTCGACCTTGCTGCCGCCAACAGCGATCGTGGCGCCGTCCTCGCGGGCGATATCCATATAGGACAGCACCTTTTCTTCGTGGGTCGGGTGGATCAGCGGGCCAACGACCGTGCTGGGGTCCAGCGGGTGACCAACCTTGATGTTTGCGGCTTTCTTGGCGACGAGGCCCAAGAACTCGTCTTGGATCGAGCGTTCTACCAGCAGGCGGCTGGATGAGGTGCAGCGCTCGCCGTTCAAGGAATAAATCATAAAGACCGCAGCATCGGCGGCGCGCTCTAAGTCTGCGTCAGCAAAGACGACGACGGGGTTCTTGCCGCCCAATTCAAAGTGGACGCGCTTAAGGGTGGCCGCGCCCTGGCGCATGATGTGCGAACCGGTCTGCGATTCGCCGACAAAGGCGATGGCTTTGATATCGGGGTGTTCGGTCAGGGCTTTGCCCGCGTCCTCGCCAAAGCCGTTGACCAGGTTCCAAACGCCCTTGGGCAGGCCTGCTTCTTCTGCGATCTCCACCAGCAAGCGGGCGGTCAGGGGCGACAGCTCGGCAGGTTTGTGGACCACCGTACAGCCAGCCGCCAAGGCTGGCGCGATCTTCCAGGTGGAGAGCATAAAGGGCGTGTTCCAGGGCGTGATGATGCCCACAGGCCCCAGCGGATAGCGGGTGGTGATATTGAGCTGATCTGGGCCCGCCAACTGCTGGCCGTCTCGGGCGGTCGGCGCTTGGTCGGCAAAAAAGCGGAAGTTGGCAGCGCCACGCAGAGCGGCTTTTGACATAAAGCGCAGCGCCTGGCCGGTGTCCATGCACTCGGTGAAAGCGATCTCTTCGGCGCGCGCCTCAATGGCGTCCGCCACTTTGTGCAACAGCGCTTTGCGCTCCTTGCCGGGCATGGCGGCCCAAGCCGGGAAGGCGGCCTTGGCAGCCTTGGCGGCCCGGTCAATGTCTTCTTCCTTGCCGCGCGCCACAGTGGCTAGAGGCTTGAGGTCGATGGGCGAGACCGTCTCAAAGGTTGAGCCGTCGGCAGCAGGCACCGCTTCACCATTGATGTGGTTCAAGACGCCTTGGCCTTCCCAACGCTTGAGGTATTCTTGCGCCTTCGCAAGATTTGTTTGCAGGTCAGACATTTTGATCTCCTATCCTTGGGCTTGGGCCGTTAGGCGATGTGCTCTTACTTCTGTTCTTGTTTGAGGCGCGCGTGAACGGTGTTGGTCTTCCAGCTCAGCGCGGGGTTGTTTTCAACGATGTCCAGCGACAGCATGAAATAGCCGTCGGCCAGCAGCGGTGCAAAATGGTCTTCGGCGGCCTTCATGACGGCGCTACCCGCTGCTTGCTTGGCTTCGTCACTGCGTCCTGCCCCCATGCGGATCAGCATAGCGGCAAAGGCATTGTCCGGGTGACCATCGGCGATGGCCACATGCGCGCAAGAAATGCAGCGCACCCGAATGCCACCATGAGGAAAGACGCCCGTATCCAACATGACATCGCGCAGACGATTGCAGAGCGCGGTCAGGTCGCTCTTGGTCGCCAGATTGGCCGAATGCTCGATGGTCAGGTGGGGCATGGCTTCCTCGCTGTGTTCTGATTGCGATCGTGCAGTCAGCGTCGGTTTTAATTAACTTGTTAAACATTTGCTCATTTGTCAATCTTATTCTTCATGACTTGCGGGCAGGGCCCTGTTTTTTCTAAAAGGAAGGGCACGCATCTCAATTTTTGGAACAGGCATGCCCCCATCGTCGCAAGATCAACCTTTGGCCCCGATCCACACGAGCCGGTCGCTACCGATTCTACTGCTCAGAACGCGTGAGGCCGTCATGCGCCATTTTCGTCCCATGCTGGCGGCACATGGGATTACCGAGCAGCAATGGCGCGTACTGCGGGTCTTGGACGAACAAGCCACACTGGATGTCACCCAGGTTGCCGAGCTGTCTTGTCTGCTGCGTCCCAGCCTGACGCGCATATCCAGAGCGCTGCAAGAAGAAGGGTTGATTGAGGCCTTCCATGACCCTAAGGACCGTCGCCGCACCTTATTGCGTATCTCCGACAAGGGCCGCGCGCTCGTGCGGGAGCTGACGCCGCGCAGCCAAGCGATTTACTCGGAACTAGATGGGATGATTGGCGAGGGCAAGGTGTCAGAGACCGTCGAGATGCTAGAAGCGCTACTGAAAAAGTTGGCCTAACCGCAGGCAAATCAGCCAACTTGAGTTGTCCGTAATGTTACGGACAGAACAACCTGAGGGACTAGGAGGGCTACGCCCCCGGCATTTTACCAATCGCAAATTTGCAAATATTCGAATATGCTAAAGACTAACCTAGCAAGTTGGGAGGTCTCAGACCATGTTTCACCGTTTATCACGCCCCATTTTGGCGGCCCTCACAGGTGCCGCTGTCATGGCATTTGGCACGGCTGCGTCGGCGCAGTCGATCATGACCGACTACGACGGCAGTTTTGAAGACGCTACCTTTGGCGTCGAAAATGCCATCGTCGATAAAGGCTTGGTCATTGATTACGTTTCCCATGTCGGCGAGATGCTGAACCGAACCGGCGCCGACGTTGGCAGCGATGTGGTGATCTTCGACAATGCCAGCATTTACCTGTTCTGTTCGGCTGTGGTGTCGCGCAAAGTGATGGAAGCCAACCCGGACAATGTTGCCTTCTGTCCCTACAGCGTTTTCGTGACCGACAAAGGCGGCAAGGTCGAAATCGGATATCAGGATTACCCCGATGGGCCGATGGACATGGTTGAAGAACTGCTGCAGGAGATCGTTGACGCGGCGATGGAGTAGGTGGCTCCACGATTGTGCCGGATGTCGGCATAGGGCTGGTAACAGGGGCTCGTGACAGGGATTCATGTCAGGGATTCATGTCAGGGATTCATGTCAGGGATTCATGTCAGGGATTCATGTCAGGGATTCATGTCAGGGATTCATGTCAGGGATTCATGTCAGGGCCGAGACTGTCAGATATTTTGTGCCTGACGCGTATTTTTAGGCCAATGGGAAGCGGTCTTCGAACATGATAGCGAGCTGAGATCTGACAGCGTGCCATTCGCGTACTGATCGCTTCCATTCGGTAGAA
>JAUIHE010000064.1 GCA_030432195.1 Alphaproteobacteria bacterium
GTGTTTTGTAGCTGAATTGTACGTGATTACAGAGGCTTATGCTACACCTGTCGCCTTCTTTTGCGGGCGTGGTGAATAATCCGGGTCAAGACCCGCCGGAAGAGACCTGCCACTATTGGTTGGTCGCCAAACCTGGTCTTGAAGTTGACTTTTGCTTTACCGACCCGCAGCTAAACGTGGATCTATTCATTGTGGCCGAGCTGCGCGCAATCACCGCCGCCCTATCGGGCCCGCAGAGCGCAGCGCTCGCCACGCCCGCTTAGACCCCCAAGAAGCGGTCGCTGATTTCAGGGGTCAGCGCGCCAAAGCTGCCCTGCCAAACCGTGCTGCCTTTTTCCAGTATCACAGCCTGATCGGCCACGCTGGCTAGCTCCCTGATCGACTTGTCGATGACCAAGATTGACAGCCCTGTCTCGGCCTTTAGACGCGCCAGCGCTGCCCAAATCTGTTGACGGATGACCGGCGCCAAACCCTCTGTCGCTTCATCCAGCACCAGCAATCGCGGATTGGTCATCAGCGCGCGGGCGATCGCCAGCATCTGTTGTTCGCCGCCGGACAAGGAAACGGACAGCTGATCCTTGCGTTCCTCAAGCACCGGGAAAAGCGCGCAAACGGCGGCAAAATCCCAGTCGCCGGGGCGCGCCGCCGCTACAAGGTTTTCCGCGACCGTCAGATTGTTAAAACAGCGCCGCCCTTCGGGAACCAGGCCAATACCAAGCTGTGCCGCGCGGTGAGGCGGCAGATCGGCCAGATCCCGGCCCGCGAAAGCCAAGTTGCCACTATGGTGCTTCAGCAATCGACAGATCACCTTGACGGTCGTCGATTTTCCCATTCCATTGCGCCCCATTAGGGCCAGCACCTGTCCATCTTCCAGGCTCAAGCTGACGTCGAACAGGGCTTGGCTGGCACCATAAAAGGCGGTGACATTGGTCATTTCCAACAAGCTCATGCCGCTTCGTCCTCGCCCAAATAGGCGCTGCGCACCAGCGGGTTGCTGCGGATATCTGAAACGCTGCCGCTGGCGATAATCTCGCCAAGGACCAAGACGCTGATGCGATCGGCCAAGCTAAAAACGGCGTCCATATCATGTTCAACCAACAGGATCGGTGCGCGGTCACGCAAACTATCCAAAAAGCCCATCATGTGTTGAGAGCCTTCAACGCCCAGCCCTGCCATGGGCTCATCCATCAAAAAGGCCTTGGGCTCCAACGTCAAAGCGCTGGCGACTTCCAGCTGGCGGCGCTGACCGTGCGACAACTCTGAGGTGCGTTGCGCCTCAAGCGCGCCCAGGCCCACTTCGTCCAGCGCGCGCCGTGCGGCCTCCAACAGGGCGGCATCCTTCATGACCGGGCGGAAAAACCGGAACACATCGCCGCGATGGCAGAGCGCGCCCAGCACCGTGTTTTGCAGCACGGTGTAGTCCATGGCCAGCGAAGAAATCTGAAAGGTGCGCCCCATACCCAGGCGCGCGCGGGCTGCCGTCGACAGGCGCGTTACATCTTGGCCCGCTAAACGCACGCTGCCGGAATCTGGTTGCAAAGCGCCCGCGATCTGCTTGACCAAGGTGGTCTTGCCCGCCCCATTGGGGCCGATCAAGGCATGGATTTCGCCCGGCCTCAAATCCAGGTCAATCGCCTGGCTGACGCTGAGCGCGCCAAAGCTCTTCGTCAGGCCGCGAATTTCAAGGATGGGATCAGTCATGAGCCACCTCTCGCCCGGCGATCAGGCCATAGATGCCGCCACGCGCAAACAGCACCACGCCCAACAATATGGCGCCTAGATAAACGTGCCAGTAGTCGCTGAGCCCACCAAGGCTATACTCCAGCAAGATAAACAGCGCCGCGCCCGCGACCGGCCCAAACACGCGACCGACCCCGCCCAAAATGACGAAGATCATAATCTCACCCGAGGTCTGCCAGGAGAACATGGTCGGGCTGACAAAGCGGTTTAGATCGGCAAATAAAGCGCCCGCTAGTCCTGTGATCGCGCCTGAGATGACAAAGGCTGTCAGATAGAGGCGTTGAGGCTTTTGCCCCAGTGCCCGGACCCGTTCTTCATTCTGACGCGCGGCGCCCAGTGCCAGGCCAAAAGCCGAGCGCGCCATGGCCCAAACCAGCCCCAAGACCAGCAGCAAGAGACCATAGCACACCATGAAAAACTGAATTGGGTCCATGGTATTGAGGCCAACAAAGCGATTGCGCACATAGATCGACAAGCCGTCCTCGCCGCCATAGGCGGGCCAGGAAATGGCGAAATAATAAAGCATCTGGGCAAAGGCCAAGGTAATCATGATGAAGTAGACACCCGACGTGCGCAGGCTTAGAGCGCCAATGCCCAGGGCCAACAAGGCGGACAGGCAGATCGCCACAAGCCAAATAATCGTCATAGCAGTGGTGCCCGGCAGCTCAAACGGCCACGTCATCAGGCTTGTATAGGTCTGCGCATGGTAGGCCAACACCCCCATGACATAGCCGCCCAGGCCAAAAAATGCCGCGTGGCCCAGGCTGACCAAACCGCCCAGCCCCAGCGCAAAATTGAGACCGATGCCCGCAATGCCAAAGATTACCGCGCGGGTCGTTAGCGTAATCAAGAAGGGCTCGTCGGCAAACCAAGCACCGAGTGGAACCAACAACAAAAGCGCCATAAGGGCGGTATTGAGCAAGGCTTCTTTGGACATCATTGACTTGCGAACAGCCCCCTTGGGCGGAAAAGCAAAACTCCCGCCATCAGCAAATAGATCGACATGGACGCCAAGGAGGCCCCGACCGCGTTTGCAGCAGAGGGCTCCATAGCTAGGCGAAACAAGACCGGCAGCAAGAAGCGCCCCAGCGTGTCGGTCAACCCCACCAACAGCGCACCGACAAAAGCACCTTTGATCGACCCGATCCCCCCGATCACGATGACCACAAATGCCAGGATCAAAACGGGTTCGCCCATCCCCACCTGCACCGACTGAATGGCCCCGATTAAGGCCCCAGCAAATCCGGCCAAGGCGGCACCCAGCGCGAATACAAAGGTGTGCAGCAGGCTGATATTAACGCCAAGCGCGGCGATCATCTCGCGGTCGTTTTCACCCGCGCGAATTCGAATGCCGATGCGGGTCTTCGCGATCATCCAAAACAGCCCAACGGCCACGGCAAGACCGACCAAGATCATCGCCAAGCGATAGCGCGAATAGACAATGCCAAAAGGCAGACCCACCGTGCCTGAAAGCCAATCCGGCTTGTCCAAGAACAGCGGGAAAGAGCCAAACAGCCAGCGTGTGCCTTCGGAGAAAATCAAGATCAAAGCAAAGGTGGCCAGCACTTGGTCCAGGTGGTCGCGCTCGTAGAGCCTGCGGATGACCAACACCTCGATCAGCACGCCCGCAAAGGCTGCGAACACCAAGCTGGCGATCAGGGCCAGCACGAAAGACCCTGTTGCCGCCGCCGTCGCGGCCGCCGCGAAGGCACCAACCATATAAAGCGAGCCGTGGGCCAAGTTGATGAGCCCCATGACCCCAAAGACCAGCGTCAATCCTGCCGCCATCAAGAACAGCATAACGCCAAACTGCAAGCCGTTCAGCACTTGCTCAATAAAAAGCACAAGGGACATAGGCGGTCTTGGTATCCAAAGATCAACGTTTTGATGGCTCTTGCGTCGCCCCACGAGCCGAGCCTAGCGACGCCAAAGAATTTTGCAGTGGCTATAAAAAAGGCCAAAGGCTCTTGGGTCTGTAGACGCAGAAAAACCTGCCCCAACTCGGGACAGGTTTTCTGTATCAGGACCAAGGCTTACATTGAGCAGTCGTCAACATAGGCATTGGAGCGGTCTTCCAACGCCAAGCCAATGATCTTGTTGGTAAAGACATCACCCTCTTTGACCACTTCGCGGACATAAATGTCCTGGATCGGGTGGTGGTTGCTGGCAAAGGCAAAGTCACCGCGCGTGCTGGCAAAGTCCGCGGCCTCAAGGGCGGCTCGGAAAGCATCAGCATCAGAGACATCGGCCTTGGCAAGCGCGCTCAACAGCAGGTTTGCGGTATCAAAACCCTGGCTCGCATAGAGTGACGGCAGACGGCCATATTCCGCCTGAAAGCTATCGACGAAGGCTTTGTTGGCGGCGCTGTCCAGATCCTTGCTCCACTGCGAGGTGTTCTTCACACCCAGCGCAGCAGCGCCAACGGCCTGTAAGATGCCCTGGTCAAAGCTGAAGGCGGGGCCAACGACCGGCAGCCCAACACCGCTATCGGCGTATTGTTTCAGGAAGGAAATTCCCATGCCGCCCGGCAGGAAGAAGAAGACGCTGTCTGCGCCACTGGCCCGAATTTGCGCGATCTCGCTGGCATAGTCGGTCTGGCCCAACTTGGTGTAGATCTCACCCGCCAGCTCGCCCTCATACATGCGCTTGAAGCCCGCCAGAGCGTCGGTACCAGCTGGATAATTGGGCGCCAAGATAAAAGCGTTCTTGTGCCCTGCGCCGCTGGCGTAGGCTCCAGCCGCTTCGTGCAAGTTGTCGTTCTGCCAAGCCACGTTGAAGTAGTTGGCATGGCAGCCCTTACCGGCCAAAGGCGACGGGCCAGCGTTGGGCGATAAGTAGAATTTGCCCTGCGCAACCGCGCCTGGAACTACGGCCATCGCCAAATTTGACCAGATGATACCGGTCAGCACATCGACCTTTTCAGACTGGATCATCTTGTCGGACAATTGCACGGCGACATCTGGTTTGCGTTGATCGTCTTCTATGACGACTTCAACATCGTTGCGGCCCGATTGCTTGATGGCCAACATAAATCCGTCACGCACATCAATGCCTAGGCCAGCACCACCGCCTGAAAGCGTGGTGATCATGCCGACTTTGACGCCCGCCGCCTGGGCCTGGCCTGCGATAGGACCAAGGCCTGCGCTCGCCAGCAGAGCGAGGCTCGCTGCCAGGCTCGCCGGTAGCGCAAAGGGCTTGGCAAATGGCTTGAATGTCATGGTTGTCTCCCGTTGTTCGTAGATCTCGTTCGAAAGGATCGGACCGGGGAAGCGCTGCTCACCAGGCCGTTGCCCATCACCGGGCGGGAGTTTCAACCAGTTGCGCCCAAACTGCAACCTTAGATTTAATATCGCGACATGTGTCCCGCCTTTTGGCTTGATAGAAGACCAACAAAGCGCGCATGCTCGCTGCGCCACTGGGCATCATTGTATAAAGATTTCAACGGAATATCTGAGATGACTCAACGATCTCCAAACATCCTATTGGTCATGGCAGACCAAATGACGCCTTTTATGCTGGAAGCCTGTGGCCATGCGATGGCACACACCCGCAACTTGTCGGCTCTGGCGGCGCGCTCGGTTCAATTTACCAACGCCTATACCCCCAGCCCCATTTGCGTACCCGCGCGCTCCTGCCTTATGACCGGGCTCTACACTTCGACCACGGGCTGTTTTGACAACGGCGACCCCTATCACAGCTTTATCCCGACCTTCGCGCATTACCTGACAAACGCGGGCTATGAGACCGTACTGACCGGCAAGATGCATTTTGTCGGGGCCGATCAATTGCATGGCTTCCAGCGGCGCTTGAATACCGACATCTATCCATCGGGCTTCATCTGGTCGTATCCTTTGCTGGACCCTGACGACCCGACGGCCTCGGCGTTCGATTTCGCCCCGCAGTACCAAGCCGAAAACATCGGCCCTGGCTGGAGCACGGAACTCCAATACGACGAGGAGACCCATTTCAGAGCGCTAGAATATTTGCGCCACGCCCCCCAGCGTCCTTTCATGCTGACCGTCTCCTACACCAATCCGCATCCGCCCTACATCGTGCCGCACAAATATTGGGACTTGTACAAAGATGCGGACCTGCCTTTGCCCTACTACCCCGACGACATGGACGACCGTTATTCGGACTTCGACCGGGCTTTCCTTCGTTGGTATGGGCTGGATCGCAAGAGCATTCGCAACCCCGATGATCTTTTGGCCATGCGGCGCGGCTTTGCGGCCCTGGCCCATTATGTGGACGACAAGCTGGGTGAGCTGTTGGCGATATTGGAAGAACAGGGCCTGCGCGACAATACCATGGTCATTTTCACCTCCGATCACGGCGAAATGCTGGGCGAAAAGGGTTTGATCCAAAAGCGCAGCCTCTATGAGTGGTCGGCGCGTATCCCGCTGATAATCGACTACCCCGGCGCCAAGGCGGGCACGATTGACACGCCCGTCTCCTTGATCGACCTGCCCGCAACCTTGGTTGATTTGGCCGACGTGACGCCAGCGCGTGCCTTCGAGGGCCGCTCTCTCATGCCAGCGCTCAGGGGCGAAACGCTGCCTGAAATCCCGATTATCAGCGAATATCACGGTGAGGGCATCATGCGGCCCAGTTTCATGCTGCGCCTAGGCGACTGGAAATATATCTATTGTCATGGTTCTGCGCCGCAGCTCTTCAACCTCGCCAACGATCCCGACGAGTGGCAAAACCTGGCCGGGAAACCTGAACAGGCGGACATTCAAGCCAAGCTTCAAGGTATCATCGACCAAAATTTCGATTTGGACGCCATAAAGAGCGACGTTTGGGCCCGCCTGGAGCAAAAACGGGTGGTCAATGCCGCCATGGCGACCAACGGCACCACCTGGGATTATCGGGTCGATAGCGACCCCTCCAAGCTCTACGTAAGGACTTAGTAACGATCTGCTGGCCTGCCAGCGAAAACCTGCCAGCGAAAACCTGCCAGCGAAAACCTGCCAGCGAAAAACAAAAGCCCGAGCAACCTTGCGGTCGCTCGGGCCCGATCTTGGAACCGTCAAAGCCTACTGTCCGCTCGGAACCACATAGGTATTCCGATAGGTCATAAGCTGATGATAGCGCTGCGTCAGCTTCAAATAGCTGTCTTGAATCTGCGCACGCGACCAGGAGTTCTGGTTGGCAATCACCGTCTTATAGTCCGCCTTCCAAGTCTCAACACCGCGAACGTAGGTGTTGTAGTTGGCAACCTGCGTCCCATAGGGCTGGTAGCTGTAGTACTCTTCGACCACCAGATCGCGCAGTCCTTGACAGTAGGAAATCATGGACTTGATCGCATAACGCGTCGGCACGTTACAGACCTCAAGCGGCACCGGCTCGGGTGCTTTTTGCGGGCAGCGCGACAGGTCGTTGGTATAGCCGGTCGTCACGCTGGACTGGAAGCGTCCGCCCGCGGCGTTGCTGGTTAGATAGCGACTGAGGCGCGCCAGACGACGCTCGGCTAGGGCCTGACCTTCGCCGCTCGCGTGGGTGATATTGAGCGAAACGGGTGAGCTTCGCATAATCTCCAACAGCTGACCGACTTGCGGGCGCCAGGTATCCAGCACCTGTGTCGAACCTTGAACAAAGACGTCATCACACAAGAAGACCGAAACGGACTTGCCACAGCTTGCGCCGAAGTTGGCTTTGGTGAACTTGCCCGGAGTCACACGAACCACACGTGGGTTTTCCGTGGTGAGCTGACAGCCCAAGGGCAAGGTCTGCTCGTGCAGCTTCAAGATGAAGTTCTGCCCACGATCATCGGGTGTCGCCCCACAGGGCACGTGGTAGCGACCATAACGGTCAACCGTGATCTTTTGACCGCGCGCGGTGTAGATATTGACCCCCGCAATGCCGCCTTCGCCCGCATCTTGATAGCCGTTGCCGTTCAGATCCTCGAACACCTGTCCGATGATGTCCGAACAATCGAAGACGCCACTGGCTTCCACGGTGACAAAGGCACGTCCCACATTCGACAGCGGCAAATCAGCCGCGGTCAAGGCCTGGGTGCGGTTCTCCAAGGTTGCGCCTTGAGCGACCGTACCGACCGTGGTCAAGATGGTGATGACGATGGTATCGCCTGCACCGCCCGCAGCTTGGAAATCATAGCCCGTCCAACTTAGGACACTGCCGCCGCTGATGCTGGGCTCATCGGCCAGGGGCGCGGCATCGATGCCGATCCGCTGCACCCGCGCCGAGCCCGCGACATAGGCGACACCCGCAGGCAGCCAATCACGCAGCGTCACGTTGTTCAGAGGACCAGCCAGCGTATTTTCAAACTCCATGGTCCACTGGATAAAGTCGCCCACGGTCACGGTGGCAACATCGGCTGATTTACGCGCAATGATAACTTGCGGCAGTACAGCCAACATGGCGTGGTCTTCAACTTCGCCCACGCCGCCGGGGCCATCACAGACCACGAGAGCCGGATCAATGGTGCCAGGAACGGTCTCGACCGCTGGGCGTTCAAAGACGCGCAAGCGCAAGGTGTAAGAGCCGCTGGCGGGCGTGACAGCAGGCAGGGCATTCAGACCCGACCACGTTAGCGTTGCAGCCGTATCACCCGCGTTCAAGGCACCATAGACAACTTCGCCCGCATCAAAGCTGCCGTTGTCGTTGAAGTCGGCACAGGCGGCCACCACGCCACCAACGACGGGGACCTGGGCGGTGATTACATCCAGATCATAGGTATCGCTGCCCACGCCATAAGGAACGAAGGTCAGGGTGTTGATGCCGTCCTCGTCGTCAACGCCAGCCAAATCATCACCGGTCAAGCTACCGTCGGGCTGAGGCCCGGCCTCGCCGTCGGGACCAACAGCACCCAACTGGATACCGCCCGGCGTATGCGAAGCCGGATTGCCGCCCTCGTAACCCGCATCAGCATCACCGAAATCGGGATCGCTGGAGACGATCAGGCCGTCCTCGACCTCACCACAACCGCCAAAGTCGATCGCCTGCGGGTCTGCCTGAGTACCTTCATAAAGACGCAGACGAACGGCATAGCTGCCGCTAGCCGGAGCGTTCAAGGTCAGGGCCTGCAAATTGGTCCAAGTCAGATCGGCGTTACCTGCAACATTTGCCCCAACGCCAAACAGGCCCGAACGCTCGTTCGCGTCAAAGACGCCATTGTCGTCGAAATCGATCCAACCCACCAAGGTAAAGGCCGTATCACCATTGCAAGCGCCAGCGTCCGGAGTTGTCACAGGTACCGTCAGGGTATAGCTGGTTGATGCCACAGACAAAGGAACGCTGGGCGCGATGGCATCTTCGTCGTCCACACCGGTCACATCGTCACCGGTTGAATCCAACGGCGCCTGCTTGCCCGCTTCGATATCGGGCGCTGTCGTGCCCATATAGAGGCCTGCATCAAGGCTGTGCGAAGCGTCATCGCCCGAGCCAGGAAGCCCGTCATAACTGTCTGGCAAATCGCCATAATCCAACATGTTGGGGAAGATCTCGATGATCAACTGCTCCACATCAGAGACGGCAAGTCCCGACAAATTGCCGGTGCCCGTTGCCGTGGCGGTATTGATCAACAGCTCTACACCGCCCGCACCAGCGACGATATCGCCCGCAGCGATCGTGTAAGTCGCTGTACAGAAGGCGCTTTCACCCACGGCCAGGCTCGTCGGCAGAACCGGCGCACAGCTCAACGAGCCGTTCACCAAGGGGTCATCCAAGCTTACACCGGTTAGGGTATCTGCGCCCACGTTGGTGATAATGAAGCCATAGACCAGTTCATCGCCAACCGACGGCGCGCCATTGCCGTCATTGTCGGTGAAGCTGTTTACCAGCTTGCTCAAATCGATCACAGGCGTAATGACCGCTGGATCCAGAGTAATGGAAGCCGTGTCGGTGTCACTCACCGTACCGCCGCCCGGCTGCTGACCGGTGGCCGTTGCAGTGTTGGTTAGAACACCACCACTACCACTGGCGACCGTGAAGTCGCCCGCGGTCACGGTATAGCTTCCGGTACAGGTCATGCTGGCCGCAGGCGCAAGGGTTGATCCGAGTATCGGGCTACAGCTGAGGCCCCCGATCAAGCTGTCAGAAACCTGAACATTGGTCAGATCGGTCGTGCCGGTGTTGATGACGGTTATGCTGTAATCAACGCTCTCACCGACATCGATACGCCCGTTGGCAGTTACCGTATCGTTGAAACCCACTACAGACTTGGTGACGCTGATATCTCCAGGGACGTTTTGCGGCACGGTCGGAACCACCGCGCTTGCGGTGCCGGTCACGGTCGCACCGCCGCCGTCAACGCCGGTCACGGTCGCGAAATTGTTGACAGATCCTGCGGTCACGTCGCCAGCCGTGACGGTATAAACCGCGGTACAGCCGATGGTGTCGCCGACAGCCAGCGCACCCGACGTCGAGCTAGCCTGCCCCCCTGCATAAGACCAGGTGAAGGGCGTTGAATTGACAACCGAGGTCGCCGCACAGCTCATGTTGCTGACAAGAGGATCGTTCAACACCAAAGTATCGACAGCGGAGTTGCCGTTGTTCTCGATCAAGAAGGTATAGGAAATGGTGTCGCCCTCGGTCACGCCGCCTGGAGGGTTGGGCAGCTTGGAGAGACTTAGGGTTGACAGATTTGGACAGGCGTCCGCAAAGACCGGAAGGCCGTCTATGGTTATCCTTGCAGAGTTGTAGAGGCCGGTTCCTGGCGTCGGGTCGCTCGGGCTACAGGCATTGACGGCTGTTTCCAAATCATCGGTACCGCCGTAGGCCATGCGCATATTGATCGTAAAGACGTGGGTCTCGCCCGCGCCGATCGCCTGACCGCTAACGATGGTAAGGTTGTCGACACCGTTCCAGCCCGAATTGGGCGTCACACCCGCCGGCGTCGCCGTGACGCTCAAGGGCGAGGCAAAGACGCCAAATCCTGTACCCAAGTTGACCTGATCGACCAGGTCGTAGGTGGTGGCCTCTGCCGAATTGTTTTGCACGGTAAGTTGATAGACGACATCAATCTCGCCCGGCGATGATTCCACCGCCGACGGTGCTGTCTTAGAGAAGATCAAGCCATTAGACGGACAAGCCTCGACCACCAACGGAGCGCCGGTCGACGTTGTAATAGTCGCGGCGTTATAGAGACCGGTGCCCGGCGTCGGCGACGCTGGATCACACAGGCCCACCGCAGCAATGGCCGTTGGCGAATCCCCGCTTGAATGGCTCACCTCAACTTCCAGCAAGTAGTTATGGATGATGCCAGAGTTCAAGGTCGCGCCAGAGACGGTAAAGCCGGTCAAGCTCTCTGTTCCGCCGCCATCGTTTTGCAGCAAGGTGGTGCCGGTGACGGTAAAGCCTGCTCCGAAGTTGAAGACATCGGCAATGTCGTAGTCCAGCGGCCCAACACTGGGGTTCAGAACCGCGACGGCGTAGTTGACCTTCAGATTGCCGTTGCCCTCATCGACCAAAATCGACGCAACCTTTGCCGCCAGCAATGGTGTGTTGCTGACCACCAAGATCAATTGTTCGGTGTCAGTGACGCTCAAGGTCGGATCAGAGACCGAGGTGCCCTGCACGGTCGCCGTGTTGACGACGACATCTTCGCCGGTCACAGCGTCGGTCATGATATCGCCCGCAGCGATGGTGTAAGGCACGGTACAGGTGACACTGGCCAGAGGCGCCAAGGTAGGCGGAGTGACCGCCCCACAGGCGACCACCGCACCCGGCAGCAAGCTATCATTGATGGTGACGCCTGACAGACTATCGCTGCCAGTGTTGGTGAAGGTCAGGCGATAGACCAGATCGTCGCCCGTCGAATAGCCACCGCTGGAATCATTGTCGGTGAAGCTGTCCAAGGTCTTAATCAGGTCGATAGCCGGTGTGATATTGGCGGGGTCTAGAGTGACCGCCGCCGTATCGCTGTCGCTGATGGTGCCGCCGCCCAGCACTTCGCCCGTACCCGTGGCGACGTTCTCCAGGACGCCCGTTCCCGCAGTTGCGGCGGCCAAATCGCCGGCCGTAACGGTGTGGCTGCCGGTACAGACCATTGATTCGCCAACGGCCAACGATGACCCCAGGATTGGGTTACAGGTCAGGCTGCCGATCAGGCTATCGGTCACCGCGATGGTGAAGGTGTCGGTCTCACCGGGCGCGATGGACTCGCCGATCGCCAAAGCGGTGTTGCCGGCACCGTTGAATCCCGGATTTGCGGATGCTCCAGGCGAAGCCGTAACGGTCAGCGCAGTAATGCCCGGGAAGTTGGCACCAAAGACGAACTGGTCGTTCAGGTTATAGGTCAGCGTCGATGCCGAGGTGTTGCTCACCGTCAGTTCATAGACAACGTCAACCTGGTTCGCCCCATTTTGCACGGCAGATAGTGCTTGCTTGTCAAAGACCACGGTTCCGCTGGGACCATCGCCCGGTGGGCAAGCCTCAACCACGACGGGCACGCCATTCGGGCCCGTTACAGTGGCCCCGTTATACAGGCCTGTACCAGGCACAGGATCGGTTGGATCACACTGGCCAGCGGTAGCAATGGCCGTCGCCGCATCATTGCTCGTGTGCTGTACTTCGACCTCAAGCAAATAATTGTGTTGCGCGCCGGAGGGAAGATCAATGGCGGCACCGGCAAACCCCGTCAGATCGCTGGTGGTTCCGCCGTCATTTTGCAGCAAGGTGACGCTGGAAACCGTGAAGCCACCGTCAAAGTTCAGCACATCCGTCAAGTCATAGGCGACGGTCGTTGAACCTGGGTTTGCCACAGCAACGAAGTAGACGATGCGCAACGCACCACCGCCCAAATCGGCCACAGCCGAGGAAAGCTTAATGGCCAAGACCGGCGCATCACTGCCATCCGGGCAAGCTTCAACCGGTGCGAAGGTCTGCCCATCCACAACGAAGTAAGCAGAGTTGTAGGCACCGGTTCCGCTTACAGGGTCGGCCGCGCTACAGGCCAAAATGGCTGTAAATTGGTCGCCTATTGCAGCAATGGCCGTCGCGTCGATCACGATCTCTAGGTAGTAGGTATCAACGCCAGCCGCCGCCAGGGTCACACCGCTGGCCAGGGTCGTTGGATTGCCGTTGGTCATGCCAACCACAGGTGTCTCTGGCCCAGCATTGTAAGAAACCGTCGCCGAGGTCACGGCTAGGTTTGGATCGAAGTTCGGCGTGTCCACCAGGTCATAGGTCACAGAAGCCGGGCGCAGGTTTTCGACGGTGATTTGGTAGGCGACCTTGAAGCGGCCGTTGCCCTCATAGCCCACAAATGAGGCGGACTTGGTAAAGCGCAGATCGACCCCACCCGGGCAAGCCTCGTCGCTGACCGGTATACCGTTGACCGTCAAGTAGCCCATATTAAACAAACCGGTAGCGGCCTGCGGATTGTTGGGGTCACAACCTGCAATGTCTGTGTCCAAATCAGGCCCGGTGTAGGAGACGACAGCCGTAATGGTATAGACGTGTGTCACGCCGCCAGCGATGCTTTGACCACTAGCCAAAGTGGGGCTTGCATTGCCGTCAAAGGTACCCAACGGAACCGCGCCGCCGGTGGCAGAGACCGACACCGAATCTACGGTGAAATCTGGATCGAAGCCGAAGGAATCGGACAAATCATAGGTCTCAGAGCTGGCAGTGGTGTTGCTGACAGTCAGGCTATAGACCACCTCAACCGTATCGGCATCGACGCTGCTCAACGACACGACATCCTTGTCGAAGGAGATGGTGCCGCCCGCGCCATCACCGGTCGGACAGGCGTAGGCCTCAATTGGCACACCAGAGGGACCAACAAGGCTCGCCTCGTTGGTCATGCCAACACCCATCACCGGATCGGCGGCATCACAAGCGCCAACATCGGCAAGCGCCGCGGCTGTATTGCCCGTGTGGGTGACATCAACTTGAATACGGAATTGGTGCGCCGAATTTGTAGGAATAGTGGCGTTGGTAACACTGAACCCAGTCAAATCAGCGACAGCTAGACCGCTTGCATTGATCAGCATGGCGGTGTTGACAACGGTGAAGTCAGCGTCAAAGCCGAAGGTATCAGTCAGACTATAGGTCGTCTCAAGACCAGCGTTATAAACGAAAACATCGTAGACCGCGCGCAGACCACCGCCCGGCAGAGCAGACACGACAGCTGATGCTTGTTTTGTGACCAGCAATCCGGCGTTTTCGCCGGTGGGACAAGCCGCAGAATCAAGGCCCAAGGCCGCAGCAGGGCCACCGTTGGCCGTCGCCAGATCGGCGCTGTTATAGAGGCCCGTGCCAGGGACCGGTGCGCCCGGGTTACAGCCGACCAAGTCCACAATGTTGGTCGTGCCGCCGTTGAGGGTCAGCGGAATGGGCCCCAGGTCGATCAACAGCTCCCAAACCGCCGTGGCACCAGCCGCCAAAGACTGATTGGCGATCAGGGTCCTTGCCACCCCGTTATTGAGGGTCGGTGTCGCGACAATGGCCGGGTTGGGCTGCAAGCGCAGCTCCCCGGTTACGGGCGTTGTGAGATCCGGATCGAAATTTATCGTGTCGATCAAGTCATAGCTCAACGTGGTCGCAGCCGAGTTGTTGGTCACGGTAAAGAGGTAGCGCAGCTTGCCATCCGTACTGCCGTCCATGGCAATCGCAGAAGCGGTCTTGGTGATGGTGATGCCCTCGACGGTAATTTGCACACCGTCGCCGTCGTCCTCGTCTCCGGGATCATCGGCAAAGACCAGGTTGCTGTTCGTATCGACGCCATTGCCCGGCGTTGAATCCACGTCAGGCTCATTGGCGGCGGTGACTTCAGCCAAGTTCAGATAGTCGCTGGCGGCCCCGCCTGCGTTGACTGTGACCTCAAGGTCCAGGGTTTCTGTCGCGCCGACCGCCAGTGCGCCGATATCCCAAAGTCCTGTTCCAGGGTCATAGGTTCCGGTTGAACCAGTGACGTTGGTCAAAGTGAAGCCAGCAGGCACCAGGTCCGTTACTTGGACGCCCGATGCATCAATACCGCCATTGTTGGTAAGCGTTACGGTAAAGGTCAGGGTATCGCCCACAAAGGCGGTAAGGGCGGTCGCCGTCTTTTCCAATTCCAGATCAATGAAGGCCGCATCCGCACAGGCGTCAGCGCTGATGATGTTGGGCGCCACCTGGGCGGTGACGACCGCCATTTCGCCAACGTAGGTCGACGTACCAGCCCCCAAGGCCGACTGAATATCGACCCCGCCAGCATAAGCCCCATTGTCAAAGAAGACGTTGCCCGAGACGCCGGAGGGTTCTGAATCGAATGACAGCAGGCCGAACACGCTCAAGGGGTTGGTGTTGACCATGGCTTCGATGTTCAAGAAGCTGCCGGGTGTCAGGAAGCCAAAGCTGCCCTGTTCGGTGCCTGCAAAACTGAAGCCATTGACCAGTACGGCATCGCCGGGGTCCGTGGTCTCGGTGCCGACTGCAAAGGCGCCCGAGGAAATGGTATAATCACCAGCAGCAGCCGACCAGCTGGCGGTTTGCTGCGCGGCCACTTGCAGACCTGCGGTTTGATCGACGTTATCCAGAGAGACCGCCGCCAAGTAAGTGTCGTCACCCAGCAACAAGCCAGGGTTGGGTGCGGTTACCGTAACGGTCACCGTGCCACCATTAGTACCGCCCAAAACGCTGGCAATATCGGCTTCGCTAAAGGTCGCGGTATGCAGCTCCTTGCTCATACCGAACAGTGGGATGATCAACCCGTCATCGCCGAAGCCCCACGAGAAGACCGTCGACTGATCCACTGATCCGCCCGGGCTCGACAGGGTAACGATCACACCACCGGGCGCACCGCCGCCCGTATAGTTGCTCAGCAAAGGCGCCACGGTGTGTTCGCGCTCGAAGCCCGCATAGACCACCAAGCCACGCTCGCTACCCGCGGGGATATTGAAGCCTGTCAGTTCTGGGTAATCTGGGTTCAAGAGACCGCCGACCAAGAATGTCGCGGCAGTATCGGACGCGGAGTTAGTCGCAACGACAGTCTTATTATACTCCGATTCCTGAGAGATCCGCGTTTTCCTTGACTTGGCAGGCTCCAGCGATTCAGATGTGAACATGCGGATTGAACCCCATTTTCTGTCATTGTCGGAGCGCGCAGCATTGATGTCCTG
>JAUIHE010000065.1 GCA_030432195.1 Alphaproteobacteria bacterium
GCCGGATCGTTCAGGCTTTGGCGGCGGGCAGCGTCCCATCTTTGACCCCGAAGAGGCGGGCGGGCTGGATGAAGGCTTTGGCCGCGGATCGCCACCGCCTGAGATCGTGCGGCCAGCGGCTCCCCTTGCTAGTTTGGGTGCGTATCCTATTGAAGAACCAACAGCAGGCGAGCCGTCCGTCCAGGGCGGAGATCGCGGCTTTGTACCCGTCTCGCGGCCGATCTTCGATATACCCCATGAAGAGAGCGGCGGTCGGATCCTCAATCCCGATCTGTGGGAAGAGGCGGGCGATGGGGCCTATGTGCCGGGAGACCCTCTACCCGACGAACGACCCCTGTTCGAGCGCAATGATGCAGGCGACGGTTCGGCGGCCGGAAGCGGGGATCTGATCCCTGAACACGGCGGCAAGCCGCTTCATCCGGATCTGGTCGATGCCATGGCGGGGACGACCGGCGAGCCAGCGCCTATGCCCACTCCTGTGCCCAGTCCTATGCCCAGTTTCCGCTTCGATGTGGCCCCCGAGCGTCCTGCTATTTTGGACGGCGGCGCGGGTGATGACCAAATCGTGGGCGGCGGCGCGGATGAAAATATTAGGGGCGGCAGCGGCAACGATGTCATCTGGGCGTCCGGCGGTCAGGACAGCATCGCGGGCGGCGAGGGCTTTGACCGGGTGGTTTTCGACGGGCCCCGTTCGGACTACAGTTTTGTGGCCGATGGCGATACCTTGCTGGTCATTGATCAAGGCGGCAACACCAGCAGCATTGATGCAAGCTCAACCGAAATGCTGGTCTTTGAAGATGCCAGCCTTTTAACCTTGGACGCTCTGGCCTCCGCTCAAGCCGAGCAGTTTCTAGAGCAACTTCTAGAAGCCATGGAAGAGCCGCCCGAGCAGGCCTCGGAGCTGGGCGGATCGCAGGCGGCGCTGGTCAATGCGCTGAGCCTGGATGCCTACACACAAATCTCCTACGCCGCGGACCTTGGCGCGATGGGGCAGAGCAGCCAAGTTCTGGGCGTTGCTGGCAGTATGGATCAGATCCAATTGGGTATCCAGGAACGCGCCGACGCCGAATTCAGCGAGGAAGAAGAAGACCGGCCGCTGACCATCGTTGCCACGCCGCGCCCGGTTGCCAGCGGAGTGCAGCCCATGACGACGGCGGTGGTCATGGGCCTGTTGGCCGCGCCCTACACAGACGCGCTTGGGGCTGAGATTTTGGGTCCGCTGGTTGAGAGCGCGGGCCTTGCGGGCCTGTTGGGCTTACCGGTCGGGGCCGATCCCTACAGCCTGTTGGCAGACGGCAGCGAAGCTAACTATGCAACCGCTGGGGCAAGCAGTGGGCAAGCAGTGGGCGATAGCCCCTACCTGCAATCTGGGCCTCTAGATGGCCAGGACTCAAGTGGTCTTGGCAGCTCTGATGATGCCAACGGCCTGGGGTTGGCAGCGACAAGCGCGAGCGCTGGAGCCTCGGGCACTGTCGCTGCCGAGGTCGATGTCTTGCAGGGGCTCACGATCGGCGGTCTGAGCACCGGACGCGATGCTGTTGAGACCACAAGTCCATCCGTGGTGCGCCCCGGAACCGTTCTGGATCCCTTCATTTTGCCCGACCTGGCGGATAGCCCGAGCTTTTATATCGTCGGTCGCGTCAACGTCGGCTCAGAGCTGCACGCCAAAAACCATCTGGTCGGCGGCAGTGATGCCGACTTGCTGTATGGCGGCGGTGAGGACGATCTGTTGGAAGGTGGCCAGGGCGACGATTGGCTGTACGGTGATTCATACGGGGGCGTGCTCGTCACCCCGCTAGCGGGCTTCGCCGCCAGCACCGATGCAGACGGCTCGGAAGTGCTGAGTGTCACAATTTCGGGCGTCCCCGAGGGCGCGGCACTGTCAGCGGGCACCCCGTTGGGCGGCGGCGTCTATGTGTTGGCTCCCGCAGAGTTGTTGGACCTGCAACTGATAACCGTCGGACAATTGCCTTCTTTTGAGCTCACCGTCGAAGTGGGCGTGCAAGAATACGATCCGGTGACGCGCGTGGCGTCCAGCACTTCCAGCCTGCGCAATATCACGGTCAACATGCCGACCGTCGGAGCCGGCAACGATATCTTGGATGGCGGCGAGGGAAACGATCATTTGTTTGGCGAGAGCGGCGATGATCAGCTGTATGGGGGCCAAGGTGACGACGTGATCGACACGGGTAGCGGTCACAATCGGGTCGATGCGGGGATCGGCAACGACACCGTGCTGGCCTATGCGGGCGACGACATCATTGATACCGGGCTTGGCAATGACGAGGTTTGGGCAGGCGACGGCCAAAACACCGTCGATCTTGGCGACGGGGACAACTATGCCGAGGCAGGCAGCGGCGATGATGTCATCCGTGCCGGTCTGGGTTTTGATACCGTTCTGGCGGGCGACGGAACGAACCAGATCGAGATTGGTGACGGCGGCGGCCATATCGCCTCGGGTAGTGGAGACGATCAGATCCTGGGTGGCGACGGCTTTGAACGGGTGCTGGCGGGCGACGGTGACAATATCATTAACCTTGGAGATGGCGGCTCTGAAGTAGCGACCGGCAGCGGAGACGATCGGGTCACCACGGCCCGAGGCGATGATGTCATCCTGGCCGGTGCCGGTGGGAACCGCATCGCCAGCGGCGCGGGCGCGGATACTATCGTCACGTTGGGCGGTGCGGATACCATCGACAGCGGCGAAGGTGACGACAGCGTTAATTCGGGCGATGGTGACGACCTAGTTAGCCTGGGAGCCGGGCACGATTTGCTGCTGGCGGGCGAGGGCAACAACGATATCGACGGCGGTGGCGGTGATGACGCGCTCTATGCGGGCAGCGGCGATGATCGGGCGCTAGGCGGCACCGGCAATGACTGGATCGATTTGGGTGCTGGACGCAACACCATTGATGCGGGCGAAGGCAACGACACTATTGTTGCCGTGCAGGGCCAAGACACGATTGATGCTGGCGCGGGCGACGACACCCTCTATGTCGATGGCTCTGACACCATCCAAGGCGGGCTCGGTCTGGATACGGCTTATTTTCTCCGGCGATTCGATCCATGTCGATCTGGCCGCCTTGGGCCTAGAGGTGGTGCATGCAACCCAAGGCGACGACACCCTGGATGCTCGCCGGACGCCCGTTGGCATGAGCCTTTATGGCTACGCAGGCGACGACGAATTACTGGGCAGCGCCTTTGCCGACAAGCTGTATGGCGGCGATGATGATGATAGCCTTGATGGCGGGGCTGGCGCCGATATTTTGGACGGCGGGGTGGGCGATGACAGCTTGCGATTTGATGTCAGCGATACCATCCACGGCGGCAGCGGCTATGACACCGCGACCCTTACAGGGGACGGCGACCTGATAATAGACCTGCACAGTGTCAGCATTGAAAAGCTGATCTCGGGGCTGGCGACGACATTATTTCGGGCTCCTCGGCGAACGATATTTTGGTCGGAGGCGCGGGCCAAGATCGCATAGACGGCGGGGCCGGTGATGACGATATTACCATTGATGCCGACGATTTTTTGGCCAACGTCACGGGCGGCAGTGGTCATGACCTGCTGCGCGTTTCAGGCGATTTCGACCTGTCCATAGACCTTGATGCCACCAGTTTCGAAAAGCTGCTGTCCTCCAGCGGCGATGATATCGTCTATCACGCCGAACGCGGCTTGGATCTGGACGGTGGGGCTGGCATCGACACCCTGAACTATGCGACGCTGGCCAGCGGCATTGAGGTGGACTTGGCCGCGGGTACGACCTCGCTGGGCGGCACCTTGAACCGCTTTGAAAATGTCGTCGGAACAGCTCACAAGGACCGCCTAACTGGCACCAGCGGCGATAATATCTTTGCGCTGAACGGCGGCAGCGATGAAGTGTTTGGGGGCGATGGCTTTGATATCGCGCGCCTGTCAGGAGACCTGTTCGACTATAGCTGGAGCCAGCAGGCCGACGGCTCTTGGATCGTCGATAACGGCGTTGACAGCATCCATTTGGACAGCATCGAGCAGGTGGAAGTCGGTGGCCATGACATCTATCTAGACGGCCGCAACAATGCGATGATTTGGACCGGGCAGACCAGTTTTGACCTGATCGAGGACGAGACCTCGATCTTTGCTGATTCGACGGTGACCGATCTGGTTTGGGACTTCGATGTCAACGTGCTGGGCACCCAGAACCTGGACGTGGTGGCGGTGCAGGGCAGCTACATCAGCGGTGATGCTAACGGGGCTAACTTTAGCCTGTTGGGTGATGCCAATTACTATGGCCAGACCGTTGCAAATTTCCAGGTCAGCGATGGGGTGGATACGTCGGCCTGGTCGGATGATTTTGTCGTGCGGGTCGAAGGGGTCAACGACGCACCCGTCATAACCGGCGTGGTCTATACCGACGGGGTCTATGATGCCAATGGGGTGCAGGGCTATGTGCAGGTCATCGAGTATGACGGCGATCCGGTGGTCTTCAACTGGACCAGCAGTGCGGGCACCAGCGGCAGCAGCGACGGCACCACCATCGGCGGCCTGTTCCAAATCGACCAGGGCGGCAACTTCATCCTGACGCCGACCGCGGTGGCGGCGGGTTACCGGGTTGTGGGGTGGGATTTTACGATGGGCACAGCAGGCGGCGGCGAATATTCGTTCGCTCGCCTGTCGTACTATCTCTATGAAGAGAGTAGTTTGTCCTATGTCGAGGTGCAGGTGATCGCCACGGATCCTGACGGCCTTAGCTCGGCTGCAATGTTGCTAGGGCAAGACACAAGCTCTGCATCAAGTACTTACCTCGGCAGCTACAGTGAATTTTGGCATGAGAACTGGGGAGGCACCATCGTTCCATCCAACAAAAGCCAAGCCGTTGCCAGGGTCGAGGCCGACATTGCCGCCAAAGGTGCGCCGCCCGTGGTGATCGACCTGGACGGAGACGGGCTAGAGATCGTGCCGATGGCAGACAGCCGAGCCCGCTTCGATATTGACGGCGACGGCGCCCTTGAGGCCATGACCTGGGTCGCCCCGGACGACGGCTTTTTGGCCTTTGACGCCAACGGCGACGGCCTCATAGAGTCCGCCGAGGAAATCCGTTTTGACGGCTATCACCCCGATGCTCGAACCGACATGGAAGGGTTGCGCCTGGCCTTCGACAGCAACCAGGACGGCCAACTCACCGCGGCCGATGAGCAATGGGACAAGTTCGGCGTCTTCCAAGATCTGAACGGTGATGGCTTCTGTGATCCAGAGGAGTTCAGGCTGCTCAGCAAGTGGGGCATTACCGCCGTGGGCCTGACCCCCAGCGGTGAACTTGTCTTTGAAGAAGACTATGCCGTTTTGGGACGTTCAACGGTGACCTTTGAAGACGGCAGCCAGACCCAGGTGGGCGATACCATTTTGACCTACCAAGAGCTTGAAATAGGGACTTTGGACGGGGCTAATCGGAGCGCTGCGCCTGCTGGAGCTGGGCTGGGGACCGCCAGTGATGACGGTGCCAGTGTTGACGGTGCCAGTGTTGAAAATGCCCGTGATGAATTTGCGAGGTCGGCGCTGGTTGCTGACGAGACGTCCGCTGACGAACCGGATTTGCGGGGTAGAGCGCCGGCAGGCGCGGGCGCGCGGCTCATCAACCCGGCAACACTCGAACATGAAGGATTGGACTTCGGCGATGTGAAGGCTGCCGGAGCGCTGGCTGGTTGCGGCCTTCCTGCGCGAGGGCTTGAGAACGGGTTTGATGTCGCGGGCAGGGAAGACGGCGCCAGCGCCAAGAGCGAAATCGCGGATGCAGAGACCGCCGAGCTTGCTGGCTGCCTGGATCTGTTGGTCGCCAATATGGCTACGGTTTCACCTCAAAGCCACGTCGAGCCCAGCGCCATAACTCTGCCCGGCTGGGTCACCGCTGGCACCCTTCTTGACGACGAATTGCCAGACGGGGAGACCATTGCATTTATCATGTGACGCAAAGATTAATGATCTGTTAAAGAAGGAAAAAGTCGACATTAACTGAATTAGGCAACACTATCAATGGATAGAAGCATCCAGTATTAGCGTTGCCTTTTCTGCTCCCACAAGCGCAGCACATAGCAACAGGGAAATCCAATCAACAACAGTATAGCTGTCAAAACAACAACACGCTCGGTAGTTATTGATGGTCCGAAAAACGAAAACCAAATTACTTGATAGACAACAGTAAAAAGTAATGTTTGAATAACACTTGTTTTTATTATTCGTCTGTTCATTTGTTCTTCCTTGTTTCCAATTTTGAGCGAATCTGCTCAAGATGGGCGCGGATTTTACCAAATTCAGCCAGCAGCATGGTAGAGGCCGTTGCCTACTGCCCCGCCAATAGCTCCACCAGCCGCCGCCGGAACGATGCCGGCTCCTGTGGCGGCAGCGGCCGCACCGACGCTAACGCCGCCAACAACTGTGCCGTCAATCACCGACTTGGTTTGTCCCCATACTGTGCAGGAAAGACCAATGTTACTGCGCCGTCCTTGCTCGCTATGGCCCCATTCCAACAAACCATAGGCCTACGGCAGAGCTTAGCGCCTCGGATGATGACATTTCAAATCCGGAAAGGCTGCTTGGGAAGGCCTGTACTAGGGGCTTGCTCGACGGGCCGTCGGTTTGTGTTGCCGTGTGGTCGCATGGTCGGATCGACCGCATAGCAGCAGGCATGGCCTCTGGGAGATTGGGCAAAATTTCCTCTCTCAACTTTGCTGCAGTGGTAATTGACCAAGATATCGGAAAAAGACCTTGCGGGTGTTCACCGAAAAATCTGCCATTAGCAATCTTACACTAACGCGATGTTCAGCTACATCAGAACACTCGATTTCGGCGATCTCGTTCCCATTGCAAATCGCCATCCAATAGGATCTAGATTGGAAAACGACCGGCAAGTAGTTAGCAACGCTACGTTTATCTAAAAGCTCGCTGAGCAAAGGCTTATGTGCGAAATATACTTCCCGCCTGTTGGGATAAAACGCATCATCACCAGCGCAAACGCTGTCCCGTTCAAATGTAATAAGGATCTTGCGGTCTCCCTGGTTGGTCTATGATGCGGTGACTCGCTTTTTGGCGGCTGGCTAAAAACCTCAACGCTCCCAACCAGTGCCCGCCCGCATTAAACGTCCAAATTGGCCACTTCCAGCGCGTTGGCTTGGATGAAGTCGCGGCGCGGCTCCACGACATCGCCCATCAAGGTGGTGAAGACGTCGTCGGCCTTTTCGGCGTGCTCGATCCGCACCTGCAGCAAAGAGCGCGCGTTGGGGTCCAAGGTTGTCTCCCAGAGCTGCTCGGGGTTCATCTCACCCAGGCCCTTATAGCGCGAAATGGTCTGCCCCTTGCGGCCCAACTCGGTCACCAGATCGGCCAGCGCGCTTGGGCCGAACAGTTCGTGGGTCTGGTCGCGCGCGGTCAGGCTACCGGGCTCCGCAAAAGCTTCCTCCATCATGGGGGCGAGTTCGTGCAAGCGGCGCTGTTCAGAGCCAATCGCCAGCGTTGGTTCCAAGATGTAGGTCTCGTTGACACCGCGCAACCGGCGCGAAATGCGCAGTCCAAAGGCCGAATCTAGCGGCTTGACGCTCCAGCCACGCGCCCATTCTTCTTCGCTGCGGTCCAGGCGGTGGGCCAAGCGCGGCGCCAACTCAGCCAGCGCCGCATCTTGGTCAGCGCGCAGCGAAAAGAAGCCCGCGATCAGGGCCTGTTCCACCACCTTGGGCGAGCCCAGGCGACGACCGAGCGTGGCGATCAAGTCGCGAGCGCTCACGGCTTGCTGGGACAGGGCCACCAAGTCAGGACCGGCGACTTGCGCGCCGTTGCCTTGCTGGAATAGGGCATCCTTGGTGCCTTCGTTGATCAGGTGCTGATCCAGAGCGCGCTGGTCCTTCAGATAGGTCTCAGACGAGCCTTTGCGCACCCGAAATAGCGGTGGTTGGGCGATATAGAGATAGCCGCGCTCAATAATCTCGGGCATCTGGCGGTAAAAGAAGGTCAATAGCAAGGTGCGAATGTGGGCACCGTCCACGTCCGCATCGGTCATGATGATAATCTTGTGATAACGGCACTTTTCGATGTCGAATTCTTCGCGCCCGATGCCGGTGCCAAGCGCGGCGATCAGCGTGCCGACCTCCTGACTGGCCAGCATCTTGTCAAAACGCGCACGCTCGACGTTCAAGATCTTGCCGCGTAGGGGCAAAATGGCTTGGAAATGACGATCGCGCGCGCCCTTGGCCGAACCGCCCGCAGAATCGCCCTCAACCAAGAAGATCTCGGACAGGGCGGGGTCTTTCGACTGGCAATCCGCCAGCTTGCCGGGCAGGGTCGCGATGTCATGAGCGGCCTTCTTGCGGGTCATCTCGCGGGCTTTACGCGCGGCTTCGCGGGCCAGGGCCGCCTCGACCACCTTACCGACGATGGTTTTCGCCAAGGCCGGGTTTTCGTCCAGCCACTCGGACAGCTTTTCGTTGACGACGTTTTCGACCACCGGGCGCACTTCGCTTGAGACAAGCTTGTCCTTGGTTTGGCTCGAAAACTTGGGATCTGGCACTTTAACGGACAGCACGCAGGTCAGGCCTTCGCGGCTGTCTTCACCCGACAGCGTGACCTTTTCCTTCTTCAAGATGCCGCTTGAGTTGGCATAAGAGTTGATTTGGCGGGTCAGTGCGGCACGGAAGCCTGCCAAGTGCGTGCCGCCGTCGCGCTGTGGAATGTTGTTGGTAAAACACAGCACGGTTTCGTTGAAACTGTCGTTCCACTGCAAGGCGACATCGACGGTGATGCCGTCTTTTTCAGCGCCAATCAGGATGGGAGCTTCGATCAGCGGGTGCTTCTTGCGGTCTAAGTAGCTCACAAAGGCCGCCAGACCGCCTTCATAGAACAGCTCAACTATTCTGGGTTCTTGGCCGCGTTGGTCGGCGAGTTGAATCCGCACGCCCGAGTTCAAGAAGGCCAGCTCGCGCAGGCGGCGCTCCAGCGTATCGAAGTCAAAATCGGTCATGGTGAAGGTGTCGGTCGACGGCAGGAAGGTGACTTCGGTGCCCTTCTTTCCGTTCGCATCGCCAACCACCGCGAGCGGTGCCGTTGTGACGCCGCGCTCAAAGCGCACGTAGTGTTCCTTGTCATTGCGCCAGATGCGCAGGTCGAGGAAATCGGACAGCGCGTTGACCACTGACACGCCGACGCCGTGCAGACCGCCCGAGACCTTGTAGGAGTTCTGGTCGAACTTGCCGCCCGCGTGCAATTGGGTCATGATGACCTCGGCAGCCGAAACGCCTTCTTCGGCGTGAATATCGGTGGGGATGCCACGGCCATTGTCGCGCACAGTCGCAGAGCCGTCTTGGTTCAGAACAACCTCAACCAGATCACAGTGACCGGCCAGCGCCTCGTCGATCGCATTATCGACGGCTTCATAGACCATGTGGTGCAGGCCCGAGCCATCATCGGTATCCCCGATGTACATGCCGGGGCGCTTGCGGACCGCATCCAGGCCCTTCAAGACCTTGATCGAACCGGAATCATAGGCCTGCTGGGCCGGGTTATCGTTGCTCATCGTCGTACTTTCTTTCATCCGGGCCTGCCCGAGCGGCGGGCGGCACCATCGTCAAATTCTGTGCACTGGCTAGGGCGGTCAGCGACTGACCACAGCCTAGGTAGCATTGAGATCATAGGGCCGAAGGTGGCCGCCTGGGCTGTCGTCGCCCAAGGTTTCGTTCGAGCCATTGGCGCCCGACACCTCAAACGCCTGAGCGCGCGCGCCTAAGCTGGCGAAAGAGGCGGGCTCGGTCCCGGTCATCCAAACCTGCGCGCGTAAAGCGAGCAGTGCTTCAAACAGGGCGTCACGTTTGCCCGCGTCCAGGTGAGCGGCAACCTCATCCAACAACAAAACCGCCGGCATATTTCTTTGCGCGGCAATCATGTAAATATGGCCTAATATCAAAGCGATAACGAGCGATTTTTGCTCGCCTGTTGAACAAGTTTGCGCTGGCAGGCCTTTGGCCTTGTGAAACACCAACAAATCGCTGCGATGGGGGCCAAATTGCGTGCGCCCGGTGGCCTGATCCTGCTCGCGACTACGCGCCCAGGTCGATTTGGCCCAGTCTTCCACATCGACAGCGGAGCGTTGTTGTAGCGCCGCTTCGAAATCCCCTTGCAGCGCGAGTTCTGCGCCAGGGAAGGGGCCGAAATCTTGGGCCAGCCGCCCGGCCAAATGTTCCAACGCGGTCAGGCGTGATTCGGCAATAGCAACCCCATGGCGGGCCATGGCGTCCTCGGTCGCGGCCAACCAGGTAGGGTCGGCCGCCTGCCGCCGTGCGGCCGCATCGCGCAGGATTTTTGCGCGTTGGCGCTGGCTAACCGTATAGGCGTTGAGGTGGCGCGCGTGCTGCGGATTGAGCGCCAACACGAGCTGATCGAAAAAGGCGCGCCGGTCACTGGAAGGGCCGCGAAACAGGCCGTCCTGCTGAGGCGTCAGCCAGGTAATGGCCACAAGGTCGGCAAAGCCCTGTAGAGATTTTAGCGCGGCCCCGTCTAGACGGTGCAAACGTTTGTCGCTGGCGGGATCGCGATAGCTATGCAGGCGGCGTTCACCCAACGGCGTCTGCCAAGCCGTGAAGACTGACCAAGGCTGATCCTGACCCAGTTTTTGCAGATCGCTGAGCTGGGCACCGCGCAACCCACGTCCAGGCGAGAGCAGAGACACGGCCTCCAGCAGATTGGTTTTTCCGGCGCCATTTTGTCCCGTTAGGACGACAAAACGTGCGTCCAGCTCCAGATTGAGCTGATCGTAGGAGCGGAATGCTTGAAGGACCAGCCGCGAAATCCACAAGGCGGGTGCCTGGGGAGGTACCTGGGGAGGTACCTGGGGAGGTACCTGGGGAGGCACCTGGGGCGACTCCCGTTGTGTCTGGGCCGTATCGGAAGCGCCGACCAACGCAGGGCTCTTGGTCAAGGCTGCGGTCATGAATTCTCTTGCGCTGGGACTGCCCTAGACCCGCATGGGCATTAGGACGAACAAAGAGGTCTGGTCCTCAGGATCGCTGACCACCACCGGAGAGGCGGAATCATTGAGGCGGAAGTGGGCCACCTCGCCGCCTAGCTGACCCAGAATGTCAGACAAATAGCGCGCATTGAAGCCCACAGTCAGCGGGTCAGCGTTATAGCTGACTTCTAGTTCCTCAAAAGCGCTACCAATGCCTGCGGAGTTGGATTGCAGGCTCATGGCGCCGGCGTCGAGCCCGAATTTCACACCCCGAGAGCGATCGGTGGAGACCACCGAGACGCGATCTACGGCCTTGGCCAAGGCCTTGGGATCACAGCTCAACAGTTTTTCGTTGTTGGCCGGAATGACCCGCTGATAGTCGGGGAAATTGCCGTCGATCAGTTTGGAGGTCAGCGTCATGTCGCCCCGTTTCAGGCGAATTTTAGTCTCGCTGACAGACAGCTCCAAGGCTTCGTCTTCGCCTTCGACTATTTTGTAGATCTCGCCAACGGTCTTGCGTGGGACAATGACACCGGGCAGGGTCAAGCCGTGCAGGTCCATGGCGATCTCGCACTTGGCCAGGCGGTGGCCGTCGGTTGCGACCGCGCGTAGGCCGGTCGTTCCGTCCTGCTCGAAGGATTCCAGATAGATGCCGTTGAGGTAATAGCGCGTCTCTTCGGTTGAAATGGCAAAGCGGGTGCGTTCGATCAGTTGCTTGAGATCGGGTCCGGCCACGCCCAGCGGCTCTGGCATGTCGTCGTTGCGGATGCTCGGAAAGCCATCGCGGGGCAGGGTTGGCAGCTCAAAACTAGAGCGGCCCGCGGCGATGTGGCATTGCTCGTTTTCCGGGTCCAAGCGCATTTCAACCTGTGAGCCGTCCGCCAGCTTACGCACGATGTCATACAGCATATGCGCCGACAGCGTCGTGGCGCCGTCTTGGCTGATGTTGGCAGCGGCGCGCTCCTCGACGGTCAGATCCATATCGGTTGCGGTAAAGGTCAGGGTTTGGCCCTGGGCTTCGATCAGCACGTTTGAGAGAATGGGAACGGTATGGCGCTTTTCCACGACAGAATGGACGTGGGACAAAACAGATAGCAGTTGGGCGCGTTCGATCGTCAGGTGCATGACTGGCTCATTTTGTGGGGCCGCTGGTATCACAAGCGGGTAAGATAATGCGCGCAGCAGGGGCAAAATCTACCCAGGCCGCAAGGCCGGATAGCATAGCACGCTGTCAAGGTGACGCCAGCGAAAGGCTGGCCTTATCCACGCCAAAACGCGGCTGGCGGTCGGTCTAGGTGCCGGTGGTGTTTCGCCAGCGCGTGTTTTGCAACGCGAGCACCAGGCCGCCCGCGATCAGGCCCCAAAAGGCGCCGGAGACTCCGAAAATTGATACCCCCGATGCGGTCATCAGAAAGGTAATGGCCGCCGCGATCCGGCTGTCCGACGCTTGGAAGGCGGCTAGTAGCGAGCTGGAAAAGGTAGACAGAAGCGCTAGACCCGCAACCGTCTGGATCAGCAGCGTCGGCGCCAGAGCGATGAAACGGGTGAACAGTCCGGCAAACAGGCCGAACAGAATGTAAAAAACACCCGCCCAGACAGCGGACCAGTAGCGTTTGCTTGGTTGGGGGTGGGCATCGGAGCCGGCACAAAGCGACGCCGTAATGGCGGCCAAGGAGTTGGCGTGTCCGCCAAAGACCGAGGCGATGAGCCCCGCGAGACCAGAGCCAGCCAGGGCAAGATCGTGCGGGCGATCAAAGCCGCCGAGCCGTAGGGCCGCTTGGCCGGGCAGATTTTGTCCCGCCATGGTCACCAAATAGAGCGGCAGGGCGAGGCTGGCAACAGCGGTCATGCTGAGCTGCGGAGAGACCCAAACCGGGGCGGTCATCAGGCCGGAATCAGCGCTCCAAAGGCTGGCCCAGTCGGGCGATAGACCAAAGGCGAGGATTCCGGCAAAAGCCAAAAGAGCGGCTGGCACGGCCAGCAGGCTGTTGATTTGGCGCCCGAACAGCCAGGCCAACAGCAAGATGAGACCCCAGAGGGGATAAAGGCTCAACGTCTTGAAGGGCGCCAGGCACAGCGGCAGCAGGACTCCGGCGAGCATGGCGTGGGCCAGCATGCTGGGAATGGCGGCGATCAGGCGCGCCAACGGGCGAAGGAAACCGGTGAGCATCAGCAGCAAGGCGCAAACGATAAAGGCGCCTACAGCTTCGCCAAAACCGCCCGCCAGTGGTCCGGTTGCCACCAACAGCGCCGCACCGCTGGTTGACCAGGCCAAGGAATAAGGGGTTCGCAGGCCCAGGCTGAGCGCAATGGCGACGGCCCCTTTGGAGACTGATAAGGCCATGAGGCCCGATGCAACTTGCGCTGGGGTCGCGCCGACCGCCTCAAGTCCCTGCATCACCACTGAAAACGAGGATGCGGTACCCACGAAGGCCGCTAGCAGTCCCATGACGAAGCTAGACCAGGCCAAGTCTGATAAGCGTGCATGGCCCCACGCCAGCAGCGAAAAGCGGCGCTGCTGGGAGGCGGGCTCAAGAGGCGGCGGTGAAGTTTGAGTCATAGTCTCTAGTTAGCTGAGCTGAGGCCTTGGCGGAACCGAAATTTGAGTGGGAATTGGCGGGGAGTCGGCGGGGGATTTGGCTGAGGATTTGGCTGGCGCACACACAAAAAAGGGCAGCGCCTGGCTGCCCAGTCTTGAAGTAGGAACGGACCCCTACTTTTTGTCTTTTTCTGGCGTCGCCTCGCAATGAGCGCGCATAAACTTACTCGCGCAATGAGCGCTCTAGCAGCTCCACGTCTTCGCGGAAAGCGCGGTCCATTTTGCACAGCTCTTCAACACGGCGGACGGCGTGCATAACAGTGGTGTGGTCGCGACCCCCAAACTTGCGGCCGATGTCTGGCAACGAGCGATTGGTCAGCACCTTCGACAGGTACATAGCGATCTGGCGCGGACGTGCAACCGAGCGGGCCCTGCGGGCTGAGGTCATGTCCGACAGGCGCATATTGAAGTGGGTTGCCACGCGCTTTTGAATGTCGTCGATGGTTACGCGGCGATCATTGGCCTTCAGCAGATCGGCCAGCAATTCGCGGGCGGTATCGACAGTAATCTGGCGGCCCATCAGCGAGGAGTGGGCGATCAGGCGGTTCAGCGCGCCTTCCAGCTCCCGCACGTTCGAAGTGATGGACTGAGCCAAAAACTCCAAGACAGAGGCCGGGACCTCAACACCGCGGGCGGTGATTTTCTGCTCCAAGATGCCATAGCGCAGCTCGTAGGAGGTGGGGTGGATATCCGCCACCAAGCCCCAACCCAAGCGGGAACGCAAGCGGTCTTCCATGCCGGTAAGCTCAGTCGGGCTCTTGTCAGCGGAAATGACGACCTGGCGATTGCGGTCAACCAGAGCATTGAAAGTATGGAAGAATTCTTCTTGGGTCGACTGACGATTGCCGATGAACTGAATGTCATCAATCATCAAAACATCGACGTTGCGGAAGGATTCTTTGAAGGCCACCGTGCTGCGCTCGCGGATCGAGCGGATGAATTGGAACATGAACTGTTCAGCGGTCAAATAGACCACCTTACGCTCAGGCTGGTGGGTGCGGATGTGCCAGGCGATGGCGTGCATCAAGTGCGTCTTGCCAAGCCCGACGCCCGAGTACAGAAACAGCGGATTGAACCCAACTTGTGCATTCTCAGCAACGCGGCGCGAAGCGGTGTAGGCCAGCTCGTTGGTTCCGCCGACCACAAAGGTGTCGAAGGTCAAACGTTGGTCAAGTTGAGCTGAGATCTCGCCGCTTGCGAACATGCTGCCGCTCAGCGCGGCGCTCTCAGTGCCAGCAGCCAAATTGGGTGCCGCGATATCGCTAAGACCAGGAGCCTTAAACTCAGGGTTCGCCGCCAAGGCTTCCGCATCGCCGGGCGCGCGCGGCGGGCGTTGAGCGGCGGTCTTTGGCTTCACAATTACATCAATAGCGAGCACCTTCGGCATCTCGCGTTTGCAGTGAGCCAGAATCTTGTCGCTATAATTGCTCCGCACCCAATCGCGAATAAAGCGGCTGGTGGCGATCAGGGTCAGCTTGCCATTGTCGAATTCGCCGAGCGAAATCGGCGTAATCCAAGAGCGGTAGTTCGTGTCGCCGAGCTCCTTGCGAAGCGAGGCAGTGACGGTCTGCCATCCTTCTTCAAGCCAGCTTCGGTCCGTTTCGTCGGTCATTCCGTTCGAAATCCCATACACTCAAAGTCTGCTGCTTATTTGCTAGTCGGCAATCCGGCTAACGGCAGCTTTCGTTATAAACAAATCGCTTGCACTGCCCCCCGCTCTAGTGGCGGATTTATTCCAGCGCGCGACTCCCCACCGGGGGCACATCGGTGCCCTTGGCTAGTGAGACGAACCTAGTGAAGCCAGGGGGGCATATCAATCGAAAAGAGCGCTTGACAGCCATTCGGTCGCGCCGAGGTTGTCCTCACTGGGGAAAACTATACCGCCGTCACTCCAAAATCCGGAAGCTGCCGTGTGACATAATGCGGAAGTTGTCCGACACCTTGTCGCGAAACGTTCCCCATTTGCTTGTCTTATGGATTTGGCAGGCTTCCGAGGGATTGGAAGCCACTGCACGCCACGCCATTTATGGCGAGCAGTGGCGGCGGTTGGATCGTGAAATGCTGGGTCTATTGCAGGACCGTTCTCGAGT
>JAUIHE010000223.1 GCA_030432195.1 Alphaproteobacteria bacterium
GACATTGGTTTGCCTGCCGCCGAAGTGCCCTGAGCTGAACCCGGCTGAAAACGTCTGGCAGTTCTTGCGACAGCGGTTCCTCTCAAATCGGGTCTTTCGCGACTACCAGCATATCGTCGATGCCTGTGACCTGCACTGACGCTTGGAACGCGCTCATAGATCAGCCTTGGCGCATTATGCTGATCGGACTACGCCAATGGTGCCACGCGTCATAGCGATGCGCGTTTGGTATTATTGAAACGCCTACGCCGATACTTGCTGGGCCTATCGGCTGCTGCGCTTAGCGACAAACACCACCTTAAGACAATTTCAGCGCTGGGCTCGTGTCACCAACAAGGGGCGCATGGCCTTCGCAAGCTCGGTTGCATGCCGTTTGTCGGGCTTGCCCATAGGGGTCCGAGGTATCTGGGGCGATGCGTAGACTAGTAGCGGCGGCAGGGGGAGTCGCTTTTCCCGCACGGTCGCCAGGGCAAGCTGTTTTGATTGCTCCGGCGGTGAGAAACCGGGGCGGAATGCCAAAAAATATGCCAAAGCCTCGACGCCAAAACGATCAGTGATCAAAATGGAATAGCCGTCTGCGATCCCTTCAAAATGGGCGATAAAATCGTCATAAAGTGTCAAGTCGACCGTCACGCCACCGATATTGGCTGTATCGCTCTCGCGTTTCTTCAAGTAAAGGTAGCCCGACGCATCCAACCAACCTTCGTCGCTGGACAAGAACCAATCGCCGTCAAATTTTTCTTCGTCGAGACCAGGGCGGAAGTAGTGCGCGCGACCTGAAGATGAACGAAATCGCAAACGCTGATCCGGTTTCGCACCATACGACGACGCCGATGAAGAATAAAAGCCAAGCTCTAAGTCTTTGCGGTCGATGATTAGGCGGCCATCATAGTCGCCGCGTTCTGCATGCGGATAGAAAGCGATATCGCCGATTTCGGTGGCGCCATAAAAGACCAGAATGCTCTCCGCACGTTTGCGCAAGGTCCGTAATAATCTTGGACCTGGGTGGCCACCGCCGACCTGGATTTGCAACACCTTAAACGGGGTTTTTCTCTCGTCGAACTGTCGGATGAACTGAGATAACTGCGAAGGCGAACCCACAACTTGGTTGATCTTTTTTGACGCCAACAGAGCTTTGCTGACACTGCCAACGTTCGTGCCGCCTGCAAGCAGAGTGCGAATTTTAGTCTTGCACCCATGGCCGGAGGCTTGTGAAAACAAACTCAAGCAAACTGGTGCTTGGCCTCGCAAGCCGTCATTTGGATAATCGTATGTAACGCGAGCCCAATCATCTTTGGCTGAGATACCAATGGCTTTGGGCGTTCCAGTTGTCCCCGAAGAAAATGTAATTCGCGCAATCGTTTCGTCGGTTGCAAAACCTGGAAACGCCCGCATTTGGCCTTGTTCGCCGTTCAGCTCAGCCACTACAAGGCGGATGGCTTTGCCGGGCAATTTCTTGCCGGGAAGCTGGCCGGAATAGACGTGGTGTGTAACCCGCCGATCGATGCCATCATGCAGTGGAACCAAGCCATCGGTCCAAGCCGCGCCCAGAAGTGAGCAGGCGGCGATGGACATGAGGTGTGCGGTATGGTCGGATGTGTGAACAGCGACACATGAGCCTTGCCGAACGCCCTGTCGCTGCAGAAGGCTGGCCGTCGCGCATATTAAGTTTGCAAGGCCTTGATAGCTCAGTGCTTGGCCATTGCCACCAAGGTAGGCCATCCGGTCGCTATAGCGCGCGGCTGCGTCCAGAATCTCTTGTCCGATGCTGTACTTTAAGCGTGTGGTGCCCACCTGTCATGCCTTCAAAGAGGACAAAAAAGAAGGGAGCAAATTGCTCCCCTCCAAGTTTGCTACGTACGCGCGCGGCGCATCGTTAGAACGCGACTTTCACAGAAGCGCCCAAAGACCAAGAACGCCCTTCATTTTCACCAAGGCTAAGCCCTTTGCCGCTGTAGCCGCTGAAGGGCCCACCCGCAAAATTGTCGGATGAGCCGCCAGAAACCGCCGATGTGTTGTTGGCTGAATCACTGTCCAGGTTGGCAACACCGACATTGACGGTCAAGCCATCGGCAAGTTCGTAGCTAGCGCCGACGAAGTAGTTGGTCTCGTATTCTTCGCCGCTGACGTTGGCGTGGCGAATTTCGGTCTCAACACCGGTACCTACAGACAGAGCGCCCATGGTGTAGCCGACACCGGCGGCCACGTATTCAGTGGTCGCACCGACTTCTTCCATGGCATAGTTGACGCCCGCCGACAGGCCACCCGCAGTCATACCCAGCGAGCCAGCCATTGTCTCGTCCTGCGCGGTCAGGCCCAAATCAACGGTCACGCCACCGACGTCTGCAGAATAGCCGACACCCAAGGACCAATTTGAGTCGTCATCAACCGATGCTTCGAAGTCTACGCCTACAAACGAGTTGGAGTAGAATACTTGCTCGGCTTCGAGAACTGAGAAGTGGTCGCGCTCAAGAGCGCCAACGAGATAAGGAACGTTGAGCTGGTTGCTGGCTTCACTGGCGTCGCCGGTATCACCCAGCTTGACGTTACCCAGAGCGGAGTTTATGAAGACGTAAGCATCGTTGAACTGAACGTAGTCCCCGGTCAGGAAATCTTGCTTTTGAGCGGTATAGTAGTCTGACGTGTAATAATCCGCAGACGAGCTCGTGGCCAGGGTTTCAGTGTCTGACTGGTATAGGTCCAACTCAAAGTGAGCGCCGTATTCTAGGCCGGATTTTGTCGAGTTAGAGTAATCGAAGTTCAAGCGCGCATCGACGCCAAAATCCAGATCCCGTACACCGGTTGAGGTATTATAGCTGTCGATGATTACTTCATTGGGATCAGCCCACGTTAGCAGCCCGTTG
>JAUIHE010000066.1 GCA_030432195.1 Alphaproteobacteria bacterium
GCTCGCCATAAATGGCGTGGCGTGCAGTGGCTTCCAATCCCTCGGAAGCCTGCCAAATCCATAAGACAAGCAAGCCGCGAATGAGTGGCAACACGAACGAGCATGGACTTGCGTTAGAAATCAGTCAGCTAGAGCGGAAGGGCTGTTGCAGGGCCAGCGCCCGACGCTCTAGGCGCCCAATACCCAGACTCAGCGAAGCGACAGCGCTCACGCGACATCACTTTGATGTGACGCGGGCGATTGTCGCAGGTTGCCGCTTTGCAGCGCGCCTGAAAGCGCTACCATAGGGCTCCTTCTTACCCATTTGGAGATCTCGCCCATGAAGAAGACGACTATGTTCTTGTCTATGACCGCTGCTGTCGCCCTGGCTTTTTCAGCCGCCAATGTCGTCGCAGAGTCACACAGCGAAATGAGCGCGGCCGATGCGATCGCAAAACGTAAGGCGCTAATGGGCAGCATGGGAGCCCAAACCAAAGGCCTGGTCGCCATGGTGCGTGGTGCGCCGCTGGACTGGGTTGCCATCCAAGCAGCAGGCGATAATACGCAAATGGTGGCCGAAACCATGCCGACCCTGTTTGTTGAGGGCTCCTTTATGGAACCCAGCACCGCCAGCCCTACAATAGAATTGGACATGGAGGGTATAGGCGCGCGCTTTGAAAAGCTGGGAATGGACGGCAAAGCCTTGTCAGATGCCGCAGCTAGCGAGGATCCTGATGCCTTCCAGACCGCGTTCGGCGCCTATATCAGCAACTGCAAGGGCTGCCATTCTAACTACCGCATCTAGCGCACAGCCCGAGCGATCGCCCTGGAATGTGCTAAAATAAACAAGGTTCATTTGTGACACTTTCAGATAGATAGCGGGTGTTGAGTGAGAGCGATTGAACGAAACACCCGCTAGCTTGCAAGCAAAGGGGCGGCCGATCCGCCCTTTTTTTGCGCGAAAACCCTTTGCTAAATGCCGCGGACTTGCACAGGCTGTCGGGCCCGCCTTCAATCGTGAGAAATTGATGTACACCCTGTTTGGAAATGCGACGTCTGGCAACTGCTATAAAGTCCGCTTAGCGCTGGCCTATCGCGGCCAACCTTATCGCTATGTGGACGTAGACAGCCTTCATGGCCAGACCCGCAGCCCGGCCTTTTTGGCCTTTAACCCGTTCGGCAAAATCCCTGCCTTAGCCCAGTCGGGCCAGCCGCCCATGGTCGAAAGCAACGCCATAGCTTGGTCTTTATTGGAGGCAACGCCGCTGTGGCCGGACGACGCAAGGGCGCGTCAGTCGTGCCTGGCTTGGATGTTTTGGGAGCAGTATAGTCACGAACCCAAGGTCGCGGTTGCGCGTTCCTGGGTCAAGCTGGGGCGCGATCGCGAGCAGCCGCAGGCCTTCGCCACGCTGCGCGACGAAGCCAGCGGCGCCCTGGATCACATGGAACGGCTGCTTTCAAAACAGCCCTATTTGATCGGCGATGCTGTGAGCGTCGCGGACCTGTGCCTTTATGCCTATAGTCATAAAGCGGGCGATATTGGCTTGGATTTGGCTGGGTGGCCTGGGCTTCAGGCCTGGTGCCAGCGCCTCAGTGCCCAGCCCTGGTGGGTGACCATCGACGATCACCCAACCCCTTTGGCCCTAGACGAGGCCCTAGCAGGCCTCGCCAACTGAGCAAGGCCTCATAAGATGGGCCTGAGAGATGGGCCTGAGACAAGACTCCTCGGCGAATCCTAGGCGTGCTGGCTCACCCAGTCCATCAGCTGCGTCTTGGACAAGACACCAACCTTGGTTGAGACCGCTTGGCCACCCTTGAACATGATCAGGGTCGGAATACCGCGAATGCCGTATTGGCCCGGCGTGTTAGGGTTTTCGTCAATATTGAGCTTTTTGATCGACGCCTTGCCGGCCAACTCCGGCTCTGCTTCCGTCAAGACCGGCGCGATCATTTTACAAGGGCCGCACCACTCCGCCCAGAAGTCCACGACTACGGGAATGTCAGAGCCCAGAACTTCGTCCTGGAAGGAAGCGTCGGTGACGTTTGCGGGCATGGTATGGCTCCTTGCTGGAATATCGAGACTGCTACCAATGTAGGAAGCCTGGCGCGCGCTGCAAGAGCCAGTTGGACGCGGCTGGTTGGGAAGCTGCTTTTGTGAAACCAGACAAGTGGTGCTTGAAAAATCGACGAAAATTACCACTTAGAGTCGGCCGTCGTTAGAGTCGCTGACCCGTTTGCGACATGCAACAAGTTAAACAAACCACACCGCGTTGATGAAAATAAGCTCTTGAAAGAATAGGCCTGCACCAGCCGCGCGATTACTATAGCAAGATGCCGCCCCATGTTTGGTGCCCCCGGGGCCTTGTTGGGGTCAACTTCACTTAGGATTCGACAAACTTGCTCTGATCTTTACATTTTATTTGAGCCTTCAATCCGTTGAGGCTCCAACGCAGCGTGGTGCGCTGCTTTGCCGGTTTTGGAGCGGGCCCTGCCTGCTTCTTGAGATTCACCAAAAGGAGAATGCCTACGGCATATTAGTAATCCTAGAAAGCATAAGAGCTCTGTAGGAAACTGATGGCCGCCGCGCATGGTTAGACGATATGGCTTTCAATCACGATAAATTCAAAGGCAAGTTGATTGACTTGTCACCCAGCAACAAAGAATCCATTACCCAAGCGCGAAGATCGTCTTCCAGCACAATCCGTCCCAATCGATCCGCAAAGTACGCCTCACACGTCTTAGAGGAACTCCTGACGCTTGCCCATGAGGAACACGCAGTCGTGCGTTTGATCAGCGGTTCATTGAACAGTGATTGCTATGACCCTCTCGCATCGATTGCCAAAGACATCCTTCAGTCAGCCGTTTCAAGTTCGGACAATCCGCGCATCCGCGTGATCCTCACCAATCCAGACCGCCCCGATCTAGCAAACAACGGGTTCTACCAAGCAATTGCGTCGAGCGAAGCAGCCACGATAAAGGTCGCGGGGAAAAGCGAAGATACGAATGCAATACCGCATTTCGCGACTATCGGTGATTTTGCCTTCCGCTTTGAAACAAAACATGAGAGCGCCGAAGCGGACTATTCCTTCAATAATCCCGATTTGACCCGCGATTTGGTAGACTATTTTGATCGGTGGTTTGATGTTCTGTCGCCATTTGACTTAGAGTCCAATCATATCGATGACTCGTGTGCCGCTTAGATCCTACCATTCAGAAACCTACAGAATTACGCTTGTTCTCTATAAAACAAGCGTAATTTTTTTGACTATAAAAACGCTGCAAATATGTACCCCACTATACTACAAATTATCGGAATTGGCCTTGCCGCAACTGCGCTTCTCTTGGCCATTGAACAGCACTTTGCTGCGTCATTTAGAGCCAAGAAGGCCAATATCATTGATCATATCGATGGCAGCCTTAAAGATATTGAAAATAAAGCAAAAGAAATTAACATCACAGTATATGATAAAGATTACTTTATCGAAATACAAAATAAAAACAGAAATCTTAAGAATCTTGATTGGGATGACATATCCACACTATCCAACATTACTAATATAATGAAAGCTGAAAAAATATTCACTTCTATGATTTTTTTATTATCTTTTGATTACTGGATATTAATATTGATTTCCTCAGCTGAGGAAACAATGCTACATAACAGTAAATTTCTTCATTTTATAGATTTGAGAAAACTGATAGATACAGAAACCGTTTTTACGGTTACTTGGGTCACACTTCTTGTCCATCTTGCATTCATACTATTTTACTACGTCAAAATTCACAGGGTGTTCGACGAACTTAATAGGCACAATGAATCATTCGCCGCCGCCTTGGATGAAGCCCGCGTTAAATTGAGAATCGACGCTGCACCAACACCCTGAGGCCAAGCTCCACCGCAACCCGCCTAGCCGCGCATGCGACCGTGCGTCGGGTCATAGGGCGAGGGTGCGATGACCGAAGCAGAGACCCGCTCGCCGCAAATATCGACCGCCAGGTTGGTTCCAACAGCCGCCAGGTCGGGGCGCACAAAGGCGTAGGCCAGATTGGCGCCCACCCTGTGGCCCCAGCCGCCCGAGGTCACCGTTCCGACAACCGCCTCGCCCTGCATGACACTGGCGCCGCCGCGCGCCGGCGCGCGGTCATAGCCCAGCTGCAGGCTAACCAACCGGCGACGCGGCCCGGCCGCCACGCGCTGCAGCAGCGCTTGCCTGCCGACAAAATCCGGTTTTTCCAGGCGTACAAAGCGGTCTAGCCCCGTTTCAAACGGGTCGAACTCGGTCAAAAGGTCCGCCTTCCAGTGTAAGAAGCCCTTCTCCATGCGCATGGATTCGACCGCCCGCGCCCCGAACAGGCGCAAATCATGTGCCTCACCCGCCCGGCGCAACGCTAAATACGCGGCGTAAAGCGAGGCATTGGGAACATGGATTTCATAGGCCAACTCGCCGGAAAAACTGACACCCAAGACCGTGGCAGGCGCATGCCCGATGAAGCACTCGCGCACGGACAGCCAAGGAAAAGCCGTCGGCGACCAATCCCCACGCGAACAAGCGGCCAGCACCGCCCGCGCCCTAGGTCCGGCAAGCACTAAAATCGTTTGATCGTTGGTCAGGCTGCGCAACTGCACATCCTCGCCGGCCCGCAAATGGGATTGCAGCCAATCCATGTCGTGGAACTCAGCGGCAGCCGCCGATCCATACCAAACCCGTTCCGGGCCTCGATCGCTGGCGGGCAAGTTCGCAACCGTCGCCTCGGCCTTGACCATCCCGTGATCGTTGAGCAGATAGCCGAGCCCTACCCGACCAGTCTTCTTGACGACCGCGCCGCAGAACAACCGGTCCAAAAAGCCGTGCCGGTCCGCGCCGGTAATTTCGATGCGGTTAAAGCCGTTCACCTCGCAAAGGCCGACCTGGCTTTGCACCTGTGCCACCTCGGCGCCCACAACGGCTTCTGCTTCGTCGAATTCAAAGGTCAGCCGGGGGTGAAAGTCGGGATTCGGCTTGAAATAGTCCGCGCGTTCCCAGCCATTAACGACGGTAAATTCGGCGCCCTCGCCTTCCAAGACCGGCGTCAGCGGCGTGGTTTTGGCATAGCGGCCAGCAGGGCGGTGCTCGTGGGGGAAGTGAAAGCGGAATTCGTTTTGATAGTCCTCCACAGCCTTCAACGCCGTCAGCTCGACATTGGCGTGGCCGGTAAAGCGCCGCGGATCCAGGCACCAAGTGTCATAGCATGCCTCGCCGTGGACAATCAGCTGAGCCAACAGCCACCCATGGCCGCCGCCCTCGCCCAACCCCGCGCGCAGGCCAATGATGCAATAGGCATTGCGCTTGCCGGGAATGGCCCCCACCAGCGGCGCGCCGTCGATGGTATAGGTTATGGGGCCGTTAACGATGGTATGGATACCGACCTCACGCAGTGCAGGCATGCGAGCAAACGCCCCCTCCAGCACGTCCATGACCCGCTCAACGTCGTCGGGGCACAGCGCGTTGACGAAGTTGGGATCTATACCGTCCATGCCCCAAGTTTTGCAGTCTTGCTCGTAAAAGCCGACCAACAGACCGTTCTTTTCTTGCCTGCAATAATAGTCACTAATCGGGCAGCGGATCAGCGGCATGCGGTGGCCTGCCTCAATAATGGCTGGTATTTCTTCGGTCAGAAAATATTGGTGCTCCATGGCCGCCACAGGGTGGTGAACCCCCATCATGGCGCCCACCTCATTGACGCGGTAGCCGCCCGCGTTGACCACCACATCGCAATCAATATCACCCTTTTCGGTGTGAACGGTCCAGGTATCGTCGGCGTGTTGGGTCAGGGCCACAACAGGCGTGTTGCGATAGACCTCGGCGCCAGCCTTGCGGGCGCGCCTTGCCAAGGCTTGGCAGAGTTGGGCCGGATCGATATCGCCATCCAGCGGGTCCCATAGACCGCCGACCAAGTTGTCCGTTGAGATCAAAGGGTGGCGACGCGCGCACTCCTCGGCGTCAATGACCTCAAAATCCACGTCCATGCCGCGCGCCATGGAAGCAAAGTGGCGATAGCCCTTCATTTGCTCATCGGTATTAGCCAGGCGAATGCCACCGTCCCCATGATGATAGTTGATCGGGTAGTCAGGGTCGCCCGCCAGCTCTTGATAAAGTCGGATCGAGTGCGACTTGAGGCCGACCATGGTCTGGTTCATGCCAAAGTTGGTGACTTGGGCTGCAGAATGCCAAGTGGTGCCGCTGGTCAGCTCGTTACGTTCGACCAGCACCACGTCGGACCAACCTTCTTGGGTCAGGTGATAGAGGGTCGAACATCCCGCGATGCCCCCGCCGATGACCACGGCCTTGGTACGTGACTTCATGTTGCCTCCTGATGCGCCCGGTGGCGGACGCGCTGCCGGGTTTGTCGTTTGTCCCCAAGCTAGCGCGAAAATTGCCGTCCAATCTAGGCCGCAAGCGTCATGGCGCTTGCCTTTTTTTCGCTGCCGGTTTTTCCATTTTGGATCAGCAGAGTGGGAGGCAGCGGCATGGAGATCAAACAGACCAAGCGTGGGGGGCGCCAAGGCCGGCTTGCGCAGCGCGCAGCCCGTTCGCCGGTGGAACCCTGCCCGCCCGGCCAAAGCGGCGGCCAATACCGACCGCTGAACGATACCGAGCTTGAAAGCATCTATGCAGCCGCGCTTCGCATCCTATCAGAACTAGGCATGGGCGAAGTGCCCGATCGGCTGCGCAGCGACCTGTTGGCTGCGGGTGCCATTGAGGCCAAAGAGCCCGCCAAGCAGGGCCGTCTCTTGTTTCCCGCAACCTTGGTCGAAAACGCGATCGCCGCGGCGGCCAAAACCTTCATCTTGCACGGTCGCGATCCGGCCCGCTCCATCGAAGTGGGCGGCCAGCGTGTCTATTTCGGAACCGGCGGCGCTGCGGTTCAGACACTGGATATCGACAGCGGCGACTATCGCCCGTCAACGCTGCAAGACCTGCACAACTTCACGCGCCTGCAAGACGCGCTGGCCAATGTGGCTTGGTTCACGCGCTGTTGTATCGCCACCGATGTTGCCGATCCCTTCGATCTTGACGTCAACACGGCCTATGCTCTGCTGCGCAACACCAGCAAACCAACCGCCACGGCCTTTACCCTTGCCGAACACGTTGGCCCTATCGTTGAGATGTTGGATATCGCCGCGGGCGGTGTTGGGGCCTTTGCCGCCCGCCCATTTATGAAGGCCCACATCAGCCCGGTGATTTCGCCCATGCGCTATGGCGAAGATGCGGTTGCCGTGGTCTATGAGTGCATCCAGCACAATATCCCCATGTCCTGCATCACGGCTGCGCAGGCAGGCGCCACGGCTCCGGCGACCTTGGCGGGGTTCTTGGCCCAATCCCTGGCCGAAACACTGGCCAGCCTGGTTATGGTGCACGCCATCAAACCCAGCCACCCCATGATCTTTTCCAACTGGCCCTTGGTCATCGACTTGCGCAGCGGTGCCTTTGCCGGTGGCGGTGGCGAGACCGCTTTGATGAACGCCGCTTCGGCGCAACTTTCCAACTGGCTCGGCCTGCCCTCAGGCGTGGCCAGCTCTATGACCGACGCCAAGGCCTTAGACGCGCAGTACGGGGTTGAAAAGGGCATGACATCGCTGGCGGCCGCTCTGGCGGGAGGCAACCTGATCTATGAGAGCTCTGGCATGACCGCAGCCCTATTGGGCGCGAGCTTTGAAGCCTTTGTCCTAGACGACGAGATGCACGCGCACAGCTACCGAATGTTGCGCGGTATCGAGGTATCGCAAGCAACCCTGGGCTTTGAGGCCATCTGCGAGGCCGTCCTTGGCGAAGGGCATTTCTTGGGCACGCAACAGACCTATGCCGCCATGGAGCGCGACTATTTCTACCCAAGCCTGGCCGACCGACAGGAGCCGCGCACTTGGAGCCTCAGCGGCGGTCAAGACGCCTGGCAGCGTGCCAAACAGCGCGCGAGAGAACTGTTGGAGACCCACCAACCCTGCTATTTGAGTGACGAGCAAGATCGCCAGATCCGCGCGCGTTTCAAAATCTTTTAGGCCTTAGCGAGCGCGGCGTGCCAGGGGCCAATAAAGCGCGTAGGGTAAGCACGCAAGCGCCTTCATTATCCAAGTAAAACGCTTGGGAAAATGAAGCTCAAAGCCCCGCCGCTGCAAGCCCTTGGCAATGCGCTCGCCCGCCTGCTCCGGCGTCAAGCGAAACGGCATGTCGAAGCTGTTTTTCTCCGTCAGCCGTGTTTCAACGAAACCTGGCGAGATCAAGCGCACATCCAGCCGCTCGCCATGCTCGACCTTCAAACTCTCAACCAGGTTAATCAGCCCAGCCTTGGTTGCTCCATAGGGCTGGGCGTTGGCCAGCCCGCGATAGCCCGCCACGCTGGCGCAAAAAGCCACCTGACAGCGGGGCTCTTGATCCAGCAGTATTGGTAAAGCCACCGAGATCAGATTGAAGGCCCCCGCCAAGTTGACCGACAAAATCTGTTCAACTTGCAGCACATCCAAGTCGGCAAGGCCCATCGGCTCATAGATACCGGCCATAAAAATGATCCGGTCGATGCGCGGCCAGCTCTGTGCCAAGGCATCCATCGCTGCGGCCAGCGTGGCGGGGTCGCGCACATCCAAAGGCAGAACCTTGTGCCCCTGTCCCGCAAGATCGGACCTAACCGCTTCCAAGGCTGTCGCATCGCGACCCGAAAGCGCCAAAACCTCGCCCCGCTGCGCTAGGCTTTTAGCCAGCGCAGCACCGATGCCGCTGCTGGCTCCGATGATCCAGGTATGCTTGTGTTCAACATTCGATGTCACGCTAGCTACCAACCTTCCTCATGGCGCAAGACAGCTCGGCGGCCTTAATGCCAAACTTGTAGAGATATGAGCGGTTGAAGGCCTGGTCTTCGCTCAGCGCCCACATCCAATCGTCAAAGGATAGTCGGATAGTCCGGTCGGTGGTCTTGCCGGCCTTGCCAGTTTTCGCACCCAAAGGCACATCCATGCGATAGCGCCATTGCAGAGCGTTGCCGTGCGCGAAACCTTGCGCAAGGCCCAAAATGTCGTCAGCACTGGCTTCGAAATAGCTCGGGCCGAGCTTATGGACACGCCAAACCCGATGTTGTTCCGCGCCGTCCCCCAGATAGGAAAAGTGCTCGTCAAACACGCCCATATCGCCGTCCCAGTGACACTCCATGGTGGCCAAGAAGCGCGCCGTCACCTTGCCAAAGCGATCTTGGATCATGCCACTTCCCTCAATGCGGCCGTTGAAAAACGCCTCAAGGTTCATGGTTGGGGTCATGTCGCGGTAGTCTTTGCCGCGCGGGCCAGGCCGCAAGCGGTCAATGAAAGCCTGCATGCTGTTGATTTCCTTTGGTTTTATCTTCAGTTGGAGACGTTGATTTTGGTCGATTGCGCCACGCGCTGGGGCCGCCCAAAAATCGCTGCCCCTTGGCCAAAAGGCGTAGGGCCTGCCAGTGGATCAGGGCCACCACCTTAGCGGTCACGAAAGGATGGCGCACAAAGGCGCGCCAAAGCGCAGGGCGGCTTAAGGGGGAAAAGCGCCCCACTAGCGAGGTTTTAAGAAGCAGCTTGCCGCTCGTATCGCGATGGTCGATCCCGACTTTCAACGCCGCGTCGCGATAGGCAAAGCGAAAGGCATAAGAGCCGCTGGGTGCCAGGAAAGGCGAAACGTGAAAGGTCTTGGCCTGACGATAGCGACCGCCGCTCTCTTTCCGCCCACTCAGCTGCCCATCACCTTCCAACCGACAGACATAACTTTGGGTCTGTCCAAAGGTATTGTTGACTTCCGCGATCACCGTCTTCAGACGATCTTTTTCATCCAGGCAGAGCCAAAAGCTGACCGGGTTGAAAACAAAACCCAAGACGCGGGGCAAAGTAACAAGCAGGATCCGCGGCGCAGGGGGTAGCCCGTGACCCGCCAACAGACCGTCCGCCCAAGCACGCAAATCAGAGCCATCGCGCGCGCCGTGGTCCTTGCGAAAGAAGCTGTGCAGCCCCCGACGCTCCAGGCCCATTGCATCCGACAACCCGCTGCGGTCCAGTGCATCAATATCTAGGGCCACATAATAAAGGCGATAGGCAAAGCTGTTCTGGGTCGGCGCCACGCGGCTGTGCTGAACCCGCGCTTGCATGATCTGGGGGGCTAGCGGTGCCACGGCACGTCAGCTCCCAATTGCTGAGCAACCCGCACGCCACTGACCAGGCCGTCTTCGTGGAAGCCGTGCCCTTGCCAGGCTCCGCAATACCAAATGCCACCCTGGCCCTGAATGTGGTGCAGCTCGCCCTGCGCCTGGATGGCCTGACGGTCAAACACGGGGTGGTGAAAGACCTGCTGACTAAGGCTCTGCTGCGGTGGACGCTGGGGATTCAGCGTGACAAACAGATTTTGCTCGCAGTCCAAGGGTTGCAGATTGTTCATCCAGTAACTCAGCTGTTCTTGCACCGCTGGCTTGGGGTCTGGGCCCTGCGCAGCCTGGCTCAGGTAGACCCAGCTCGACCAGGCCGAGCGGCGCTTGGGCATAAAGCTGGTATCGCTGTGCAACACAACCTGGTTGGGCTGGTAGGCGATAGAGGACAGCAAGTTGCGCTCGGTGGTCGTCGGCGCGTCCAGCATGGCCAGAGCCTGATCGCTGTGGCAGGCCAGCACGACTTGATCGAAGCGATCCCACTGCCCTTGGCTGTCACGGACCTCAACGCCGCCTTCAACACGTCGCACCGCTTGAACGCCACTGTTAACGCGGATCTTGTCCTTAAAACTCTGGGTCAGGCGCGTGACGTACTCCCGCGATCCGCCACGCACCGTGTACCACTGGATCGGATCGGCCAACGACAAAAGCCCGTGGTTTTCGAAGAAATTAATCAGCGTCTGGGCTGGAAACTGGCGCATACTACCGACCGGCGAGCTCCAAATCGCGCCCGCCATCGCCAGCAAGTAATACTCGCGAAACCAATCGCTCATTTGCAGTTGGCGAAGGCAATCTTCCAAGCTGGCTGAAGGATGCGAGCCCGCAAAACGCGCGGCCTGGCGATTGAAGCGCAGTATATCATAGATCATGCGCAAGAAATTCAGGCGCAGGAAATTACGCTTTTGAGCAAAGATGTCAGTGAGCCGCAAGGTGCCGTACTCCAGCCAACCATCGTTGATGCTCACGCCGAACGACATATCGCTTTTGGCGACTGGCACCTGCAAGTGATCGAACAGACCGGTCAGGTTGGGATAATTGCGGCGGTTGAAGACAATAAATCCGGTATCGACCGCCACCTTGCGATCCGCCAAATCGACATCGACCGTGCGTGCGTGCCCGCCCAGTTGAGCGTCTTTTTCGTAGACATGAACATCATGATGACGGTTGAGGAGGTAGGCAGCGGCCATGCCGGAAATCCCGCCCCCGACGACAGCGATTTTCATTGATTTGAGACCTCTTATGTCTTTCGGTCTCATTCAAGTTGCGCAAATCGACTACTTCTCAAGTCGGCGGGCGGTTAAAAGTCTCCAAAAATTAGAAAGCCGCCATACTATTTTGATTTTACGCTATTTTTTAGGCCCTATCCTATCGGATACATGGGCTCAGGTACGGCCAATGAGGCATCAACGGTTTGTGAAAACCAGGCAAGTGTCGCGCCCCGCAGCAACTCAGCGACTTGGCCCAACTGGTCAGCCAAAGGGTTGCTCTGCCGCCACACCATACCGACGGTTCGATGCGGCCGGGGTGCCTCAAATCGGGAAAGAAAAACCGACGCAGAGCGCGTTTCAACGGGTACGGCCATCAAGGGTATCAGTGTCACACCGATACCCGCGCCTACCATTTGCACCAATGTGGACAAAGAAGAACCGTCCAGCATCTCACGCGGTTTAAATGCCCCGGTTTGGCAAAACGATAGCGCCTGATCGCGAAAACAGTGGCCTTCTTCCAAGAGCAAAAGTTTCATCTCGCGCAGCGCGTCTTGGGCGGGCACCGGCTTATTGGCGTCGGAGTGAGGGCGCACCAACAAGAATTCCTCACCGAACAGCGGCACCTCTGCCAAGGCGGTTTCGCCGATAGGAAGCGCGGCGATCGCAACATCCAATCGCCCTGCTTGAAGCTCAGCCAGCAGCTTGCTGGTCACGGTCTCGCGCACTTGTAGATCGAGTCCCGGATAATGCTGGTTCAGCGTCCCTACGATCGCAGGCAAAAGGTAGGGGGCGATTGTGGGTATAATCCCGATCCGTAGTCGCCCGATCAACCTGTTTTGCGCCGCTCTAGCCAAGTCCTCCAGCTCATCAACCGAGCGCAAAATCGGCCCAACGCGGCCGGAAAACTCCTCTCCGAAGCCAGTCAAGCGAAGATTTCGCGCCGATCTTTCAAACAAGCTTGCACCGAGCGTTTGCTCTAAGTCTTTGATTTGAGCAGATAAAGCAGGCTGTGTTACCGCACAGGCTTCCGCCGCGCGCCCAAAATGCAGATGTTGGGCTAACGCCTCGAAATAGCGGAGCTGCTTGAGTGTCAGATTTGTCATAAGAAAAATCTATCACAACCATCAGAAAAGACAATTTTATCTAATGCTTTTGCTGTGCTAGCCCTAAGTCAAAGGACGCCGCTTTCTGGTTCTTGCCCCCGCACAACAGGCGCGGCGATTTGGACTACGCAAAGCAAGCGCCCCAACCCCATATAGACCGAAATAACACGATTGATTGGAGAGACCTATGGACGGCAGCGACGTTTCAAATGTTGGCCAATGCCCTGTCATGCACACCACGTCAGCGAACACGACGTTGAGCGCTGGCACTTCGAATGCGGACTGGTGGCCAAATCAGCTCAACCTGAAGATTTTGCACCAACACACCGCGCTGTCGAACCCCCTGGGCAGTGGCTTTGACTACGCAGAAGCCTTCAAGGGCCTGGACTTGCAAGCGGTCAAGCAAGACCTTTACGCAGCCATGACCGACAGCCAAGACTGGTGGCCTGCGGACTACGGCCACTATGGTCCCTTCTTTATCCGAATGGCTTGGCACAGCGCTGGAACCTACCGTTCAGGCGATGGCCGCGGTGGCGCTTCCACCGGCAACCAACGCTTTGCGCCCCTCAACAGCTGGCCCGATAACGTCAACTTGGACAAAGCCCGCCGCCTTTTGTGGCCGATCAAGCAAAAATACGGAAATGCTCTGTCTTGGGCCGACCTGATGATTCTGGCAGGCAACTGCGCACTGGAGTCTATGGGTTTGAAAACATTCGGTTTTGCGGGCGGTCGCGAAGACATCTATGCCCCTGAAGAAGACATCTATTGGGGCGCAGAAGCGACGTGGCTGGGCGACAACCGCTATAGCGGCGAACGTGATCTGGAAAACCCCTTGGCCGCCGTGCAAATGGGCTTGATCTACGTGAACCCCGAAGGCCCCAACGGCAACCCCGACCCTGTTTTGTCAGGCCGCGATGTGCGCGAAACCTTTGGCCGCATGTCCATGAACGATGAAGAGACCGTTGCCCTGGTCGCTGGCGGCCACACCTTTGGCAAGTGCCACGGTGCTGGCGATGCTGGCCTGGTCGGACCTGAGCCCGAGGCAGCACCGATCGAGGCCCAAGGCTTTGGCTGGAACAGCGCTCACGGATCCGGTTTGGGTGTCGATACCATCTCCAGCGGCATTGAAGGCGCTTGGACAAACACCCCGATCAAGTGGGACAACTCATATTTCGACATCCTGTTCGGCTATGAGTGGAAGTTGGTGAAGAGCCCGGCCGGTGCCTGGCAGTGGATCCCCGAAGACGAAGCCGCTGCCGATTTGGTCCCGGACGCCCACGATGACAGCCGCCGCCATGCTCCCATGATGACTACTGCGGACTTGTCGCTCCGCTTTGACCCCATCTATGAGCCGATCGCGCGCCGTTTCCACGAGAACCCGGATCAGTTCGCCGATGCCTTTGCTAGGGCTTGGTTCAAGCTGACCCACCGCGATTTGGGCCCCAAAGCGCGTTACCTGGGCAACGAAGTGCCTTCTGAAGAGCTGATCTGGCAAGACCCAGTGCCGGCCGTCGATCACGCTCTGGTCGACGAAGCCGACGTTGCGGTGCTGAAGGACAAGATCGCCGCGACCGGTCTGTCGGCTGGCGAGCTTGCGTCGACCGCTTGGGCCTCTGCCTCGACCTTCCGCGGTTCCGATAAGCGCGGGGGCGCAAACGGTGCGCGCATCCGCTTGGCTCCCCAAAAGGACTGGGAGGTCAACCAGCCCGAACAACTCGCAACGGTCTTGGCGGCCTTAGAGGGCGTGCAGGCCGATTTCAATGCCTCTGCTAGCGGCGGTAAGAAGGTCTCAATGGCTGACTTGATCGTGCTGGCTGGTGGTGTTGGCGTCGAGCAGGCAGCTAAGCAAGCCGGTCATGACGTGAGCGTGCCCTTCACACCAGGGCGCAGCGATGCCAGCCAAGAGCAGACCGACGTTGAAAGCTTCGCGGTTCTTGAGCCTTTCGCCGATGGCTTCCGCAACTACATGCGTGCCGAAAGCGCGATTGCGGCGGAAAATCTGCTGTTGGACAAGGCCCAGCTTTTGACCTTGAGCGCGCCGGAGATGACCGTTCTGGTTGGCGGCATGCGCGCCATGGGCCTGAACCACGACGGCAGCGGGCACGGCGTCTTTACCGACCGCCCGGGCGCGCTAAGCAATGACTTCTTTGTCAACCTGCTGAGCATGGACAACGCCTACAAGCCGGTTGAAGGCCAGGCTAACTTGTTCGTGGTCACCGATCGTGCGACCGGCGAAAACAAAGGCACCGCAACCCGCGTTGATTTGGTCTTCGGTTCCAACTCGCAGCTTCGTGCCATTGCTGAAGTCTATGGCCAGAACGATGCAAGCGAGCGTTTCGTCAACGACTTCGTTGCCGCTTGGGTCAAGGTGATGAACGCAGATCGTTTCGACCTAGCGTAAAATCGCTTCAAACTCCGCTGGGGTCGACCGCTTTCGGTCAACCTCAAAGCGAAAAGCAAACCCCAAGCCGGGCCAACAGCCGGTTTGGGGTTTTGTGCTTAATACCAAAGCCGCGCCGCTCCATGAAGCGATCTGCTATGATTCGACTTGTTTTTCAACGCCTTATCAATGGAGTTGTCGGTCACAGCGGTGCGGCGTTCGAATAAGGCCCAAAAGAGCTGGGAAATTACGTTGGGCACTTTGTTAATAAACCCCTAAATGATGTCATCTACGCGACTGCGAATCGCTATGCTGTCCACGGCATCGCTGTCAGGGCAGCGCCACATTTGTCGAAAACTCTGCCCGCCAATCTGGGATAAATGGGCAGGCTCTTGGCCCTAAGCGCTTGGAATTGCGTCATTTAGGCTAGATTGGGGTTGCAAATTGGCCGAACTTAGCTCGTGTTTTGCGTCGCAAGGCCGCTGAGCACTAGCAAAATGCAAGCCGCCGCAGTCTAGGATAGACTCTCTTTTTTCGCTCATGCAATCTGGGGTTGAAAGAGGAGCGACTAATGCGCAAAGTGATTCTCGCGGCACTATTTTTAATTGTCTCGGCCGGACTGGGCTGGGCGCAAGAAATTAACGTCAAGACCAGCGGCGGCACGTCAATTGTGGACGGCGGCAACATTTTGGTGAGCCCAAACCCGCAAGGGGGAACCGCTGCAACCA
>JAUIHE010000067.1 GCA_030432195.1 Alphaproteobacteria bacterium
GGCTGATGATGGGCTCCGCTTGAGGGTCTAGGCGCCCATCGGCCACGCCGTCGGTATAGTCGAACATGTGGCTAATCCCGACGCTGGTCTGCCCCATGGCCTCGGCCAGGGCGGTTTGCTTGGCCAGTGCTTCAGCATTGGCGTCGGAAAACCCGCTCGCGGTCAAGGCGTCTTTCAACAGGTGATGGAGGGCAGGCAGGCTGAGGTTTTCCATGGCGGGGTCCTTGGCGGTCGTGGCAGGTCGCCTGCAATCCTAGAACAACTTGCTGCGCTGAGCACGCGCATCAAACCTGCCTGCGCAAAAAATCTTGCGAATTCGGCAGGCCTGACATGGCCGCAAGTGGAATTCGCTACTTCCTTGCAGGGAAGATCATGCCGAAAACTCATTTCGGGCAAATTTAAGTGTTGCATATTTTGCGAGTAAAAGATAGAACATATATGGAACAAACGTATAAACCTGACCCAACATCAACTAAGGGGTCTGCCCGTGACGATGAAGTATCCCTTAAGGCCGCGCCCTTCGACCATCCAACCTTTGGCTGTCGGTGCTTACAACCCAGCTAAACCTTTCGCGCGACCTGGCCCCAGAGGTGAAGCGGTCAAACGATTCATTTTTGGCAAACCGGAGCCGACACTAAAGCCTCATTCCTGGCGCGCACCCGCCTTTGAGCAGCAGCTCGCTGCCCCTGCACATCTGCGCACACCCGGGACCGTTACGCCCGGAACTATTTCGTCAGTGGCCCCGGGTAAAGCTTGGCAAAAAACCAGTCGTGGTTATCGGAAATTTAGACCATTATACACGCCCGAAACCCAGGGAGGACGAATGGCGCGAGAGTCCTGCGTCGCTGCAGCAGGCTTTCTGGGCGGCGCTTCGGGAGCGCGATTTGGTGTTGTCGGCGGTGGAATAGGCACTGTTCTTGGAACCGCCCTCGGCGCTTGGGGTTGCGATTCAGCAGGCAATCTTATGGTCCCGTATGTCGAGCCTGGCTTGCCCAATAAATCCCCTCGGGTCGATCTTATGGGAAACACAATAAGCCCCCATCTTTAGTTAGAACAAGAAGCGGAAGAGCAGCTGCTCTTCCGCGTAACCCTAAGATAAAATCTTGAGACCGATATGTTCTTCTTACAAATGGCCGTAACGATGATACTGGGAATAGCCGCCTTGACCGCTTTTTCCCGTTTCCAGGAGTTAGCCAATTGGCATTATTTCCTAATTCTCCCGCCAATTACTATGATAGTACAAGTATTTTTTGATCGTATTAGGAAGAACAAATCAGACTGACAGATCAGCGCTGCATGGCTCGGGCTCTGGCTGTCAGCAAGGGCCGTCAACCAGGGCCGTCAACCAGGGCCGTCAACCAGGGCCGTCAGCCAACTCCGCAGCAATGGCAATCTTGCGCATCAGGGTCGGCAGGCCCAGTTCGCCCAACAGTTCGGGTGCGACCCAGCGGGCGTCGCGCTCTTGGCTCAAGGTCGCCTGCAAGGCCGCGTCTCCACCGCGAGGCAGCCGCGCAGAGTAGAGCGTCAATCTCAAATGAAAGTGGGTAAAGGTGTGGCGCACTTCAGCGTCTTGCCGTTGCCAATCCAGGCCCAACCAGTCCGGCGCCGCAAGGGGCTGGTCACTGGAGCACCAGTCCGTCGACGGAATTTCCAGCATAGAGGCCAACAGGCCTTTTTCGGACCGCCGGCGGATAAAAACGCGGCCTTGGGCATCGCTGAGCCAAAGCGCGGCACCGTGACGGGTCGGCTTGGCTTTCTTTGGCAGCTTGCGCGGATATTGAGCGGCCAGCTCGGGGCCACCATCGCGCAAGGCCAGGCATTCGAACGCCAGCGGACAGGCTGCGCAGCGCGGGGCTTTGGGCAGACAAATGCTCGCGCCTAAGTCCATCAGGGCCTGGGCGTAATCCCCGCAACGTTGGTCAGGCGCTCTGCGGGCGGCCTCGGCGCGGATGGCGACTTTGCCCTTGGGCAGGGGCGCTTCGATGCGCGCCAAGCGACTCATAATGCGCTCAATATTGCCGTCTACGACGACGGCGGGCAGGCCAAAGGCGACCGCCCGGATTGCAGCAGCGGTGTAGTCGCCGACGCCAGGCAGCGCGCGCAAGGCGTTCAAGTCGCTGGGGAATTGGCCGCCGTGATCTAAGCTGACCGTGCGTGCGCAGGCGTGCAGGTTTCGCGCGCGCGCGTAGTAGCCAAGCCCCGCCCAGGCCTCCAACAGATCCTCAAGCGGCGCCAGGGCCAAGGCTTCAACCGTCGGCCAGCGCTCGGTAAAGCTCAGAAAATAGGGAATGACGCTGGCGACCGTGGTCTGCTGAAGCATGACCTCAGAAAGCCAAACGCGATAGGCATCTGCGGGCTGTCCCGGTGCATAGCGCCAGGGTAGGCGACGCGCATGCTGGTCGTACCAGTCAAGTAGAGCAGATTGATGTTGGCTTACGGCGGGCACGCGATTTCGATGAGCTTGGCAATTGCTTGCAATCACAAGCAGCCTGGAAAAGGATGCAGATCCTAGCGCTAGTGATTTGGAAGTAAAGAAGGCTCGTCTAGAGATCAGGGGCCGTGTGACTAAAGGCCTAGGTAGTCCATCGCGCTCTTAACCATGTCATGCACATGGCGCTTATCAGAGCGGGCCAGCTCCTTGAGGCTGTCGCGGGTCAGCCATTGCCAACCCTTGATTTCAGGGCTTTGGCGGCTGGGCGCGGCGGCCTCTTCTTCGACCGTCACCAAAAAATCGTATTCATCGACCCAACCTTGCGACCAGACAGCGTTGTCCGCTTCTTGGTCCTTCCAGACACGATGGCCCAACAGAGCCTTTACGTCCTTCAGCGTCCAGCCTGTTTCGCCGGCCACCTGCCGCGCGAGCGCTTGGCTGACGCTCTCGTGCTTGGCCATGGTGACCTTAGGCATGTCCCAGCTATCCTGATAGTGGCCGCGATCTTGGGCCTGCTTTTGAATGTAGAGGCCCAGTCCAGGGCGATAGATCAGTGCGCCGACGGCGGTGCTGCGCTCTTGGTTCGGCTCTAGCTTCAAAGCGATCATGGTTTGATCCTCGACGATATCGGGTCGGCTTGGGCGCCAATCCCCTACATTTTTGGTGTCGTATGCTTTCGGTGCGCCGGTGGTCTCCCACACGCCTGCCTACCTGTTTGAGGTGGCCGCCAATCTGGGCGGGTTCAAGGCAAGTCTAGGGCCAAAAGCCGCTTTCTCACGAAATTCAACCAATTGTGTTGCATTTTGTGAGCGGGCAGCAGCAATCTCCGCTGGCGGCTTCTGGCGCGACGTTGCAGTTTGAGAGCGCGCCGCAAACTGCGTAGGCCCGCTTGCGCGAGGCTGGATTGTTATTTGCAACCTGTGGCTGATAAGTTGGGGAAAACTTGCGGTGAAGCCTGTCGCCAAAGTCCTGCCAAGACTGACCCATCGCGCCATGCGCGGGCGCTCTGGCTATGAGCTTGCCCTGCGCCGCGACTGGCCAACGGTGGTGGGTGAGGAGATGGACCGGTGGGCAAGGCCTGCCCGCCTTATGGCGCCTCAAGCTGCGGGCGGCGCGGCATCAGCGAGCAAACAGGGCGCCGTGTTGGAGCTTTCGGTACAACGCGCTTTTGTGCTGGAAATACAACAAACTAGCCCGCAAATCCTGCAAGCTGTCAATCGCTATTTTGGTTTTGATCTCGTCTCGAACATCAAGCTTCGGCAGGTGGCGGCGCCCTTCGTTGAGCGCGTCAAAATAGGCGCGCGCGCACACAAACGTGACCTGGATCTGCATGACGATGCCGTCGATTTGTCGTCTTTGCCCCCTAACAAAATCCAGGACCCCGAATTGGCGGTGCGGCTTGCACGCTTGCAAGCGATTATCAAGCAGAAATCAACAGGCCGTTGATAGGCGATTTCGCGGCTTGGCATCACGGAGTCGGGCCCTTAAGACTGCAACCTGGTCTGGCTGCAAGGATCACAACAGTGTCCTTGTGTTGGGTCGGGTCTTTGCATCGCTCATGACAAATGAAGGACAAAGTTGACGATGAAAAAGATGATGGTGGCCCTGTTGGCAGGCCTGGTATTGGCCGCGACAAGCGCTGGTGTGGCCTCGGCCTTCTTCCACAAAAGCCTGTTTGGCGGTGGCGATTCTGAAGAGGCGAGCGTCAGCACGCCCGCGACGAGCACAGACGTCAGCGAATTGACGATTACCGCCGCAGCCGCTGCGGGCCTTGTTGGCCCCGGCAATGATGGCGGCCTGGGGACTGGCCTTTACGATTTCGACGTGATCCTGGGCGATCTCAACGCGCCGGTGACCATTACCGAATACGCCTCGATGACTTGCGGCCACTGCCAAAAGTTCCACGCTGCCGATTTCCAACCCATCGTCGATACGCTGATTGCAACCGGCAAGGTCAAGTTCATCTACCGCGACTTCCCGCTCGATAATATCGCCTTCCGCCTCGCGGTGATGGGCCGCTGCCTTCCCGCCGAAAAGCAGCCGCTTTATGTCAAGCAGATCTACGCGCAGCAGCCGACTTGGATCAGTGATCCCAACAACGATTACTTCAAGATTCCGAACCAAATCATAGCGGATCTTGGCGTCAGCAAAGCTGAGCTCGACGCCTGTGTGGCCAATGAAGAGCTGCAACAAAAGTTGCTGTCCGCGCGCAAGGAGGCCGAAGGCCTGGGCGTTAATTCAACACCCACGATCTTTATTAATAACCGCCAATATCGCGGCGACCGGTCGATCGGTGATATCACGCGCTTCATCAACAAGCTCTAACCCCGTCCCGTCAATCCGCCAGCAAGAGCAGAACGAGCGTTTGCTTTGATTAATTTCACCAAATTGCGCATTCAGGGCTTCAAGTCCTTCGTCGAGGCCACGGACCTGCCCATTGAGGCAGGTCTGACCGGCATCGTCGGGCCCAATGGTTGCGGCAAGTCCAACCTGGTCGAAGCGTTGCGCTGGGCCATGGGGGAGACGTCCGCCAAGCGCCTGCGCGGTGGTGAAATGGCGGATGTGATCTTTGCGGGTACGGAAAAGCGTCCGGCGCGCAACCTGGCCGAAGTGGTGATCTCGCTGGACAACCAGCAGCGCAGCGTGACGTCCGCTTTCAACCACTACGACGACCTGGTGGTGAGCCGAAAGATCGACCGTGACCGAGGGTCAACCTACCGCGTCAACGGCCAGGAAGTGCGTGCGCGCGATGTCCAACTGCTGTTCACCGACAGCGCGTCGGGCGCCAGCTCGACCTCGCTGGTGGGCCAGGGCAAAATCAACGCTATTATCACAGCCAAGCCCGCTGAGCGGCGGATGCTGCTGGAAGAAGCGGCCGGGATTGGCGGCCTGCGAACCCGCCGCCACGAGGCCAATCTGCGCCTGAAGAGCGCTGAAACCAACTTGGGCCGCCTGGATGAAGTGCTGTCCGACCTAGGCGCGCGCCGCCGCGAATTGATGCGCCAGTCGCGGCAAGCCGAAAAGTACCGCAGCTTATCGGAAGAAATTCGCCGCCTGGATCTGCAAATCGCGGCCTTGGACTGGCTTGGCCAGCAACAGGCCGTTCAGCAAACCGCCAGCGCTTTGACCCAAAGTCAACAGCAGGCCGCCGAGAGCCAAGCCGCGCTCGCGCGCCAGACCGCGGCCTTTGAGGAGCTGGAGGCCATGATCGCGCCGCGCCGTGCGCAAGAGCAAGCCGCGGCGGCAGCCTTGCAGCATCTGCGTATCAAGCGCGATCAGACCCGCGCGGACCTCGCCCGTGCCCAAGCCCAATGTGAGAGCGCGCGAACCAATCAGAAGCAGTTGGGGGATGACCTGGCGCGGGAGACCGCCATCTTAGAGCAAGCCGGAAAGACCCGCGTTTCCCTGGACGAGGAAGAGCAAGGCTTAACCGCGCAAAAGGCGGCGGCTGAGCAAGCGTTGGCGCGTCACGAAGGCGAGGCCAGAGCCCTGGCCGAGGCGCTGCGCCAAGCCGACGAGGCGCTGCAAGCCAAGCGCCAGAGCCAGGCGGCCCTAACCAGCCAGGCCGCCGGTCTAGAGGTGCAGTTGCAGCGCGCGCGTCGCGACCTGGAGACGCGCCAAGCGCAAGCCCGCCAAATGGCCGACAAGCGCCAGGCTATTGAAGATGCCCTGGCGAGTGATGAGGGTCTGCAAGCAGCCAAACAGCAGGCCGAGGCGCGCCGCGAAGAACTGTCCCAAGTCGCCGCTCGATTGACCGACGTCGAAGAACGCCTAGAGGCTGAGCAGGCCAACGAACAAACGGCGCGGGATGAGGCGCACAGTGCCAAGCAGGCCTTGGCCAGTTTGGAAAATGAGATTGCCAGCCTGCAACGCTTGCTGGGACTGGACGCGCAAGGGCGTCCCTTTGCCAACAAAAACGGGCAGAATGGGCAGCTATCAAGCCAAGCGGTCAGCCGCAATTTGCGCGCGCCCGCGGAATTGGCCGCTGCGGTTGCTGCGGTCTTGGGCGCTGAAGCTGCGCTTGGCGCAGCCCAGGACGCCGGGGCCGGGGGCTGGCGCTGTCTGGAGAGCCTGGAAGGTTTGCATGCTCCGGCTGGCTCCACGGCCTTGCTGACTGCGATTGAAGCGCCGCAGGAACTAACCCGCCGCTTTCAAGGTGTCGGCTTGGTTGACAGTCTAGAACAGGCACAGATCCTGCAAGCGGAGTTGAGCGCCGGGCAAATGCTGGTGACCCGTGACGGCTGGTTGGTGAGCTGGGACGGCCTCGTTGCCGATCCCAATGCCGCCGATTCTGGCCTCGCCGAACGATTGCGCCAGCAAGAACGATTGACCCAGCTTGAACCCCAACTACCCGCTGTTCGGTCGACGTGGGAACAGGCGCAGCAGGCCAGCCGCGAGGCGGAAGCACAGCGCCAAGAAAGCGCGCAGTCGCTGCGGGAACTTCGCAGCAAGCGCCAGGCCTTGCAGACCGCTTTGTCTCAGGCAGAACAAGCCTTGGCGCGTCTGCAGCAAGCCCAAGAAGGCCAGCAGCGCCAGCTTACCAGCCTAGAAGCGCAGGCCCAGCAGGTGGGCGAAGAGATCGCGCGCGCCCAGGCTTTGCTGCAAGAGCTGGAAGACAAGGTACATGCGCTGCCGGATACCTCGGCTTTGGCGCAAGACATCAGTGCCGGTTCAGCAGGCTTGCAGGATCTACGCCGCCGGTTGGGCCAAGAGCGCGCGGCCTGCGAGAGCAGCAAGCAAGCTCAACTGCGCGCGCAAGAACGCCTGGCCGCCATTGGCCGGGAAAGAACGATTTGGCGTGAACGCGCGGAAGCCGCTGAACTGCAACAGGGCTCTTTCGATCAACGCTGCCAGGCTTTGACCGATGAAATCGCCCGCCTGGAGGCGAGCCAAGGCGCGTTGACCGAGGCCTTGACCCAGCAAAACGGGCAAGAACAGACGCTGGCCGCTCAGCACCAGTTGGCCGCGAAGACCTTGCAGGATGTCGACGCCGAGTTGGATAGCTTCAAGCGCGCGCTGAAGCAGGCTGAACAAGCAGCACAGACCGCGCAAGGCGATCTGATCCGCGCGGAGACCTTGGCAGAAGGCGCGCGAGAGCAGCGTCAGGCCCTGCAGTCTCGTTTGTCGGAAGCCCACGGCATGACGCCCGACGGCATCTTGGCCAAGTGCGAGCTGGACGTGAACGATGCCGAGGGTCTGCCGCAGCGCGATGCTTTGGCGCAGCGCTTGGAAACCGCAAAAGGCCAACGCGCTGGTCTGGGTGCGGTCAACCTGCGCGCCGCTCAAGAAGCCGAAGAGTTGCAGACCAACGCCCAGGACTATGAGCAGGAAAAGGCCGAGCTGGAAGAGGCCATCGCCAAACTGCGCCGCACAATTTCGACTCTCAATAAGGAGGCTCGACAGCGCGTCTTGGAGGCTTACGAGGCCATCAACACCCGCTTTAAGGACTTGTTTACCGAATTGTTTGGCGGCGGGCGCGCCAGCTTGGAGCTGATCGAGAGCGACGACCCGCTGGAAGCCGGTCTGGAAGTCTTCGCTCAGCCGCCGGGCAAGAAGCTGCAATCCATGTCGTTGCTGTCAGGTGGCGAGCAGACCATGAGCGCCATCTCCTTGTTGTTTGCGGTGTTTTTGGTCAATCCCGCACCGATTTGCGTTTTGGACGAGGTGGACGCGCCCTTGGATGAAGCCAACGTTGAGCGCTTTTGCAAGATCGTTCGTCGCCTGGCTGAGACCACCGGTACGCGCTTTTTGGTCGTGACCCACCACCCGGTGTCTATGGCACGCATGGATCGTTTGTTCGGTGTCACCATGCAGGAGCGCGGCGTGTCTACCCTTGTAAGCTTGGATCTCAATCAGGCCGAGCGCTTGGTCGCCTAACCTGGAAACCCAGCCGGGGCTAGGTTAGCGCAGGACGAGCGCTGGCCAATACCAGACCAAAGCGATCACCAGCCCCTGCAACGCCACAAAGGGCCAAACGCCTCGATAGAGCGCGAGGGTCGTTACGGACTTGGGCGCCACCGCTTTGAGATAGAACAGCGCGACGCCAAAGGGCGGCGTCAAGAACGAGGTTTGCAGAACAAGCGCCATTAGCACCGCAACCCAAAGCGGATCTAGGGGGCTGGCAAACAGCACGGGTCCGACCGCGGGCAGCAAGATGACCACGATCTCTAAGAATTCAAAAAAGAAGCCCATCAAGAACATCAGGCCCAACAGTGCGGCGAGCAGCAGTCTGGGGTCGCGCTCCAAGAGCGGCGTCAGGCTGGCTTGCACGACCTGATCGCCCCCGATGATCTTCAAGCTGATCGCGTAAACCGCTGCACCCAACAGAATGAAAAAGATCACGCCGGTCAGGCGAATGGCCCGGTCCAGGGCAGCAGCGGCCAAACCCCGCCGATACAAGATAAGCCAGGCCAGCGCTAGCAAGGCCAGGCCTGCATAGAGCTTGATGTCCAAAAGGCCCCAGGCGATCGCGCCGGCGGCCATTGCAAGCGCCAACACGATCCGTTGCGCCTTGGTGCCCCGGCGAAACGCCGCGAGCAGGCTGGCGAGGACCACCCCGACCACGGCCGCATCAGACGGGGGAAACCAGCCCAGCAAGATGCCGCCCAACACGGTGAAGGCGAGGCCGGTAAGCCCGAAAAAGGCCAAGAGCGCGCGCGCGCGCTGGCGTCTTCGCCTGGCCTGGTGGCCTTGGCCTGGCGATATCGCACCTGGGCTCGCCAGGCGTGAGGGAATTGGACGAAGCGCCAGCGCTGCATAGGCACCATAGAGCAAGATCAAAACCAAGGCCGGTCCCAGGGCGGCGGTGAACACCTGCCCGGCGCTGACCACATCGGGGGCGAAATTGCCGGCCTCGTACTGGGCGGTCGTGTAGAGCTGGCCGATTTGATCGGCCAAGACCAGCAGCACGATGGAGGGCGGCACCAACTGGCCCAATGCGCCCGCAGCCGCCACCAGACCCGCAGCTGCGCTGGTGGCCAGACCGCGTTTTAGCAAAGCGGGCAGGGTTAGCAGCCCCAGCGCGGTGACACTGGCGCCGACCACGCCGGTGCTGGCGCCCAGCAAACCGCCGACCGCGACCACCGATGGCGGCAGGGCGCGACTTTGGCGACCCAGAGGGCGCAATAGATCCTCGATCAAACCCGAGGTCTGTAGCAGGCTGCCCATCAGCAAGAAGAGCGGAATGGCAAGCAAAGTCGGGTTGAAGGCGATGCCATCGAGCAGGCGGTCCGGCAGCACTTGGTAGGCAAGCAAGGCAGAGGCGGGCACAAGCCCGGTCAGCCAAGCCAAGCCCACAGTTGCCAGGCCGGCGCCGCTCAGGCCCAAGCCTATTGGGGCGCCGGACAGCAAGGCTGCGATTGCGAGCAAGACCAAGATGGTGAGAGCGACTTCAGGGCTCATGTCGCAGCCCTTGGCCCGGGCCGAACAATGCGAACCAGCGTTGAGCCGAGGCCCAGCCCGGCCGCTAGCACCAGCAAGGCCTTAAAAACATAGAGCGCGGCAATGCCCGAGGGGCTAGCGGAACCTTCCAGGCGCGCCCAGGAGTGCCAGGCCCAGGGCAGCGCTGTCGCCAGCAACAGAAGCGTTAGTGGCAAAGCAAAGACCAAGTCGAACAAACGGTCGAGCCGCCCGCGCGCTATTGGGGACAGACGGCTAGACAGCGGGTCGATCCGCAAGTGATGATCTTGCTGCAACGCCAGCATGGCGGCGAAGAACAGCAGGTTGGCGTGCAGGCCATAGCCAAGCTCGCGCCACCAGGTCAGGCTATGCCCCAGCCACTGGTTTTGATGTTGCGCGTAGGTGGCCAGGACGAGCCCCAAGGCAGAAAACAACAGCGCCAAAAAGCAAAGGCGCAGCATGATTTGCAGGCCGCCATCCAGCCAGGAACCGAATTTCTGCCGGGCGTTGGCCTGGGTCACGGGCGGTGTATGGGAAGATCGAGTGGGAGACAAAGCAAGGCCAAGCGCTGGATTTGGGTCAACTTTGGTTGGAGCTTAGAGCGAATGCTTGGGCGTTGAAAGGCTGCGGGACCAGGATTCTTATCAACGCCTGCGGTTCGGGCCAAAGGCGGACAAAAAAGCCCCGGATCGGCGGTCTACCAACCCGGGGTCTTTGTCGCTTGCCGCCAAGGCTCTGATGGTCGGCTTTGGAAGTGTGCTTTTGGGCCGGGCCCTAGCCGCCTTCAGGCAGCAGGTTCGGCAAGAAGGTGGTAATGGGCTCGATGAACCACAGGATGGCCAGGGCCAGAACCTGAATGAGCACGAAGGGCGCCACCCCACGATAGATGTGCAGCGTGGTAACCGATGGCGGCGCGACGCCCCGCAGGTAGAAGAGCGCGAAGCCAAAGGGCGGGGTCAAGAACGAGGTCTGAAGGTTGACCGCAATCAAGATAGTGACCCATTTGGGATCCATGTCTCCGCCATAGATGACCGGGCCGACAATGGGGATCACAATATAAATGATCTCCAAGAAGTCCAACATGAAGCCCATGATGAAGATCACCACCAAGACAAGCAGCAAGACCGAGCGCTCATTTTCAAAGCTGCGCAGCACTTCTTGAATGTAGTGGTCACCGCCAAAGGACTTGAGCACCAAGTTAAGCATGATCGAGCCAATCAAGATCACAAAAACCATTGAGGTGATTTTCATGGTCTCAACAGAGATCTCATAGACGACCGGCTTGCCGCGGCGGGTGTGAGCGACCCATAAGATGTAGATACAGTATAGAAGACCCGCAAAAGCCAGGTGGAACAGAATGAAAGCCACCATATAGGCCAAGGAGTTCTCGGCGCTCATGGCTTCTAGCAAACGGATGTCGAAGTTGTTGGAAATCAGCAACAAAATCACGATGCCATAGGCAGACCAGAGGATCGGCCAAGAGGCCTGAACCGGCTTAAGCTGGCGGGTTGCGGCCAACATGATCGCGCCGCCCGCACCCAAACCAGCCGCCGCGGTCGGGTTGGTGACCCCGCCCAGAATGGAGCCCAACACCGCGACGATCAAGACGATTGGCGGGAAGGCAACACGGATAACATCGTTGTTTTGCAGTTGCTTGGCCGCGTGGGCCAGACCGCGAACCATGAAGTAGGCCGGTATAGCGTACCAAATGGTTGCCGCCGACGGCGACATGCTGGGATTGACGACAAAGATGGAGACCAAAGCCACCAGCAACAGACCGAACCAACCCATCAACAGTGGGCGCATTGGCGCCAAGGGGAACAAGGCATAGCGCAGCCAGAATATGACACTGACCAACACCAACAGCGCCATGATGGAGGGCGAAATGGCGGGTGCAATGAAATCTGTAACCTCGACACCGGGGCGCGGTGCTTGCGGACCGGTCAGGCCAATCATGCCAAGGATGACCCAAGCTGCAAAGATGCCAATGATCGGCAAGAACAACATGAGCAAGAAGCGCTTGACGCCGCCAAAATGGGCGATCGCAGGATCGGCTTCGGCGTCCTCATCGTGGACGGCTGGCGCCATCTCAGGCTTGGTGAGCGCTACCCACATGATGTAGGCGATATAGAGCCCCACCAGCATAATGCCGGGCAGGATCGCGGCCTTGAACAGCGTGCCGACCGAAACGACGGTTCCCGGGTGAGCTTCAGAATAGTATTCGCCCACTTGCTGGCCCAACAGTACCAAAACAATAGACGGCGGGATGATCTGGCCCAAGGTGCCAGACGCACAGATGGTACCGGTCGCTAGCGCCGGTGAATAGCCTTTATTGAGCATGGTCGGCAAAGATAGGAGGCCCATGGTCACGACGGTCGCGCCAACAATACCAGTTGAGGCGGCCAACCGCCAGACCGCCGGGAAGGGGGCCAAAGACCTTGGCCATAGTGGTCAGCAAATCATCGGCAATGTGCGAGCGTTCCAGGGTGATGCCCATGAAGACGAACAGAGGCACGGCCAACAGAACGTCAACGTCCGATCCTCCGAATATTCGCGAGAACATGTTGGAGACCGCCGAGCCTGGATAGACGGTAAAGGCCTTCCATTCCCGCCCAGGGTCGATAATGGGATTGCCCGCTTCTGTTAGCAAAAACCCGTTTTGGTTTAAGAAAACGATGATGGTGAAAGATACCAGTGCCGAGCCGCCCAAGGCGTAGGCAACGGGGAAGCCTGACATAATGCCCACAATCAAGCAGGCGAATACAATTAGAATGGCGATTTCTACGCCGCTTAGTCCAAATAGCATGCTGCGTTCGCCCTCTTAGTGCTGGATAATCTGGGGGTCGCCGCCTTCGGGCTCGCCCTCTTTTAGTTCCTGGATGCAGCGCAGTGCCATAGAGAGCGCCTGCAGCAACATGAGAACCGCAAAAATCAGGATCAGAATTTTGTAAAGATAGACTTCGTTGAAGCCTGAAGGGTTGGTTGAGGCCTCCAGTTGCCAGCCGCGCCACTTGTAGGAATCGCGGTATGGGTTGGCGCTAGAGCTGGCGATCGAGCGCCACATGAAGCCCCAGGAGAAGAAGTAAATAGTCATCATCAACGGCGTCATCAGGAAGAGAGAGCCGACGAGGTCAATGATACGCTTGGCTCGGAAGGATACGCCGCCATAGATCAGATCCACGCGAACGTGGCCGCCTTGCAGGAAGGTGAAGGCCGAACCTAGGGCGATCAGCAGGGCATTATAGAGCCGCAATTCTTCGCCGAACCACTGCGGCGTAGCGTTGATGCCGACGCCAAACGGTGCGACGGACATGATCGGCGTTTTGAAGATGGCTTGCATCATCACAACCAAAATTTGCTGCACGACCATGACGAGGGCAAACCAGCAAACGAAGCGCCCGATTTTGCTGCTGAATGAATCGATGACGCCGCGTGTCCGCTCGCCGATGCGGCTTGAAACCAACGTAGCGGCCAGGAGCGCTACAACGATGGCAATATAGCCGTAGAGTACTGTCCAGGAGACACCGGCGCGCATCACGCCGCTCCAAAATCCCTTGTTGCTCCACAAGGTGCCGTCTAGCAGAGCCGAGATAAACCAGCTCAGTCCGGCCAGCAAACCTGCATCTTCCATACCGTTGCCTGTTGTTTGTGTTTGCCCAATTATCTGTTTCTAGGGCGGCAATCGTTTAAAGAACCGACCCCGAAGAAGGCGCGATCGCTAGCTCTGGCTGACTTGCTAGCCCTTGGGCCGCTAGAGCCCCTGCACCTATGAAAAAGGGCGGGAACGCCGACCGAAAAGCTGGCGCGCCGCCCTCAAGCGTCGTGAGGCGAGGCGAAGGACCCGTGGCGACCACGGACCCTTGCCCCTGCCGTTCCATCGCCGGAGACCGACGACCAGAACGGTCCTTATCCAACCAGACCAGCGTTCTGAACGCGGTTACGCTGTGCGATGTACTGGCCTTCAGACAGTGACAGCCAACCAGACAGGGTTGACATAGACTCGAAGTAGTTGTCGTGGATCTTGTCGAACAGACCACCGTCACGAGTCTCAGCGTACAGCTCAGCCGCCGCCGTTGCCATGCCGTCCCAAACGCTCTCGTTGAACTCTTTGGGTGTCACGCCAGCAGCGATCAGGCGCTTCAGCGCTGCGCCGTTGTTGGACTGGAACTGGCCCAGGTTCCACTGGTTACACTCAGCTGCTGCGTTTGTACAAACCGTGCGCTGACCGTCGGTCAAGTCTTCCCAAGCATCCAGAGAGAAAACGGACATCAAAGATGCGCCGGGCTCGTGCATGCCTGCGGTGTAGTACAGCTTGGTGATCTCTTGGAAGCCGACCTTCTCGTCTGCCCAAGGACCAATCCACTCGGTGCCGTCAATCGCGCCGGTAGACAGCGCCTGATAGATTTCCGCGCCGGGGATGTTCTGAACAGAAGCACCCATCTTAGAAATCACCTTGCCGCCAAGACCTGGCATACGGAACTTCAAGCCCTGGAAGTCGGCAGGCGAAGTGATTTCTTCGCGGAACCAACCACCGCCCTGCAGGCCAGTGTTACCAGCGGGCAGGCCGATCTGGCCGAACTCACCGAACAGCTCGTCAGACAGCTCTTTGCCGCCCATGTGATCGAACCAAATGTTGTATTCGGTTGCGGTCATGCCGAAGGGAACGGAGGTGAAGAAGCCGAAGCCTGGGTGCTTACCAACGAAGTAGTAAGGCGCACCGTGCCAAATGTCAGCCTGGCCGGATTCAACAGCGTCGAACACGTCGAATGCGCCTACCAGCTCACCCGCTGCTTTCAATTCGATGGTCAAACCAGCGTCTGCACCGTTAATGTTGTCCACGAAACGCTGGGCAGCGTCGTGTACGCCAGCCAGGCCGCGGCCCCATGTTGTAACCATGGTCAGGGTCTTGCCGTGGCTGCCAGCCAGGGCAGGAGCCGCCAAAGTTGATGCGCCAGCGACACCCGCTACTGCGCCCAAAGTTGCCTTTTTAAGGAAATCACGACGTTGCATGATTGTCTCTCCTAAGAGTGTTATGCCTTTGATGTCATTGCGTGAGGCATGCGCCGAACGCATCACTTCTATGCTTGAATGACATGCTTATTCGCCTACCAGTATGCGCGCGCCCATGCAACCGCCTTACGCGAATTACTGAGCCGCCTGGGCAGGCTTGTGACCCTGTTTACCTGATTTGACGCTTTGGTCTAGCCCTGAAATGGGCATGTACTGATAATTTGGACATTTCATTTTACCCATATTGGTCAAGTTTCCCTATGGGTGTTTCAGGCGCTGTGCTTTGTCATGGTGAGATCCAAAAAAGTCTTGCTATAGAATTGAAACATAATAAAATAATCCAAGAATCGCTACGGCTGGATAGCGTGGAGATCCGTGGTAAAATCGCGCCATGACACGCGAGCTGGGCGCCGGAATCGCCGTTTGTTTGTGGCGATTTGTCGCGAGCTTGGAAAACAAATTTTACCAAAAATGTAATGCGTAGAGCTGTTCAATCGTCGTAGGATTATGTCGCATGCCGTGGTGATTCGCCGTTGCACTGCGCCTTGAGGGGTGTTGCTCGCTTGCTGCGGAGCATCGGGATTCGAGAGGCGCGGCTTGTTCCTTATACCGCCGTCACTCCAAAATCCGGAAGCTGCCGTGTGACATAATGCGGAAGTTGTCCGACACCTTGTCGCGAAACGTTCCCC